>DASQNO010000092.1:0-53018 GCA_035644935.1 Sphingomonadaceae bacterium
GCAGGTTCTCGCCATCCGCGGTCCACAGATCGAAGTGCAGCATGTCGGCCTGTGCGGGGCGGAAACGGCGCACGGGAAAACGGACGAACGCGTACGACCCGCCGCCTGCCGGGTCGGGATTGATCAGGGCCAGGCCGAAATCTGGGAAAACCCGGGACGTCTTGTCATAAATCTTCTCGGCGAGGGGGAGCGAATTGTCGGCGGCCGGTGCCGCGCCTTCGAAGAGGCGGGCCGCAAGCGCCACGCTTGGTCGGTGATCGGCGTAGGGGGCGTCGGTCAGGCGATAGGCCTGCGCCCCGTCGTTGTGACCAAGGTTGGGCGCCGCGCCTGTCGCCGCGTTCGTGACTGCGCCAAGCCAGCGCGTCGCTGCCCGGCAGCGTTCACGATATCGCTCCGAAAAGGGAGGTCGCCCGAGCCGGCTGCGCCAGAGTTCGACCTGGCACAACGTGTCCAGCATCAGGCGATGGTAGTTGGTCGAATATTGCGCGAACCCGCCGTCAGGCATGACGAGACCCGCGACCGTGTGTTCCAGCGTGCGCCGCCCCAACTCCTCCCAGCGGCGCGGCGCACCGCTGGTATCCATGTGTCCGGCGAGAACGGCACCGCCAACGAACAAAGCGGCGGCTTCGCTCGTCGCGTGATTGTTCTGCTGCGCGACCGCGTAGCTCAAGGTTCGTTCGATCCGCCCGAGGTGACGTGCGACGAGCGCGGCCAAGCGAGGGGTAAGCGCCGTCTCGCCCGACAAGACCTGATGGGCGAGCAACAGATGGAGGACCCGGATGGACGCTTCCTGGCCGCAAGACCAATTGTCGCCGCGAAACGGGGGATGCTCGGCGATCCAGCTTTCTATGTTGGCTTCGAGCCGCGCGAGGTGTCCGGCGCCCGGCGCCGCTTGGTGCGCGCGGGCGAGATCGACCGCCCAGCCGAACCGCGACGCTTCCCAGACGCCCTTTATGTCGTACCCGTTGGCGCTTTGCGGCAGAACGTTCTCCCGCCACCGGAACGGGAACCCCAGGCGCACCCAGTGATCGCCGAAGATCTGAAGCTCGCCATCCCCGATGCGCTCGGCACGCCGCAGCACGGCGTGGGCGTCGGCGACATGCGGCTCCGCGGCACACGTCCGCGGCCTAAACAAGGGGCCGGGGGGAAGTTCGGACACGCGCGTGTCGCGGCGCACGCGCGTCTTGACGCGGTGCAACGCCACCGCGGCGACGTTGCGGAGGCCGAGCCGGGCGGACGTCCGCGCGATCAGGCCTGCGCGGATCAGCGCGTTCATTCCCGACATTCAGCTGTTCGGCGCGCCTGCGCTCAGTTGGCGCGCCGCCTCGATCGTGGCTTCGTGCACTTCGAACAGTTCATCGGCCGCGATGGGGGCGGGGCCGCCGGTTCGTACGGCTTCGAGGAAGGCGGCGGCGCAGGCGGCGTGCCCCTTGTCCTGGCGCCAGGCTTTCTCGTTCTTGACGCCTTTCCACCCGATCGCCTCGAGCTTCAGAAAGTTTTCGATGCGCAATATGCGCCCCGCGTTGAACAGTTCGATACGCTCCTTGGGGAACTCCGCGGCACCATTCGCGAGATAGAGGATCGTGGCGACGGAGCCGTCGGCGAAAGTCAGTACGATCGTGGCGCTGTCCCCCGACGGATGCGTTCCGGCCGCCGCGGGCAGGCCGGTCGCGGTGACGCCCGTGATCGGCTGGCCGACCAGGTGGCGCGCGAGATCGACGAAATGGCAGGCCTCGCCGATGACGCGGCCGCCTTCCTCCGGGGTCAGCGTCCAGTGGGACGGCGGTAATGCTCCCGCGTTCACCGTGATGATCAGCGCGCTGGGCGACGAGGTTTTGCCCATCGCGTTTTTCATTCGAACCGTCAGCGGCGCGAAGCGGCGGTTGAAGCCCGTCATCAACAATCGGTCGGGCTGTCCCGCCAGCGCAGCGCGCACCTGATCCAGCCCGGCCGTGTCCACGGCAAGCGGCTTTTCGACGAAGACGTGCTTGCCGCGCGCCAGCGAAGTGGCGGCCAGGCCGGCGTGGCTGCTGTGACGCGTCAGAACGAAAACGGTGTCGATTGCGTCGTTACCGAAGATATCTTCGACATCGCTCGAGGCGACGCGGAAGTCCGACTTGTTTGCCTCAATCGCGCCGGACAACCCGCCCGACGACACGATCGTATCGAGCGTTCCGCCCGCCTCCTTGAGCGCCGGGATCAACACGCGCGACGCGAAATTACCCGCGCCGATGCATCCGATCACCGCGCGTCCGGGTCCGCCCTGCTGAGTCGGCCTGCGCTCGATCCGCGTCGCCGCGCGCGCCGCGGGCGCGGACGCGTACTCGAGCAAAATGCCGAGGGCGGCCGCTTCGGAGCCGAGCGCCGCATAGGCGTCCTCGACGGCTTCAATGGGAAAACGATGTGTGACCAGCCTGTCCACGACGATGCCGCCCGCCGCCATCAGGTCGAGCACCGCGTCGAAATTGCGTCCCTGCGTCCAGCGCACGAATCCGATCGGATAGTCCTGCCCCCCGTCCTCGTACGCCGGGTCGTACCGGCCTGGTCCGTAGGAGCAGGACACCTGGAAGCTCAGCTCTTTTTCATAGAATTCGGCGCGGTTCAGTTCGAGGCCGACGACGCCCACGAGAACGATGCGCCCCCGTTTGCGCGACATGCGTGCAGCCTGGCCGATCACGTCGTTCGACTTGGTCGACGCCGTGATGATCACCGCATCGACGCCGGCCTGCCCTGCCGACAGAGCGATGCCGGCCTGCACCGGATCGCCGCCGGCCGCAGGATTGCACGGCACCGCCCCGAACGCCTCGGCCAGCGCCAGCCGCGCCGGGTCGGTGTCGATGGCAAGCACGCGGCAGCCGTTCGCACGCAGCATCTGCACGGTGAGCAGTCCAATCAGCCCGGTTCCGATCACCGCTACGACCTCGCCGATGGTCGGCGCGGCAAGGCGTATGCCCTGCAAGCCAATGCTCGCGAGCACGGTGAACGATGCCGCCTCGTCGGACACCCCGTCCGGGATGCGCGCGACGAGATTGCGGGCAACCGCGACCACTTCGGCGTGGGGCCCATTCGAAACGACCCGGTCACCGGGCTGCAGGCCGTCCACGCCACCGCCGACCGCACGGACGATCCCGACGTTGGAATAGCCAAGCGGTATCGGCTGAGCCAGTTTGGAGCGCACGGCGGAGATGGTCGTCAGCACGCCGTCCGAACGCGCTTTGTCGATGACCTGCTTAACCTTGTCGGGCTGCTGCCGCGCCTTGCTGAGCATCGAGGCCTGGCCGAACTGCATGAGCATGCGCTCGGTTCCCGCCGAAACCAGGCTTACCCGCGTGTCGATCAGCACCTTACCCCTTCCGGCCTGCGGCGCGGGCGCGTCGATAAGCGTGGTGGCGCCTTCGGACAGATCCTGAATGACTTGCTTCATTTAACGAGCGACTTCCCGGCCACGAAGACCATCAGCGAGACGTATGTCCGTCCGCTTGGTTGTGCGAGTATTGGTCATAGGCGGCGAGCACGCGCTTTGCCAAGGCGGGCCAACCGTGGTTCTCAGCCACATAGGCTCGCCCATGTTGGCCGATGCGAGCGGCAAGGCCGGCGTCTTCCGTGAGTTTCGCCAGCCCGGCGCGGATCGCCTGCGGATCGCCGGCGGTCTCCAGAACCGCACCCGCCGCGCTCGCCTCCGTCATGTAGCACCCCGGCGTCACGAGCGTCGGGAGCCCGGCCGCCATTCCTTCAAGGATGGACATGGCCATCCCCTCGGATTCCGAGGCGTGAACGAAGACGTTGCTGGCGGCGAACACGTCCGGCTTGTCCACTTCTTTCAGGAAACCCAGCCAGTGGACCCGCGCGCGCAAGCCTAGTTCTTCGATCAGCGCGCGCAGCGTCCGTGCGTAGTCCGGCTCGTCCTCGTTTCCGCCGATCAGGAGGCACGCCGCGGGTCCTGAACTGGGCAGCAACGCCAGCGCTTGGATGATCGCCTCGATCCGCTTCTTGGCGACGATCCGGCCGAGATAAAGCACCACGGGTGCCGTCGGATCGATGCCCAGCGTATGCCGCAGACGCAGCCCGCCCGCGACGGTGCCGACCGGCGGCGGGGCGACGCCGTTAGGAACGATCTCGATCGGCGCGGACACACCCATTTCGCGCAGCTGCTGTTCTTCCTGCGTCGACAAGGCGAACACCGCGTTGGCGCCGTTCAGGTTCCGGCGCTCGACCAGGGCGATGTAGGCCTTCTTCTTCAGCGTCCGCAAACTTGCGCCCCGGATCAGCCGCGGGTCGAGAGCGCCGTGCGCGTGAAAGAAGATCGACCGGCCTCGCGCCGCCGCGAGCCGCGCCGCTTCCCAGTTCAACGGATGAAACGTCGCGTGCGCGTGGAGGACGTCGAACGGCGGAGCCTCCGCGCCCAGCGCCGCGAACATCGGTGGCGAAGACACGACACCCAGCAGCGTCCTGCCGCCGAAATACCGGATGCGAAGGCGTTCCTCGATCACCCGGTCAGCCGAAGGCGAGGACGAATACGCGGCAATAGTGACATCGGCGCCGCTTTGCGCCTGCGCGGTTGCAAGATCGAGCACCACGCGTTCGACACCGCCCAAATATTCTCCGGGAACGCAGCGGTTCACCACATGGACGATCTTCATGCGGTCGCGAGGACGCGTCCTCCGCCGTCCAAGCGTGCGCCGGCCTTCTTGTTCGCTCGTCGGTTCAAGAATGTGAAGATGAACAATGGTCCCATGGCGATCAGGCTGAACAGGACGAGTGAAAGGAGACCGTCGCGAAACGCCTGCAGGTACGATGTCATGAAGCCGATATACGCAACTTTGTACGGATCGAGTTCGGGGATCGAGAAGGCGCGCCGGTACAGACGGGTCAGAAAATATCCAAGCCCGCTCATGATTATGAGAATGCCGACGTAGCCGAAATTGAGGTAGGACTCCCCGATCACAGTGACGATCCGTCCTTCCTGCTGGAATGGACGCCCCGGAGCCGAAATCGCAACGGCGGTTGCGCCGAGCGACGGCTTGTCGGGCCACAAGGCGCGGGGGATCGGCAGGGTTAGCAGCGCCAGATAGGACTGCCCCAGCAACGGTGATCCCAGAGCGTCGGTCAGCGTCATGCTTCCGGCGAACTGATCGAAGAACATGTCGGTGCGCGATGCGTAGGGGTCGCCAAGGCCCTGCTGGGTTTCGAACACAGTCTGCACGCCGGCCGCCAACCCCTCCTTCTGGACGGCCGTGCCGAACGGCTTGAGGCTGGGGAAGATGATCGCTGCGGCCATGAGTACCGCCAATGCCGCGGGGCCGGGCCAGGCGTAGCGCCGGCGCGCAAGGTATATGCCGAACAACATGATAATCGGGAGGAGCAGCTGAAAGCGGTGGTACCCTTGCGTTCCCACAAACGCGAAATACACTGCGGCGGCGACCACCCATGGCCAGCGCGCGCCGTAGCGCACGATGCCGAGCGCCACCAAGGCGATCGGCCATACGCCACCGATGATCGGGAGCAGATCATATTCACCGAGCAGATCCTGCGCTTCGTCGCCGCCGAACCTGCGATAGGCCAGAAGGCCGAAACTGATCGGCAACAAAGTCATCAAGAATATGCGCAGCAGCTTGTCATTGAACGGCTGCACCACACGCGGCCGGGTCGGCGTGGCGCCGGCGGCGAAACACCCGATGGCAAACAGTAGGAGCGACACGTCCGCGACGATCAGGCCCCGCACGAATTCGTCCACCGTGACAGCGCTGTAATAAGCGTAGGAGTTCAACCCAAAATACATCGGGTATTTGCCGTTGTAGAGCTCGAAAGCCCGCAGGCTGAACGCGAACGCGTGAAAGAATAGGTAGAAGGTCAGCGGGTGAAAAAACGTGATCCGCCGCGCCGATAGGACGGCGATCGCCAGAACGAGCCCAGCGTCGACAATCATGTAGGGAAGGAGGGCGTTCATTTCGCTAAACGTCGTTCCGCTAATCGTGGGCTTGGCGCTTAGGTCGCATGTTTCTCTACCTGGACGCCGAGACGCCCTCTAGCCGCGGAATGTCAAAAGCCCAAACAGGTCGGCGAACTAACGCCGCTCCATGAGGCTCCGGTAGTGGTCGCTGACGTTCCGGCGGAACAAGGGCCAGGTCAATCTGCGCGCCGCCTCGGACGCCTTCTGCCCCATGGCGAACAGCTCCGTTCGCCGGTCCAGGCACTTTTGGATAGCAGCGATCAAGGCCGCGGCGTCGCGGATGGGGACGACAAAGCCGGTTTCGCCGCCTTCGACGATATCGCCCGCGCACGTGTGATCGGTCGCGATTACGGGGAGGCCGGTGGCCATCGCCTCGGTGATCACCAGTCCGAAACCTTCGATCAACGACGGCAGCGCGAAGACGTCGCAGCCGTGAAGAAGCTGGACCAGTTCGTCACGCGACAGGCCGAGCTTGAACTCAACCCTGTCCGAACGGGCGAACGCCGGAAGTTCGGGCCAATCGATCTTGCGCGTCGCGACGATCAATTTCACATCGCCTGCGGGAAACGCCGCCACGGCGTCGAGCAGGTAGGACATACCCTTGCGCTGCACGAACGAGCCCACGAACACGATACGGAGGGGGCCTCCGGACGGCGGCGGAGTGGTACGGGTGGGAAATGCTTCGACGTCGACCCCGTACGGAATGACCGAAACGCGCGCCTCGCTGATCCCCTGCTCGATCAGCGTCCGCTTGGTGAAACTGCTCGCGACGACGATGTGGTCGGCAAGCGCCGACTCCTGCGCCAGCCGCTCCAACTCGCGCTCGCCAATAAGCATTTCCTTTTCGCGCCCGATGGACGCGGCGGCCGCAGGAACGCGGCGCATCTCCTCTTCGAAGATGCGCCTGCAGACAACAGGATGGGGA
Organism: Sphingomonadaceae bacterium; assembly: GCA_035644935.1. Classification (GTDB taxonomy): domain Bacteria; phylum Pseudomonadota; class Alphaproteobacteria; order Sphingomonadales; family Sphingomonadaceae; genus CADCVW01. The sequence goes on from DASQNO010000092.1 coordinate 6,876, forward strand.
TGCAACTGGAACAAAATGCGTGGTATGCCGAGCGAACCTGCTTCGGTGAAAGCTTCGTAAGCATAGTAGCTGTACAGGAACAGCGCGGCGTTCAGCTTTCGGGCTTGCGACAGGGCCGCTCGGCTAATCGCGCTGTCCCCCGCCGCCCAGTGGGCCGCCGGGTTCGGACTGGACCCTGCTCGCCTTTGACTGAGAAGCGTCCTGGGCATCGCCCGGATATGCGGGCGATCGAGACCCGCAGCTGATCGCTTCGCCAGGAAACGGGACAGAGTTCCAAGGCCCAGCGCAGCCAACGCTTCGACGATCCTCGGTGAAACGTACAACTCGGTGACAAGATTGGCCAATTGCTCCGCTTCGTAGAGCGCGAGCGCGAGCTGGTAATGATCGCGTGAACCGGCGTGAGCTACAACAGCTTTCATCGTTTGCGGGACGGAACTGTCTTTGATCATCTCGTTCCCGACTTAACGCCGTTCACCTGCGGCCTGCGCGCGGACGACCGGGACAGGGTTGATACCTAATTCGCCGCTAAGCACGGTAATCGCTATGGAACAACGATCAAGGAGCGCGAGAAGATCGCCTGAAGCACTTAAGCTTCATTGTTCTCTGCGCAAGCTGATTACGCAGTGTACATTACATACCCGAATTTGACCTGGCCGTCCGCCTTGTAGCCGCTTGCGAGGACCGCATCGTGAGTGGGCTGCGGGTCAATGCCACGAACACTCAAAATTTGCGTGTGATAATCCAGAAGCAGTTTACCGATACGCTTTGCTCGCAGCAGAGGCAGAAGTGACCTTATAACTTCAGGCTCAAATCCTTCTACGTCAATCTTCACGAAGTCTACGCGATCAACCCCAACCTTCCCCAAAATCGTGCTTGGAGTTATGGTGGTGACCGTTTCCTTCGTGGCGCCCCATCGATAATTGCGCACGAGACTAGACGCTCCAGTATTATTTCCCGGGAAAAGCGTGATTTCCATCTCGACGGCGTCAGTTTCCGCCACAACATTCTTGATGATGTGAGTGGGGCAGGAGGCATTAAGGGCAAGATTGATTTCGACGACGTCCTGCAATCTCGACTGAGGTTCGACGGCGATGACGCGACCATTCGGTCCGACAATGTTCGCGGCCATGGAAGAAAAGAAGCCTTCGTTGGCGCCGATGTCGAGGACAGTGTCTCCGGCACGGACATGCTCGCGAAACATAGCGATCGTCTCAGGCTCGTAGGTTCCGTGGTTCAAGAGTGATTGGCCAAGATGGCTGGTCGGATCAACGAAGAGCTTCAAGCCCTCCGCTTCGATGATGCGCCGCACGGCGAGGAAACGCGTGACCGGTGAGACGAGGGTCGCTGGGCGCAACCGCTGCAGTCGTCGAATTCGGCTGGCTGATCGTTTAAGCGCCGCAAGATTTGCTGAATGACCGTTCATTCTAAGCGTCATAGCCAAACGGCCGCTTGATAGGAAGCGTTTAGGTCAACAGTTTGGCCTTGCGTCAGACGCTGCTCCACCGGCGGTGTGACTTATTTTACTGCCCATTCCTACCATTTTAGATCATTGGCCGCGACGTCATAACGGCAGCAGTCGGTCCGTCGCACGCGCCTGAGTACCCCGGTTCAAGGTACGACGCGTGGTAGCCTAACCCGTCTAGCGCACCGCCTCCATATACAGGCTGCCTTCCTCGCGCTCGCGAAGATCAAGACTTCCAGGATCGGAGATCGTCGTTTCGCCCGGCTTCAGGTGTCGGGGGTTCTCGAAGCCTGCTTGCGCCAAAAGTTTCGCCAAGGACTTAGCGTCGTACATCCATTGATGCTCCCGGAAGCCCGTCAAGAAGGCGAACTTCAGCTTCCCAAGCGTGTTGGACGGCTTTGGATAGACCATGTGCATGTGATCGACAAAATGGTCGGCGTCGCCACTCGCTATATACTCATCCACCGCAGCCCGAATGTCGGGCACCACAATTCGGAGGATGCCGCCAGGCTTCAATACGCGACGTGCCTCTGCGAGGAACGCGGGCACTTCCCGCCTGTCGAGATGCTCCAGCATATGCGATGTATACAGGACGTCCGCGACGCCATCCCCAACCGGTATCTTCGTGGCGTTGCCGGGTCGGATCGCATGCTCACGCACACAGCGGACGTAATCATCTCGCCCCGGAAGAAGGAACGAGACCGGCGTCTTCGCGAGCTTTACCGTCAGGGAGTTGTCGAAGTTCGCCCAACCTGGCGTCGGAGATTGGCCGCAGCCAAGGTTAATTCGCATGCGGCCGTTAAGCACGCCGTGCGGCACCAATCAAGTGGAGGCGGGTTATGGGGCTGCGTTGGGAGGGCATTGGCACCGGGGCTCAACCGGTCTTCTTCAAAGCCCAAAAATACGCGGCCGGGAATGAGAACCAGCCCAGCCACCTTATGGCGCGTTTGGCCTTTATCTCACCTCTCGCAAAGCGCCTCAAGATGGCGAAAAGGGCGTAAGCCTTTGGACGTTCGAATAGCTCTATCTCCAGCTTGTTGCCGGATAGACCGTAATTGAGTGCCGCCTTGATCGCAGCCGCATCCGGGGGTGATCCAAAGGCGGCTTCGTACGTTTCGAGATCGGAGATCATGCCTTCGTACAAGGGGACTCCCGACGCGTGGTACCGGCGGATACTCGCAAAGTACTCATCGTGGGTCCGAAACGCGGCGAGTTCGCCCATTTGCAAGTTGTTTCCATGCACCCGGTAGAGAACCAGATCCTCATCGAGATAGACCATCTTGCCGAGCAGAGCCGCACGAAAGGCGAGCGCGCGATCCTCGTGCACGACGCCCGGATTGAGAGGGCCGAAGAACTCGAACAGCTTGCGGTGCCAGACGGCTGTTGCGCCCAAAACCGGGGCTCCGTTGACGACATCCAGCGCAGTCAGCTCGCGCGAGGTCTTGCCAGTGAGATACAGCGACATCTCCTCGCCGGTGCGGTTGACGACCATGGCGTTGGAACAGGCGCCCAGGAGGTCGGGATTGCCATCGAACAGGGACATTATCCGGGCCACGCGTTGCGGTCGGGAGGCGTCGTCCGCGGAGCTTGCGACGAAAACGTCCCCGGTCATCTTCTCGACGATGCGCTTCAGCCCGTCCGGGATCCCCTTGTTCTCGGGGCTCCTGAAAGCGACGATGCCGCGGTTGATCCCTTGCGTCTCCACCTCGTCGCTGATCTGCTCCCAACTGTCGTCGGGCGACGCGTTGTCGCATATGACGATCTCAAGCGGGTCATGCGTTTGCGACACGGCGCTGCGGATCGTCTCGCGAACGAACGGTGCCTGATTGTAGCAGAGGATGCCGAACGTGGCGGTCAGGCGGGCGCCTTTTCGGCCCGGCCGTTCCGTCGTCATGTCGCTCATCCTAAACCCTCGCTCTTGGTATCATCGTCTTCAGAAAAGCGAGGTCGGCGGCCCCGTAGCGGAAGACCTCGCGCGCGGAGATGCCGATGCCGGCTTTCAGGCTGGCAAGGGCAAGCCCGAAGGCGGCAAACTGCGCCAGCAGCGCCGCCCATGCGGCACCTTCCACCCCTCCGGCCGCGGCGCCCAGCGGTATGGCGACCATCGACACGCCGAGCACCACGACGTCGCCGCGCGAATGACGAAATGGCTGCCCGAACCCCACGAAGCCGCTGCCGATGACCAGCCGTGCGCCGACCAGGAAATAGGTCGCGCACATGATGGGTCCGAGCCGCGATGCCGCGTCGTATTCATCGCCGAACAGCAACGGCACGAAGAGCAGCGACGCGACCGCCAGCAGGATCGCCGCAAGCGCGAGGACGAGCGTCGCTAGCCGGGCCGCGCGCCCGAACAAGGCCCGCGCCTGTTCCGGCTCGCGGCTCAACGCGAGCCTGGGGAAGAGCACGAGGTCGAGCGTGCTCGCGAGCGCGAGCAGGATGGCAGGCAGCGTGGCCGCTACCGCATATTGGCCAAGTGCGGCCGCGGGCACGAACGCCGCCAGCACCAGTCGATCGATGTTCTCCCGTTGCCCACCAATCGCCGCCGGATGGCTGCGAACCGCGAACGCCACGAGTTTCGCCGCCAGCTCGCGGTTCGGCCGCCCGACGGCAACGCGTAATCGCCGCAGGCCGAGGACGCAGACCGCGATGGCGGCGGACGACGCAACCACCGACGCCCCGAGGTACCACTCCACGGTTCGACCGAGCTCCGTCAGCAGGAACATGACGGCGAACGCCGCGCCCACGACCGCAGGCGTGATGCGAACAAGAGCGTAGGTCCTGGCCGACCCCAGCGTTTGCAACATGGGCGTCAACACGTACCCGAAGTGGAACAGCGGAATGGCGAGAAGACCCAAGACGATCGCTGTCCAAAGCGCGCCGTCGGTACCGACGTAAATCGCTGCGATGAGTCCGGCGGCGATACACAAGGTGACGGCCGATGTGCCCGCGGCCACCGTCAGCGCGGTGCCGAGCACCCGGCTCTGCTCCTGCGCCGTACCGCTTTTCGCGGCGAAATAGACGACCGCCGCGTTGATGCTCAGACAGCCAAGCGCCGCCAGCCCCAGAGCCCAGCTCGTTATCTCCGCAAGCGTTCCGCGCCCGGCGGGGCCCAGCAGTCGCGCGGCGACGACGCCCGTCAGCATTCCGCTCAGCTGGATCAGGAGCGTCGCGCCGAACGCGTGCAGGAGGCGGTTCATGCCGAGGCGATTTCGGCCGCGCTCACTCGCTCAGCTTACGGAAATACGCGATGGTCTTCTCCAGACCTTGCTCCAGCTGAACCTTGGCCTCCCAGCCGAGGGTATCCCGCGCCAGGCTCGCGTTGGGTTGGCGCTGTCTGGGGTCATCCTGCGGCAGGGGCTCGAATACGAGCTTGGAAGGCGAACCCGTCATGGCGATGATATGTTCGGCAAGTTCGCGGATCGTGAATTCGACCGGATTGCCAAGGTTCATGGGCCCGGTGACCGCATCGGGCGTGTCCATCAATCGCATCAGACCATCGACGAGGTCGTCGACGTAGCAAAAGGAGCGGCTCTGCGCGCCTTCGCCGTAGACCGTGATCGGCTCCCCGCGCAACGCCTGGATGATGAAGTTCGATACGACGCGGCCGTCGCTCGGGTGCATGCGCGGGCCATAAGTGTTGAAGATTCGCGCGACCTTGATGCTGAGGCCGTGCTGACGGCGGTAATCGAAGAACAGCGTTTCGGCGCAACGCTTGCCTTCGTCGTAGCACGAGCGGGGACCGATCGTGTTCACATTGCCCCAGTAGCCTTCAGGCTGCGGGTGCACCGACGGGTCGCCGTAGACCTCGCTCGTGGAAGCCTGCAGGATCCTGCACTTCAGCCGGTTGGCGAGCCCCAGCATGTTGATCGCGCCGATAACGGACGTCTTGGTCGTTTGAACGGGATCGTGCTGGTAATGAATCGGTGAGGCCGGGCAGGCCAGATTGTAGATCTGGTCGACCTCGACGTGCAGCGGATGGCAGACGTCGTGGCGCAGGAATTCGAAGTGCGGATGCGACCGGAGATGCTCGATATTCTGCTTGGCGCCGGTGAACAGATTGTCGACGCAAAGGACTTCGTCCCCGCGTGCGATCAGCCGGTCGATCAGGTGAGAGCCCAAGAAGCCCGCTCCGCCCGTAACCAGGACGCGCTGGCGGCTGCCATATATTCTTCCCACCCGATCTCCCCTGGTATGCAGCCGGAGCGTCTAGGCGTCCGAGCGCAAATCTTCCACAAAAAGCTTCACCTGCGACGCGAATGTCGCAGGACCGAACGCGCGCGCCAGCCGGATCGACTCCGCCGAGGCTTCGTGAAGCCGCCGTGGCGCCCAGTTGGCGATCTCGACAAGGCGGCTGCTCAATTCGCTGCGGTCGCCTGCCCGGTAGCTCAGTGCGTTGACGGATGTCGCAAGATCGGGCGCGCTTCCGATAGCGTCGCTCAGGATCATCGCGCACCCGCTCAGCGCCGCTTCGTGGACGACCAGGCCCCAAGCCTCGAACAGCGACGGCAGAACAAACACGCGGGCGCGGTCGAAGCGGGCGTGCAGCGCCTCGGGCTGAACGAAGGCCTCGACGTGGATGCGCGGGTGCCGAGGGATCTCGTCACGCAGAACGCCGCTGCCGCAAAGGCGTAATGTCCAGTCCTGAAGCTGGTCCCCGGCCGCCAGAAACGCTTCGCAGAGCCCCAGCACGTCCTTGCGTGCGATGAACTGACCCACGAACAAGAACTCGCGCGGCCGCTCGGCCAATGCTGTTTGGCAAGAGAAGATCGCGGGGTCCGCCCCGTACATGCCGGTGCGGATCGCGTCTTTCGGCATGCCCCAGTAGCGCGCCAGCCGCGCGCCGGATTGTCCCGCAACCAGCATGCGATCAAATTTGCGACGATGGAGCAAACGGAAACCTATCGGTCCCATCACGCGCTGACGAAAGTCGCCACGCCAATTATTGTCCATCATGCCGATGACCTTGCCGCCGCGGCGGCGGGTTTCGCTGCCCAGTGCGTTGAAGGCGGGATAGGCCCAGCCGGACTGAACGAAGATCGACGGGGGCGTGAGGCCGAGGTCCGCCCAACTGATCGGACGCTGCGCGTCCACCCAGTGCGCGGGCTGACCCAGGACCTCCTCCATTCCGGCCACGGGCACTTCGGGGCGGCTGCCGATCACGGCGCAGGGCTCGTCGAGCTGTTCAATCGCAGCCCGCATCAGGCGCGCTGCGTATTGCGGCAGCCCATTCCAGGAGAACGCGATCGTCATGCGTCGGCCTACAGGCCGCTTTGGGTTTTCATCGCCATCTTGCCTTGGCGGAAGATGATCGCGGCCCGGGAGCCGTCTTCGTTGGTCCAAACATAGGCGGTGGCGCTGACGCCGTTGAGCGTCGCGCTCCCCTGAGCCTCGCCTGGGTCGCCGATCCTTCTCACAGCCTCCTCGTAAGGCATGCCTTCGACCACCTCGGCGAATTCGGCCGCCGTTATCCGGCGGTTTTCCTCGGTGCCCGGCGAAGCCAACGGCGCGGGGGCTTGAACCGCAGTGAGGCTTGGCGGCAGTTTGCCAAAGAGCGGCCCCAACGTTGCAAGCATCATGGCGCCTGCAACCAGCGCGCCTCCCGTCGCCAGCCACCCGACAAGCGCATTGGGCGCGGCGCGGCCGGGTTCCGGCGCCGTCATCAGGAGTGCACCGGCAGGCGGGAATTGGCGCGCGTCCAAGCCGAGAAAGACGCGATCGTAAAGAGCGCATAGGCGGAGTCGACGGCGCCTGCTTCCAGGCCCGCCTGGAGCTTGGCGACCTCATCGGAATCGACCAGCCCGTCCAGGCTGTTGCTGGCCAGCTCATCCTGTAGCCAGGGCCGAAGCGGACCGCGCAGCCATTTGGCGAGCGGCCCCCCGAAACCCGACTTGGGCCGCCAGATCGTCTCGCGCGGAACCACGCCTTCCATGGCGTGCTTCAGGATCCACTTGGGCGTGCCCCGACGCACCTTGAGGCTGGCATGGATCGTTGCGGCGTAGTCGACGAGGTCGTTGTCCAGAAACGGAACCCGCACCTCGACGCCTGCGCGCATGGCCGCCTTGTCGGTGTAGTTCAAATTGTGATCCACCAGAAAGAACCGCTTCTCGAGATAGAGCATCTTTTCGAGCGGCGGCGTGCCGCGGGGAAGTTCGGCGAGCGCCGATCGGAGCGGCGCCGCGGCGTCTACCTCGACCCCCGTTAGCGCGCGAACATGCTCCGGCGGCGCCCAGAAGAAATAGCTTATCAGCCGCTCGTCCGGTGACAGATGCGCGTACTGGACGGCCTTGCGCACTCTGCGGAACTGGCTCCGCGAGGCGGGGAGCCGCGCCGCGCCTGCCGAAGCGAGCCGCCGCAAGGGCTGCGGGAGCCAAGACCAGGCGGGCTCGACGCCAAGCGCGCTGTGGCGGCGATACCCGGAAAAGAGGTCGTCGCCACCCGCGCCGGACAGCAGCACCTTGAGCCCCGAGGCGCGCGCCTCCCGGCAGATTTGCAGGACGTTGAAGGCCGCGGGATCGGCGATCGGTTCGTCCTGCGAGGCAAGGAAGGCGGGGATCTCGGCGACTGCGCTCTGGTCCACCGCGACTTCGTTGAGGCGGACATCCATCTGCTGCGCCGCGGTCTGCGCGTAGGGCAGGTCCGAGACGAACCCGTCGTCGGCGTCTGATTGACCCAGCGTGAAGCATTGCATCCGATCTTCATGGACATAATGCCGCCGCGCGAATGCAACCACGGACGTGCTGTCGAGCCCGCCGGACAAAAACGCGCCGACAGGGACGTCGGACAGGAGCTGCCGTGACACCGCTTGATCCATAAGCGCCCGAACGCGTTCAACCGTTTCCCCGACCGGCTGCGGCTCGCGGGAAGGGGTCGCGGGCAGGGCGGCGAAGCGCCACTCGCGAACGAGCCGGCCGCCGCGAAGCAGCATGGCCTTGCCGGGTTCGAGCTTGCGGACGGCGCGAAGAGGCGTCGCCGGAGCCGGTACCCAGACGTAGGTAAGAAGGTTGGACAGCGCCGCCGGATCGACGTCGCGCGACACGCTGGGCTCGGCGAGCAGGGCGCGCAGCTCGCTCGCGAACAGCAGTCCGCGATCGGTCTGGCCCAGATAAAGCGGCTTTACGCCGAAACGGTCGCGCGCGAGCAGCAGTTCGCGCGTTTCGCTGTCCCAGATCGCGAAGGCGAACATGCCGTTGAGGCGAGGGAGCATCTCGGCGCCATGCTCGCGAAAGAGCGCCAGCAGGACTTCGGTGTCGGTCTTGCTGCGAAACGCGTGTCCGCGCGCTTCCAAGCCCTTCTTTAGCTCGGGGCTGTTGTAGATCTCGCCGTTGAAAATGATCGCAAGACGCCGGTCGGTCGACCACATAGGCTGTAGGCCGGCGTCGCTCAGATCAAGAATGGCGAGGCGCACGTGGGCCAGGCCGAGCTGGTTGTCGGGGTCGTAATAGGTGCCGGAGCCGTCGGGGCCCCGATGCGCCTGGGCAGCGTTCATCCTGTCCAGAAGCGAAGGCGCGAAATCGCCCACAAAACCCGCAATGCCGCACATATTACCCCCTCCGCCTGGAGCGCGCCTTCGCCCGTTGCAGGTTGGCCGGGAGTTCATCCGTGGCGAACGGCCGCGCCAGAATCGCACAGCAGGCGGCAAAGATCGCCATAAGCGCTGCGGTTCGTAGCGGATAGTCGACCGTCGAATGAGCGAGGATGACGGCGGTGACAACGCTGGCCGTTTTCGCGAGCTCCGACGGGGAGCGCCACGCCCCCAGCACGCGCCAGAACCACCAGGCCAGGAAGACCAGCATCGCCGCAATTCCAAGCACCCCGGTTTCCAAGGCTATTTCCAAATAATCATTGTGTGCATGGTTGATGAAGATCGGAACGACGGTCGCCGGATCCTCGATCGTACGATAGATGGAGGCGAACGAGCCGAGGCCGGTGCCGAACGGCAGCGAAGACGCAATCAGGCCCACCGTACCCAACCAGAAGCGCCGCCGGTCGAGAGGCTCGTCGGCGCCGATCGTCACAAGCGCGCCGAGGTCGGCGTTGTACACTGTCGCAGCGATCAGAAAGCCAACGCCGAAGAGCGCCAGGGCAAGCAGATGCGGAACGCCCAGTTTGTCGTTGCGCGCGATGAGAACACTCGCAACGGCCGTTGGTCCGGCCAGCAACAGCCCCGCGTCCGACCCGCTCATGACGATGCCCAAAAGAACGAGCAGAGCGGCGAGTGCCACCACGACGGCTCGTCCGCGGCCGGCCGCTGCCGACGCGTGCCGCGCTCCGCCTGTTCTCCAGGCAAAGGCGAGACACGGGAGGGCAACCAGCGCAAGCGTCGCCAGATGGTTCTTGTTGGCAAAAAGCCCGACTGCGTAGCCCCTGTTGGTGAACTCGTAGATGTAGAGCGCCGACCCGCTTCCGCCGGCCGCCTGACCGACGCCCAGTGCGATGGAGACCAGCGCCAGTACCGCGATGACGAAGGGAAGATAGAGGCTCTCGGCGGGGCTGCGCAGGATTAAAAGGGCGACCGCGATCGCGGGAACCGTCGCGATGACCGCGGCAACGGTGGCATGGGGCGTTAGCGACAGAGCCATGGACGTGGGTCTTGCGCCTGCGAGATCAAGCGTTTGCGCGATCGTGTCTCGTGGCGGAAGGCTCTGCCACAGTGGCATCGGAAGCGGGATCAGCTGCGCCGTTCCGATTGCCAGAATGGCGGCGGCAGCGATCAGCAGGGGCAACGCGCCGGGCGTTCGCTCCCCGGGTGCCCCGATCATGAACCAAGCGATGATGGCGACGCCGAGGAGCTGCAGAAGCAGGTTCGCGATCACTCCGGCCGCGCTTGCCCCGCCCAAGACCACGCACATGGCAACGAAAGTCGGCGCAGCCCACGTGCCGCCAAGCCGCCGCGTTTGGGACCGATCCTTCATTCTAATTGAGCTCGTCGATGGCGATCCGGCGCGTCTCGGCCGTCACCGCCCGCACGGACTCCCCGGGGGTGCCTTCGAGAGCGAGGATCTGGGTCGCGCAGCCATCGCTGTTCACGGAAAGATCGACGGCGATGTCTGACGGGGCCGGTGCCTTGGGAAGATCCACGCTGGCCAACACGGGGCCGCTGCCGCAGCGCAGCCGCCAGGTCAGGCTGGCGGTCGCATCATCCGGCGTGACGTGCGCGGAAAGCCGCAGCCTGTAGCGGCCCGGCGCAAGCGCGAGCGTCTGTTCTGCCAGGCTTGCGGGCGCGTTGGGCAGGTAGAAGGCGCGCATTCCTCCGCCCGCAACGGGCTCATGCGAGCCGTTGCCCTGCTCGGGGTACCGCCATGCGAAGGGGGCGAGCCCTTCCTTCACCCGAAATGTCTCATCGTAGACGTGAGTTGCGGCTTTGCTTCCGGCCGGGAGCAGTTCGAGCCAGGCCGAGCGCGCCTCCCTGGCGCGCCCGCGTTGGACGAGCATTGCGATGTACCGGCTTTGCGTTTCAGGTCCGGCCGTCGCGACCGGATCGATAAGCGCCCGGATCAAGGCGGGATCAGCTTGCTGCGCCACCAGCGCGTCGACGAAATTGGGCGTCCAGTCGGGGCGGGATGCGAGCATGGCCCTGATCGGGGAAAGCGTCCCTGGCTCCTGCGCGAGCAAGGCCAAGGCGGGCAGCAATTGGGGCCGACGGTTCGGAGCAAGGGTCAGCAGCCGGTCGACGTGGCCGAGCGATGATCGAACATCGCCGCGCTTCAAAGCGTCTTCGAGCAACCAACTCCTCACCTGGCGCGCGCGTGGATTATAGACCAACGCCCGCTGCGCCAACGCCCGCGCGGTGCGGAAGTCGCCGCGCTCGTCGGCCGCCATTGCTAGTGCGATCATCGCCCGGTGGTCGAGCGGATCGGTCGCGAGAGCGCCGCGAAGTTCGGCTACCACAGCGTCCTGCGCTCGGGACGAGGCGAGTCGCTGCGCCGCCAGCGGGATCACGACCGCACTTGAGCGCGGCGCCAAGAGGATAGCGGGGGCGAGGACGCGTTTTTCCGCCAGCAGGAGGGAGGCGCTCACCAAGGACACACCCGCGAAAAGGGCGGCGACCCCCACGATTGCCAGGCTCCGGGGTAGATCATGAAGGCGTTTGGCGGAGCGTCGCCGTGCCTTCACGTGAGCTGTTGCGTCATGAGCGGAAGCACGCCCACCTTGGACTCGCCCCCGGATCCATAATCGTAATAGTCGTAATCGTAACCGTTTGCGGCATCCGGCTTGTGCTTGGTCAGAATCAGACCGATGATCTTGGCGCCGCCGGCTTCCAGCCTTTCCAGCGAATTCAGGATCGCGGGACGGCGGGTACGGTTCGCTTCCACGACAAAGATCGTGGATTCGCAAACCGCGCCCAGCAGGGCCGCATCGGCCAATCCCAGCAGAGGCGGCGCGTCGACGACGACGTGATCGAACATCGCCCCGACATCGGCCAGCAAGGTCCGCATCTGCTCGCCCGATAGCAACTCGGCCGGATTGGGCGGGATTGGCCCCGACGGCAGAAGGAACAAGCCGTTGTGCTGCGTCGAAAGGAGAGATTGCTTGAGTTCGGCATTGCTCGTCAGGAGCGATGACAAACCGCTGGCATCGGCCTGCGTGGCATGAAACGACGGCTTGCGCATGTCGGCGTCGATGATCAGCACCGTTCGCCCAAGCCGGGCGATGTTCTGCGCGATCGCCAGCGACGTGCTCGATTTTCCTTCCGCCGCCTGGCTGCTCGTGACCAATATCGTGCGCGGTGCGCCGTGCGAGGTCGAGAATTGTATGGCGGCGCGGATGGTGGCGTAGGCTTCCGCGATCTTTGTGCCGGGGGTTTGCAACAGCTCCCAGAACACCTCGTCCTTCTCAAGCCGCGGGACGGCGCCCAACAAGTTGCGCTTCAGCTTGGTCTTAACGTCGTCCGGGTTCTTGATTGTATCGTCAATATACTCGAGGCCAAAGGCAATCACTAGCGCGGCGGCGAGACCAAGAATGGCCGCAAGTGTAAGATTAAGGAAAAGATTGGGACTGAACGGCGTCTTGGGAGGCTTGGCAAGACTTACGATCGACGCAGTGTTCGTGCCAACGCCTCCTGCGACGCCGATTTCCTTGTAACGCTGCAGCAAGCCATCATACAACGTGCGGTTGGTATCGACTTCCCGCTGCAGGATGTTGTATTGCACGCTGCGTCCACGCAGATCGAGAACCGCGCCCTTGAGTTGTTCGACGCGACCCTTCAGCTCGCGCTCCCGCGCTAGCGCCGCCTGGTAATCGCCACGCACGGAGTTCGACACGCTGCTGGTCTGGCTATTGATCTGCCGCTGCAACGCCGCGATCCTAGCGTTAAGCGCAACGACTTCCGGATATTCAGGCTTGAAGGTCTGAAGCTTCTGGTTGTACTCGGCTTGTAAGGTCGCGAGCTGACCTGTCAGCGCTTGAATTCCTGGATTGGCCAGGATCTCGCTTGTCGCTCCGGAAGACTGCGCCTGGCGATAGCGCTGTTCCGCCTGGATACGGGCGTTCTGAGCCTCGGAAAGCGCTTGATTCATGGCCACGAGCGAAGATGCGTCGAGCGAGCTCGTGCCTGAGCCCGCCCCGGACTCGGTGCCTCCACTTTCGTTTCCAACCAGAACAATGCCGCGGCTGCGCGCGTAATCGACCAGCTGACGCTCGGATTTCTCGAGCGAACCCTTCACCGAAGCTATGCGATTTTCGAGGAACTTGCGCGCGCTTGCCGTTGCGTCGAAGCGTCGCTCCAAGTTCATCGAGATGAAGTTTTCAACAACGCCATTGACCACCTTCGCCGCACGCACCGGATCGGTGTCGCTAAAGCTGATGTTGATCAGGCGGCTGGTATCCACGGGCGCCACGTCCAGATTGGCCATGATCCTTCCCGAAGCTTCGCTGATGCGATCCTCGCGCGAGCTCGCAGGGTTTGCGAATTCGGGATTCGAGGTCAGCTCGAGAGCTGAAGCCACGCGGTCCGTCAGAGCCGCGCTCTTCAGAAGGCCTAGCTGCGTGGTAAGAAACTGCGGATCCCGCATCGGCATTCGACCATCCCGTTCGGCGCCAATGGTTTGCGCTTCCGGCTGGTCGATCTCGATCTGTGCGCGTGCCATGTATTTCGGAGTGGCGAAATAGGTCAGGATCGCGGCCAAGCCGAGCGCGGCGAGCAGCATGCCCAAGAACAGCCAGCGCCAGCGCAACAACGTGCCAAGGAAGCGCCGTGGATTGAGTGCGACCAGATCGGTGGATGCGTGCAGGTCGCGTGAGCGGGGCACGAACACACCCGCGCCGTCCGCGCGTTCGGCTAGCGCCGAACCGGTCTGCGGAGCCTGCAGCCGAGCATTAACATTCATCGGGTACGCACTTTCTTGATTACAGCTACCGTTTACGCGTTCAACCCGATGAGGCGAGGCGTCCAAAAGCCGGTAAACGGACGACGCCCCTCAGGATCCCGCAAGAAGCACAGCCCTGCGCTTTTAGATGAAAGCGGAATCTTATCAACGATAAGTTCGCTTCGCGGCCGATCGCCGCCCGTTGTGGACGCTTCCGGCCGGGCTCGCGTCGTGGCGGCGAGGAAGCGCGCGGGCTCGTTGGACCAGCCTCAGGCCGCGTCTTCGAGCAGGGTCAGGAAATCGCGGCCAAGCGCGTCGCGACTGAATCTTTCCGTCGCCAGCGTCAGGCTTTGAACCCCCTTTCGTCGCCATTCCCCTCGATCCGCGGCGGCGCTCACGAGAGCGGCCGCCAAAGCTTGCGCATCGTCGGGCGGCACCGCCGTTCCGCAGTTTCGCTCGTAGACCATCTGTGCGACCCAGCCCGGGTAGTTGACGACAACGGGAATCCCCGCGGCGAGATAGTCGAAGAACTTGTTCGGCGATGTTCCTTCGTAGAAGGCCGGCACGTTCTTGAGCAACTGCAACCCTGCATCCGCGCCTTTCAGGAACGCCATCAACTCCAGCTTTGGAAGGTTGCCCGTGAAGATTATGTTCCGGAGGCCGAGACGTTCGGCCTTGGCCTGCAGATCCGGCTTGGTCGCACCGCTGCCGATGAGCAGAAGCTTTATGTGATCCGCCCCCAACCGCTTCAGCTCCGCCGCGACGGGAAGCAGGGCATGTAGACCGTTGGCAATACCGTGCGCGCCCGCATAGATGCAGACAAAGTCGGTGGGTGAGATCCCGGCGGGGACGAGTTCGGAAGCATGGCGCGGCTGCGCACCCTCGAACATGGCCAGATCGCAGCCGTTCGGGATCAAGGCCGTCCGTTCATGCGCAATACCCCGCCGGACGATGCCCCGGACGATACCCGGGGCAAGGCCCACGACACGATCGGCCGAGTGATAGGAAAGCCATTCGAAGACGCTCATCCCAACCAGAAGGAGCGGGTTCGTAACGCCAAGCGCCTTGGGCAGCTCGGGCCACAGATCGCGAATCTCCAGGACGAAGGGCTTTGAACGAAGCCAACGGGCGAGGATCCCCGGCAGGGCGGCGGTCAGCGGCGTCGATGTCGCGAAAACGAGATCGTAGCGGGCGGTCAGCGCGATGCGCGTCGCGGAAGCACCGAAGCGGACGAACTTCCGGACACGGGCCCCGATCGAGTCATGGGTGGAGTAGCCGATGTCGAACTCAACCACGTCGATGCCGTCGACCCACCCGCGGCGCCGGCCACTCTCGAAAGGGGCGTCGAGCGTCGTTTCCGATCGCCCGGACGCGCCGCAGACCATCGTCACCGTGTGACCGGCTTCCAGGAGCCGGCGCGCGAACTCGTACGACCGGGTGCCGATCGACCCCGACGGCGTGGTGAAATGCTGGTGAATGTAGAGTACGTGCACAACGGATCCTTGCGAAGATTTATCAGGCGTGCAGGTCGAGGAGACGATCGCAGCTTGAGGCTTGTCGCGGCGCCAAGCCAAAGAGTTCCGACACCAGGGGATGTTCGATGACCAGGCTTGCTATCTTTGGTTATGGCGGGATGGGGCGCGAATTGGTAGAGATGTCGCGCGATCTGATAAAACGGTCGCGGCCCGGCTGTGAGCTGGTGTTTGTCGACGACCGTTCTTCCGATCCGGTGCACGGCATTCCCGTGCTGAGCCCCGCGGACCTCGATCCGGCGGACGAAATCTGTATCTCCGTCGGAGATCCCCGAACGCGGCGCCTTTTAGCCGAGCAGTGCGCGGGGCGGACCTTCTTCAGCCTGTTTGCGGCCACGGCCATCATCGCCCCGACCGCCGAGATCGGAGAGGGCGCGGTATTTTGCGCTTATACCCTGTGCAACGACTCCGCGCGGATCGGACGGCAGTTTCAGTGCAACTACTTCTCCTACGTCGCGCATGACTGCGTGATCGGCGATTTCGTAAGCTTCGCTCCCGCGGTCAGATGCAACGGAAACGTTCATGTCGGCGACGGCGCCTACATCGGTTCGGGGGCGGTCATTCGTCACGGCCTGCCCGGCAAGCCGCTCCGGATCGGAGCGGGCGCCACCGTCGGAATGGGTGCCGTGGTGACGCAAGATGTGCCTGCGGGAGAGACTTGGGTCGGCAACCCGGCAAGGCCGATCGACCGCGGACGAAGTCAGGTCGCCTGAGGCGCGTGGCAGGTCCGCGTGCCCGCAAGCGGCACGGCGGCTCGGGCCAAGACCGGCCGGGGGCGATTGCGCTCCGGCAAAGGGAGCTAGATAACGCGCGCTCTCCCGCCGATTGGAAATCTTCATGTCCTCGATCCACCCCACTGCCATCGTCTCGGCCTCCGCCGAGATCGCGGACGACGTCGAAATAAGGCCTTACGCCGTCATCGGCGCGGCACGGATCGGCAGCGGGTGCATCGTTCATCCGCACGTCGTCATCGCGGACGGCGTCGTGCTCGGCGCAAAGGTCGAGGTTTTCCCGGGAGCGTTCATCGGCAAGGAGCCCAAAGGCGCCGGGGCGACCTCGCGACAGCCCACCTTCGCGCGCAGCGTTCATGTTGACGATAATTGCTCGGTGGGACCGAACTGCGTGATCTATTATGATGTGGTCGTCGGTCCCAACACGCTTCTCGGCGACGGCGCGTCGATCCGAGAGCAGTGCCGCATCGGCGCGCGTTGCATCATCAGTCGCTACGTGACGATCAATTACAACGCCAGGATCGGCAACGACGTGAAGGTGATGGACCTGACGCACATCACCGGGAACATGATCATCGAAGACGACGCGTTCATCAGCACCATGGTTGGCACCACGAACGACAATGTCATTCGCCAGGGCTATGGCGACCATGTCGTGGGTCCGACCATCGGCAAAGGCGCCGTCATCGGCGCGGGAAGTACGCTGCTGCCCGCCGTCGTCATCGGCGCGGGCGCGACCGTCGGCGCCGGCTCCGTGGTCACTAAATTTGTCGGAGACGGCACAACAGTGATGGGTCCCGCCGCGCGATTGAGGACCACTTGAAATGGGGGACGCTGCCCCAACCGTTACGCTTGAACTGTTGCCCAACGCGCTGGCGCTGGTCACGCTGAACCGCCCTGCCGCGATGAACGCGGTGAACGCGGAACTCGCGAACGCTCTCGAGGCGATCGTTGCCATTGTGGAAGCAAGCCCGGACATACGGGCGGCCCTGATCACCGGCGCGGGGGGCAGGGCCTTTTGCGCCGGTGCCGACCTTAAGGAGGTCGCGGCCGGGGCTCTGGGCGGCACGTTCACCGCAGCAGGCGGTTTCGCGGGTTTCGTCAACGCGCCTCGGAAAAAGTTGTGGATCGCGGCCGTGAACGGCGTGGCGCTCGCGGGCGGGTTCGAGATCGTCCTGGCGTGCGATCTTATCGTGGCGTCCGATCAGGCGCTGTTCGGACTTCCGGAGGTGACGCGGGGTCTGATCGCATCGGCGGGGGGATTGTATCGGCTGCCGAGGGCGCTCCCAAGAGCGCTGGCGACCGAACTGATCGTGACCGGCCGTCCCATGAACGCGGAGCGTGCATTCGCCCTGGGCCTGCTCAACCGCGTCGTTGCCCCGGGCGAGGTGTTACCCGAAGCTATCAGGCTTGCGAGTTCGATCTCCGAGAATGCTCCACTGGCCGTTCTCGAAAGTCTGGCCATTGCGCGCGCCGCGAACGGGTTCAACAATCCGGAATTGCGAGCCGCGGGGGACGTCGCCCAGACTCGCCTGGCGATGACCAGCGACTACCAGGAGGGTTCGCGTGCGTTCGTGGAGAAGCGTAAACCACTTTGGCGTGGCGAATGAGCGGACAGGACTGGGCGACACGCCTGACCCGCCATGAACGGAAAGCACCGCACACAGCAGGGCGTGCTCGCCGGACTTCAAGCGTTCCGCGCTCAGCTGGGAGCAGGCGCAACGAAGGCCAGAAAATCGTCGTAGTTCCTAATATAATCCGCCTCATCATACTCCGCGCTAGCGAGAACCGCGAGAACGCAGCCCGGCGAGAAGTCGTGCATCTCATGCCATACCGACGGCTCGATGACCAAGGACCTCGTGGGGTCGTCGAGCATGACGGACTCGCGCCGGACACCGTCGTCGAGAACGAACCGGCAGCTTCCGGTCACGGCAACCACGACCTGCTGGAGCATCCGGTGCGCATGAAACCCGCGGGCGACCCCAGGCGCTGTTTCGTAGACGAAGTAGACCCGCTTGATCGGGAACCCGACCTCGCATTCCTCGATCGCGATCAAGCCCCCACGCTCGTCACCGCGACGGACCAGGCTACCCTCCTGCACAAGCGGCTTGGAGCGGTTGGCGGGCGCATCCGATCGGCTGGATTTCAAGTGGTCGTGGGTCATTCCTTGGCGATAGCAGACCCGTCACCGCCTTCAATCGCAATCGTCGGACGTGGTCGCCCGCATAGGCGGCTGCGTCGGCCCGAGGCTTAGGTGCCGGATGCGTCGCACAAGCTGCTGAGCCCAGCCTACCGAGAAAAAGGCGCGTTTGCGAACGCAAGCGACGGTGCACATCACGACCTAAGACCAGTATAGCGCGCGGCACCTATATGGCCGCTGCAAACAGGATCAGAATGACGCATGCTTGATGATTTCGACGTTCTGATCGTGGGAGCGGGCCACGCCGGCGCACAGGCCGCGATCGCGCTGCGGCAACGGGGTTTCGTGGGCAGCGTCTGCCTAGTCGGCGACGAGTTCGAGCTCCCCTACGAACGCCCGCCGCTCAGCAAGGACTACCTCGCGGGTGACAAGCCGTTCGAGCGCTTGCTGATACGCCCGCCCGGCTTCTGGACCGACCGTGCCGTCGCGCTTCGCCTTGGAACGGGTGCGTCGGCGGTGGACCCCGACGTTCGCCGTGTGACGCTAAGCGACGGGCGGACAATCGGGTACGGTACGCTCATCTGGGCGACGGGCGGCGCACCCCGGCGCCTGTCCTGCCCAGGCCACGATCTCGCCGGCGTTCACGGCGTGCGCAATCGCGCCGACGTCGACCAGATGGTGCGCGAGCTTGCAATTGTTGACGACGTCGTGGTGATCGGCGGGGGTTATATCGGTTTGGAAACGGCAGCGGTTCTGATCGGGATGGGCAAAGCGGTCACCGTGCTTGAAGCACAGGACAGGGTTCTCGCCCGGGTAGCAGGCCCGGCGATATCGGCCTTCTACGAGGCGGAGCACCGCGCGCGGGGCGTGGACCTTCGCACGGGCGCCAACGTCGTGTGCATCGAGGAGCGAGACGGGGCGGCATGCGGTGTTCGGCTCGAGGATGGAACGATTATTCCTGCCCGGCTGGTGATCGCCGGCATCGGCATCGTGCCGGCCGTTGCTCCGCTGCTCGCGGCCGGTGCCGAGGGCGACGACGGAGTGCTCGTGGACGATCATTGCCGGACAAGCCTGGCTTGTGTCTACGCGGTGGGCGACTGCGCCGCGCACCGCAACCGGTTCGCGGGCGGCGCAACGCTGCGCGTGGAGTCGGTCCAGAACGCCAACGATCAGGCGACGACCGTGGCCAGGTGTCTGACGGGCTCCCCCGAGCCCTACCAGGCGGTGCCATGGTTCTGGTCCAACCAGTACGACCTGCGGCTGCAAACCGTCGGGCTGTCTAGGGGCCATGACCAAGCCGTTCTCCGCGGCACGCCCGCGGCCCGCAGCTTTTCCGTCGTCTACCTGAAGGAGAACCGCGTCGTTGCGCTGGACTGCGTCAATGCGACGCGCGACTACGCACAGGGCAAGGCGCTCGTGATCGCGGCGTCAAGGATCGATCCGGCGGTGCTGGCCGACGCCCGCGTGCCCCTCAAGGCGTTGATCGTCGCCTGACGCGCCATTGCGCCGGGTTCTAGCCTTGTCCTCAACCCTGCTGGCTAAGCCAAGATCTGCATGAATGGACCACCGTCCTGCTCGCGACCTGCCGCAATCCGAGCAAAGGCGGGTCGCCTCTCACGGGCAAAGGTGCGGGCACGCCGGTAGCGTAGGATATCGTCGGCAACGCCCGAGGGCTTCGCACATGACCGCGCACTTCAACGCGACACAATGTCGGCTTCAAGCAGACAGGGGCGCGGGCTTCAAAAAGAAAAAGCGCAGCACCCGTCGGTGCTGCGCCTAGAGATGCGCCCAAACGCTACCTTCGCCTGTAACAATCAGGGGCTAACGGCTTCCTCGTCGTCCTTGTCGACGATGAGGTAGATGCCGATAGCAACGGTAACCGCGATCAGGATGAACACAAGCGCGCCCCCACGACCGCGGCCGCGAAACAACTCCTCATCGGCATCACTAGCCGCACCGGCCCGCGCATCAACGCTCGCCAAGGCCGACTTGGCCGGCGCCTGCGGTGCGGCAACGGCTGGGGCAACCATCAAAGCGACGGACGCCGCCCCCGCCGTGAACAATTGACCGATGCGCATCTTTATGTCTCCCTGACTCAAGTTCTTCGCGTTGTCACGCGTGGCCGAGGCTGTGGCGTAGTGGCGGTGATTCTACAACCACAATCTCGCCAACCAAGCTAAGCGCTCGACAAGGCTAACCGATATCCAACGCGTTTTCCCAATAGGCTGGTGGAGCCGAGGGGAATCGAACCCCTGACCTCTGCAGTGCGATTGCAGCGCTCTCCCATCTGAGCTACGGCCCCGCGCGCTTTCCCGCAGCAGGATGCGGACGTTCTTAGCGGGGCGGTCCGGGCTATGCAATCGGACAGCGGCCGCGAATTCGCGGGGTGGCACAAGGGGACATATATGGCGCGCGCTTGGCATCTGGCATCGCGGCCGCAGGGCACGCCCACGGCCGAGAACTTCACCCTCTCCGACCTGGCGCTGCCCCCGCTGGGCGACGGTATGGTGCGCGTGCGCAACCGCTGGCTGTCGGTGGACCCGTACATGCGAGGGCGCATGAACGACGTGAAAAGCTATGTTCCGCCGTTCCAGGTCGGCGCGCCGATGGAAGGTGGCGCGGTCGGCGAGGTGGTGGAAAGCCGCAGCCCGGATTTCGCACCCGGCGATCTGGTCTCCTCCATGCTCGGCTGGCGCGACGAGGCGGTGGCGCCAGCTGCGGCGTTCACCAAGCTGCCGAATCTCGGCGTCGAGCCGCAGCAATGGCTGGGCAATCTCGGCCTGACGGGCGCGACTGCCTATTTCGGGCTGCTGCGCGTCGCGGCTGCAAAAGAAGGCGACATCCTGTTCGTGTCGGCGGCGGCCGGCGCGGTCGGGTCGGCGGTGGTGCAGATCGCCAAGGCGAAAGGCATGACCGTGATCGGATCGGCGGGCGGCGCGGACAAGTGCGCGTGGGTGCGCGAACTTGGGGCGGACGCCTGCGTTGACTACAAGGCCGAACCGGTAGTCAAAGGACTGATGGCGGCCGCGCCGAAGGGCGTCGACGTTTACTTCGACAATGTTGGCGGCGACCATCTCGACGCGGCGCTCGCCGTCGCCCGCAACGGCGCACGGTTCGCGATCTGCGGCATGATCGACAGCTACAACGGCGGCGCGCCGGCGGGACTGCGATATGCCATGCGCATCATTTCGGCGCGCATCCGAATCGAAGGCTTCATTTTCACCGACTACATGGCGGACATGCCGCAGTTCATCGCCGACATGGCGGGCTGGATCGCTTCGGGGCAGGTCAAGGCCCGAGAAACGGTGCACGAAGGGTTGGAAAGCGCGCCCGAGGCGTTCCAGGGACTGTTCAGCGGCGGCAACACGGGAAAGATGCTGGTGCGGGTGTAAGAACCCTCTCCCGCTTGCGAAAGAGGGTTGCGCTACGCCAGCGCCCCCCCGAACGTGTCGCACGCCGCCGGGTCGCCGCTCTGCAATCCCGTGCGGAGCCACTGCATGCGCTGCGCCGACGTGCCGTGGGTGAAGCTTTCCGGCACCACGCGCCCGCCGCCGGCACGCTGTAGCGTGTCATCACCGATCGCCTGTGCGGCGGTCAGGCCCTCCTCCACATCGCCCGGCTCCAATCGCTCGCGGTTATTGGCGGCCCAGACGCCCGCGTAGCAGTCCGCCTGCAGTTCCATCGCAACCTGCGCCTTGTTGCCCTCGGCTTTCGACGACCGCGCTTGAATAGCGCGGACCTTGTCGGACACGCCGGTCAGCGTCTGGATATGGTGCCCGACCTCGTGCGCGATGACATAGGCCTGCGCAAAATCGCCGGCAGCGCCAAACTTGTTCTGCAACTCGCCGTAGAAGCTGGTGTCGATGTAGATGCTATTGTCCGACGGGCAGTAGAAGGGTCCCATCGCCGATTGCGCCGCGCCGCAGCCCGAGTTGGTTCCACCCGTAAAGAAGGCGAAACCCGCGGGCTGGTAGCGTTGTCCGGATGCTTGGAAGATCTTCGTCCATGTATCTTCGGTGCTCGCCAGGACTTGGCATGAGAACCGCTTCTCGGGTGATCCCGCACAGGCCTGTGCGGCGTCGTTGGTGGCGCCGCTGCCAGCCGTCACCCCGGGCTGGCCGGGCGACAAAATTCCCGATCCGCCGCCGCCGAACATGCCTAGCATCCATGCGCCGAGCAGCAGCACGACCACCCCGCCGATCCCGAAGCGGCTCGCCACCAGGCCGATGATGAGGCCAAGACCGCCGCCCATGCCGCCGCCACCGCCGCCGAAGCCGCCGCCGCCGGCGCCTTGATCGCGGACGTTGTCGCTGGTGCGGTAATCGTCGAGCTTCATGGGCGGCACTCCGGCACATCGTTTCGCCGCCAACACGCGGGCGGCCGGGCGGTTGCATAACGCCCACCGCTCGTGGAAAGCAAAGCGCCGGAGGGTATGCGATGTTCCTTGAAGGCAAGACCGCGATCGTTACCGGCTCGACGTCGGGCATCGGCCTCGGCATCGCCAAGGCGCTGGCGGGCGCCGGCGCGCGGGTCATGATCAACGGCTTCGGCACCTCCGAAGCCATCGGCGCCGCGCTGGCGGAGGTCGGGGAGGGGGCGGTTTACAGCGACGCCGACATGAGTGATCCCGCGGCGATCGCCGCTATGGTGGCGCGCTGCGCCGACGAACTCGGCGGCCCGGACATCCTCGTCAATAACGCCGGCATCCAGCACGTCGCCCCCGTACAGGACTTCCCGCTCGACAAATGGGACGCGATCCTCGCCATCGTCCTGTCCTCCACATTTCATGCGACGCGCGCGGCAGTGCCGGGGATGAAGGTGAACGGGTGGGGACGGATCATCAACACGGGGTCGGCGCACAGCCTGGTCGCCAGTCCGAACAAGGCGCCCTATGTCGCGGCCAAGCACGGCGTGGCGGGCTTCACCAAGGCGATCGCGCTGGAACTGGCGCAAAGCGGGATCACCGCCAACGTCATCTCGCCGGGTTACGTGTGGACGCCGCTGATCGAAAAACAGATCCCCGACACGATGAAGACGCGCGGCCTGTCGCGCGAGCAGGTGATCAACGACGTGCTGCTCGCCGCGCAGCCGACCAAGACGTTCGTGACGATCGAACAGGTGGCGAGCCTGGCGCTTTACCTCTGCCGTGACGAGGCGAGCGCGATCACGGGAGCGAACCTTTCGGTGGACGGCGGCTGGACCGCGCAATGAAGGGCGGCGTTCTCCTGCTTGCGACGGCGCTGGCGGGCTGCGCTCCCGGAGGCGGGGACCGCCTCGGGATAGCCGCGCAGCAGGGGTGGCGCGCGGTCGCGATGCCGGCCGATCGCACGCGGATCGGCGACTGGAGAAAGGCGTGGACCGAGGGGCTGCGGCGCGCGCGCGCCGCGGGACACGGCGGCGAGATCGCGCGCGAAGGCGCGCTGCTGCACCCGGACGCGGCGCTGACCGGCGCCGCCTTGCCGGACGGCGCATACGCCTGCCGCGTCATCAAGCTGGGCGCGCAGAGCGAGGGGGGGCTGCATTACGTCGCCTATCCGCGCTTCGATTGCCGCATCGACCGCGAAGACGGGCTGCAGCACTTCACCAAGCTTACCGGATCGCAGCGGCCAACCGGGCACCTCTTCCCCGACAGCGACCGCCGCACCGTGTTCCTGGGCACGTTGATCCTTGCCGACGAACGCATGGCGATCCGCTACGGCCGCGACCGCGAGCGCGACATGGCCGGCGTGGTCGAACGGATCGGCCCGCAGCGTTGGCGGCTGGCGCTGCCTTACCCACGCTTTGAATCGCTGATCGACGTTATCGAACTGGTCCCCGTGGGCTAGTCCGCGCTGGCCGCGTCCAGTGCGGCAATCTGTTCCCCGCTGAGTTCCAGCCGCAGCGCGCCCAGCAGTTCCTCCAGTTGCGCAACGCCCGTTGCGCTCGCGATCGGCGCGGTGATGCCGGGCTGCGCGGCGGTCCAGGCGAGCGCGATTTGCGCGGGCGTGGCCCCTGTCTCCGCCGCTACGCCGTCGAGCGCGGCCAGCACGCGCGCGCCCTTTTCCGTCCGCAGATACTCGATGTTCCGCGAGCCCCGCACGCTTTTGCCGAGGTCTGCTTCAGAACGGTACTTGCCCGTCAGAAAGCCGTTGGCGAGGCTGTAGTACGGCGCAACCCCAATGCCGCGGGCCACGCAAAGATCGCGCAACGGCCCTTCGAACCGCGCGCGCTCGACCATGTTGTACCACGGCTGGAGCACGCTGTAGGCGACCAGACCGTTCGCGGCGCTGACGTCCAGCGCCTCCGCCAGCCGCGTCGCGTCGTAGTTGGACGCGCCCAGCGCGCGTACCTTGCCTGCGCGCACCAGCGCATCGAACGCGCCCAGCGTGTCCGCCAGCGGCGTGCCCGCGTCGTCCTTGTGCGCGTAGTAGAGGTCGATCGTCTCGACACCCAGCCGCCGCAGCGAAGCATCGCATGCGGCGGCGATCCTTTCGGGAGCCAGGCCCGCCATCATGCCGACCTTGGTCGCGATCTGCACGCGCTCACGCTTGCCGGACCGCTCGAGCCATCGGCCGATCACCGTCTCCGATTCTCCGCCTTTGTGTCCTGGCGCCCAGGCCGAGTAGACATCGGCGGTGTCGATCATCACGCCGCCGCCCTCAACGAACGCGTCCAGGATGGCGAAGCTCGCGGCTTCGTCCGCGGTCCAGCCGAAGACGTTGCCGCCCAGGATCAGAGCGGGGGTAGCAAGGCCGCTGGAGCCGAGCGGGCGGTGGTCAATCATTGGGAATCCTTTCGATTGGCGGCGGCCAAGGCGTCAACGGCCTCGCGCACGCGCTGGCTCGACCCGCGCGGCATCACCAGCACGGCATCGGGCGTAGCGACGATGGTAAGGCCATGAACATCGATGCAGGTGACGCTGAGGCCTTCGGCGCGGACCAGAAGGTCAGTGGCGTCGATTGCGCGCACCTCGCCGCCTAACGTGTTGCCGTTCGCATCCTTGGCCGACACCTCGTACAACGCGTCCCAGCTGCCGACATCCGACCAGCCGAGCGTGCTGGGCACCACGGCGACGCGCTCGCTACGCTCCATCACCGCCACGTCGATGGAAACCGACGGCGAGGCCGCGAACGCCGCCGGTGCGGGACGCACCCGCTGCTTGTCATGCGCGCCTTCGGCGATCGCCGCCCTGGCGCTCATCAGAACCTCCGGGGCGTAGGCGGCAAGCGCGTCGAGCAAGGCGGACGCGGCGAACAGGAAGATTCCGCCGTTCCACAGGAAACGTCCTGTCGCCAGATACCCTTCCGCCGTCGCGCGATCGGGCTTTTCGACGAAGCGCGCTGCGCGCTCGACGCCGAGGGCCAATACCGGGCCCCGCTCGATATAGCCGAAGCCGGTCTCCGGCGCGGTGGGAGCCATGCCGAACGTCACCAGCCAGCCGTCTCGCGCGAGGGGCAGGCCCGCCTCGATCGCCGCGTAGAAAGCCGGGAGGTCGGGGATCAGATGGTCGCTTGGCATGACCAGCAAAAGCGCGTCCGGCTCGGCGACCAGCGCGGCCAGTGCGATCGCGGGCGCCGTGTTGCGACCGACGGGCTCCAGGATCAGCGTCGCGTCGCCGGCGCCGGCGGCCGCGAGCTGCATGGCAATCTCCGCCTCGTGAGCACCGCCCGCAACGACCACCGGCGCGGTGAAGCGCGTGCGGTCGGCGGCGCGGCGGGCGGTCAGCTGCAGCATCGTCTCCGCCCCGGTGAGCGGCAACAGCTGCTTGGGCCGTTCGGGCCGTGACAACGGCCACAGCCGCGTGCCCGATCCCCCGGACAGGATAACGGGCGTGATCATGCGAAGGTCTCCATCTCGAACGGGGCCTAGCCGGGATCGGACCCGAAGTGAAAGCCGCGCCTCTTCACCACATTTTTGTAAAGTTATGCGACAGTGTAGGCTGATGTCGGCCCGCCTGACCCCCAGGGATGCTTTGTTCGCGTAAAACATGATCAGGCTGTTCAAACATTACGTGCCCTATGCGGTGCTGCTTATCGGGCTGATCGATTTCGCTCTGCTGATGGGCGCGGCGGAGGCGGCGTGGCGGCTGTATGCGTGGCAGATCGGCATGGACGTGACGTCCGTCACCTCGCGCGTGCCGCAGATCCTGACGTTCGCGGCGGCGTTGAGCGCGGCCATGGTCGCGGTCGGCGCCTATGGGGTGGAGGCGCTGCAATCGATCAAGTTCGCGATGGCGCGGCTGCTGGTGGCGATATCGCTGGGCGTGATCCTGATTTCGGTGCTGGCCTTCCTGTTTCCGGGATCGACGCTGTGGCGCGCCAACAGCCTGTACGCGATGGCCATCGCCGCCGCGCTGCTGATCGTGGTTCGCATGCTTCTGGGCACGCTGCTGGGCGGCGACAGCTTCCGCCGCCGCGTGCTCGTGCTGGGCGCGGGTCCTCGTGCCGCGCGCATTCAGGAGCTGGCGGCGCGGCGCGGCGCGGGGTTCGTGATCGTCGGCCATGTCGGCATGAACGACGGCCCCGAAGTCGTGGCCGGCGCGGTCAACCGAAGCGACATCCCCAACCTCGCCGATCATGTCGAATCGCTGCGCGCCAGCGAAGTCGTGCTGGCGCTGGAGGAGCGGCGGAATGCTCTTCCGCTGAACGACCTGCTGCGGGTCAAGACCACGGGCGTCCACGTCAACGACCTGTCGTCCTTTTTCGAGCGCGAAACGGGGCGCGTCGACCTCGACAGCGTCAACCCGTCCTGGCTGATCTTCTCGGACGGCTTCTCGTCGGGGCAGTGGCTGTCGGGGATCGCCAAGCGCGCCGTCGATATTCTGGTCAGCGGCGCGATGCTGGTGCTCGGCGCGCCGGTGATCGCCCTGACGGCGATCGCGATCAAGCTGGAAAGCCCCGGCCCTGCCTTCTTTCGGCAAAGGCGCGTCGGGCTGTACGGGCAGGCGTTCGATATCCTGAAACTCCGCTCGATGCGGCAGGACGCGGAGGTCGCGGGCAAGGCGGTCTGGGCGCAGAAGGACGACCCCCGCGTCACCCGCGTCGGCAACATCATCCGCAAGCTGCGCATCGACGAACTGCCGCAGGCGTGGAGCGTGCTGAAGGGCGACATGAGCTTCGTGGGGCCGCGTCCGGAACGGCCGCAGTTCGTGCTCGATCTGGAAGCCAGGCTGCCTTTCTACGCCGAACGGCACATGGTGAAGCCCGGGATCACCGGCTGGGCGCAGGTCAACTATCCCTACGGCGCGTCGATCGAGGATGCCCGGCACAAGCTGGAATACGATCTCTACTACGCCAAGAACTATTCGCCGTTCCTGGACATCCTGATCATCCTGCAAACGGTTCGGGTCGTGCTCTGGCACGACGGCGCGCGCTGACGTGCTGACGGCGCTGCTCTCGTTCTGGACGCACGTGCTGGCGGCGGCGATGTTCACGGCGCTGGCGCTGTGGCGGATGCGCGACGTGCGCGGCGCGCCGGGGGGGCGGTTGCTCGTCGCCGGGCTGGCCGCCACCGCGCTGTGGGCGTGGTCGGTCGCGGTGGAAGGCGCGCCCGCCTTGATCGCCCCGCCGCTGGAAACGACGCGCAATCTGGTCTGGCTCGCTTTGCTTGGCGTGCTGATGCGCGGCGATGGCCACGGCGCGCGCTCGCACGGGGGCCGCGTGGTCGTCGCCGGTCTCGCCGCCGTGGGGGTCCTGCAGCTGCTGCTCGACCTGGTCATGCTGCTCGCCGGCCCGGCTCCCGCGGCCGCCGCGGCCATCGCGTCGACGACCGGCATCCTGCGCGTCACCGCCGCGGCGGGGGCGCTGGTGCTGGTTCACAACGTCTATGGCCAGGCCGCGCCGGCGGCGAAGGGGGCGATCCGCCTGCCGATGCTCGGGCTGGCCGCGCTGTGGATTTACGATCTGAACCTCTACACGGTGGCCGTTCTCACGGATGCGCACCCGGATGAGATCGTTGCCATGCGCGGCGCCATCGCGGCGCTCACGACGCCCTTGTTTGCGCTGGCGAGCCGGGAAGCGGGCGACTGGCGCATCCGCCCGTCTCGCGCAGCGACCTTCCAGACGCTGTCGATCGGCGCGATCTTGGCTTATTTCCTGGTCATGACGATCGGCACCGGCGCGGGCGAGGCGACCGGCTGGGTTTGGCTGCGGAGCGCGCAGTTGGTTCTGCTGATCGCGATGACCGTCGCCGCGGCGGTGTTGATCCCGTCCGGCCGCGCGCGTGCCTGGCTGCGAGTCACGCTGACCAAGCACCTGTTCCAGCATCGCTACGACTACCGGGGCGAATGGCTGCGTTTTACCGGGCTGATGAGCGAGGCCGGGCCCGACGCCGCCCCGCTCGGCCAGCGCGCGGTCAAGGCGATCGCGGACATCGTGGAGGCGCCTGCGGGGCTGCTGCTGGTACCGGGCGACGGAGGCCGGCTGGAAGAGGCGGCGCAGTGGAATTGGCCGGACCGCTGGGCCGACACGGGTGATCATGCCGAACTCGTCGCCGCGCTTGCGGGGAACGGCCGCGTGCTAGACTTCGCGGCGCGGCGGGAGGGCAGGGCCTCGGGCGGCGATCGCGACGTGCCGGTGCCCGCCGGCTGGGAAGACCGCCAGGCGCTGTGGGCGGGCGTGCCGCTGGTCCACGACGGCCGGCTGATCGGGCTGGTGCTGCTCGCCGCGCCGTCCTTTCGTCGGGCGCTGGACTGGGAAGACTTCGATCTCCTTCGCACCGCCGCGCGCGGCGCCGCCAGCTACCTGGCGGAAGCCCGCGGGCAGGAGGCGCTGTCGGAAGCCGCGCGATTCGACGAGTTCAACCGCCGCTTCGCGTTCATCCTCCACGATATCAAGAACCTCGTCAGCGGGCTCAGCCTCGTTGCGCGCAACGCCGAACGGCACGCCGACAACCCCGAATTCCGCGCCGACATGGTGGCGACGCTGCGATCTTCGGTGGAGCGGATGAACGACCTGCTCGCCAAATTGTCGCCGCACGAAAGCGCCCGAACCGAAGCGCTGCGGCCGGCTCTGCTTGCGCCTTTGCTGACGCGCGTGGTGGCCGCGAAGGCGCGGCGTCACGACGTGCGGCTGACCGGCGGCGGCGAGGCGCTGGCCGATCCGTTCCGCCTCGAACAGGCGGTCATCCACCTGCTCGACAACGCCATCGACGCCAGCCCTTCGCATGAAGCGGTCCGTGTGGAGGTTGCGCAGGCGAACGACGCCGTCACCATCCGGGTCATTGATCGGGGCGCGGGCATGCCGGTGGACTTCGTGCGTACCCGGCTGTTCCAGCCGTTCGCGTCGACCAAGACCGGTGGCTTCGGCATCGGCGCGCATCAGGCGCGGGCGCTGATCGCGGGCATGGGCGGAACGCTTCGCGTCGACAGCCGCGAAGGGCAGGGAACGTGCTTCACGATCACGCTGCCCGCCGCGCGACCGAAGGAGTTGGCGGCATGACCGAGGCACCCAAGCCCAAGCTGCTGATCGTCGAGGACGACGAAGGGCTACAGCGGCAGTTGAAATGGGCCTACGACGATTATGACGTGCTGATCGCAGGGGACCGCGAAGCGGCGCTGGGCTTGGTGCGCGACCATGCGCCGGCGGTAGTGACGCTGGACCTCGGCCTCCCCCCCGATCCGGACGGCACCAGCGAAGGGTTCGACACCCTGCGTGAAATCCTCCGCCAAGCGCCGGACACCAAGGTCGTGATCGCGTCCGGGCACGGTGCACGGCAGTCGGCGCTCGATGCGATCGCGCAAGGGGCCTACGACTTCTACGCCAAGCCGATCGACATCGACGCGCTGGGCCTGATCGTCGGTCGCGCGTTCCACCTGCACGGGATCGAGGCGGAGAACCGGCGTCTTGCCGCTGGCACCGGAGCCACCGTGCTGGGTGGCCTGATCACCGCCGCGCCCGCGATGCAAAAGGTTGCGCGCACGATCGAACGGGTCGCGGATGCCGATGTGTCGGTGCTGCTGCTGGGCGCCAGCGGCACGGGCAAGGAATTGCTCGCGCGCGGCGTTCACGACCGCAGCCGGCGCAAGAACGGCGCGTTTGTCGCGATCAATTGCGCGGCGATCCCCGAAAACCTGCTTGAGGCCGAACTGTTCGGCTATGAGCGCGGCGCCTTCACCGGCGCAGTCAAGACCACCGTCGGCAAGGTCGAACTGGCGCAGGGCGGCACGCTTTTCCTGGACGAGGTGGGCGACATCCCGCTGCCGCTGCAGGTCAAGCTGCTGCGCTTCCTGCAGGAACGCACGATTGAGCGCATCGGCGGGCGCAAGCCCATCGCGGTGGACACCCGCATCGTCAGCGCGACGCACCAGGACGTCGACGCGATGGTCGCCGACAGGCGCTTCCGCGAGGACCTCTACTATCGACTCGCCGAGATCGTCGTCCGCATTCCCTCACTGGGCGAACGGCCGGGCGACGCGGTGCTGCTGGCGCGGCATTTCGCCGCAAGATACGCGGCCGAGATGAAACGGCCGTCCAAAGGCCTCGCGGCGGATGCCTTGGCGGCGATCGAGGCCTGGGCCTGGCCGGGCAATGTCCGCGAGCTGGAAAACCGGGTCAAGCGCGCGGTGATCATGGCGGACGGCGCGCGCATCGGCGCGGCCGACCTCGACCTTGCCGGAGGCGACGAAACGCCCGCTGACCTTCGCAGCGCGCGGGAGGCGACCGACCGCCGCGTCATCGGCGCGGCGCTGACGCGCGCCGAAAACAACATCTCGCACGCCGCGCGAATGCTGGGGATCAGCCGCCCGACGCTGTACGACCTTCTCAAGCAGTATGAGCTTCAGCCGTGAAGCGCCTGCTGGTCCTGGCGCTCTGCCTCGCGGCGCCCGCGGCGGCCGCGGACGACCCCTACACGCGAGGGCTGAAGGCGCTGGAGGCCGGGCAGCCGCGCGTCGCCCGGGTGGAATTCATGAACGCGATCGCCGCCGCACCCCGCGATCCCCGGCCGCATCTGATGCAGGCGCGCACCTACCTGCTGCTCGAAGACGGCGTCGCGGCGGAGGCGGAGGCGCGGCGCGCGGAGGCGCTCGGCACCCCCGCCGCGGATACGCGACATATGATCGCCGAAGCGCAGCTGCTGCAGGCCGAACCGCAGGCGGCGCTCAAGACGGTGAACGCCGGTCCGACGCGCTTCCCCGCCGCGGCCGAACGGGTCAAGGGGCGCGCGCACCAGGCGCTGGGCGCCAGCGCGGCGTCGGCGCTGGCCTATAGCGAGGCGCTTCGACTGGCTCCGCGCGACCACCGGCTGTGGATCGATATCGCCCGCTTTCGCCTGGAGACCGGCGAACGCGCGGGCGCCATCGCCGCCGCCGACCGCGCGCTGGAACTGCAGCCCGCCTACCTGCGCGCCATCGTGCTGCGCGGCGTGCTGGTGCGCACGCAATATGGGCTGAAGGCGGCCTTGCCGTGGTTCGACCGCGCGCTGGCGCTGGATGCCGAACATGTTCCCGCGCTGATCGAACGCGCCGCCACGCTGGGCGATCTCGGCCGCACGCGCGAGATGCTGGCCGTCACGCGCGAGGTGCTGCGCCTTCGACCCGACAACGCCGAAGCGCGCTTTCTCCAGGCGACGCTGGCCGCCCGCGCCCGCAACGTGCCGCTCGCCCGCATGTTGTTCGCGCGCATCCGGGGCCCGGTCGCGGGCAGCCCCGCTGCGCTGTTGCTGGGCGCCGCCATCGACCTGCAACTGGGCAATGGGGAACAGGCGATCGGCCGGCTGGAGACCTTGCTCGCCGCGCAGCCCGGCAACGTCGCCGCGCGGCGGCTCATAGCCCTTGCCCATGTCCGCCGGGGCGACGGGCGCAGCGCCGTGGCGACGCTCCGTCCGTTGGAGGGCGAGGCGGTTGCCGATCCGTACGTGCTGACCTTGCTGGCCGCGGCCTACGTGCAATCCGGGAACAGGCCGGTGGCGGCGCGCGCGCTGGCCCGGTCGCGCAGTCCCGGCGGCGGTTCCGGGCTGCTGCCTGCGGACCTCGGCGGCGCGCTGCCGTCCCCGGCGTTCGAACGCGCCGCGGCGATCCGCTGGGAGGCGGCGAACGGCAGCATCTGGAAAGCGGTTCTCGATGCGCGCGCGGTGGCGGAACAGAGCCCCGGCGCCCCGGAAGCGCACTTGCTGGCGGGCGATGCGTCCATGCTGAATGGCTTCGGCCGCGCCGCCGCCGCCGAGTTCCGCCGCGCCGCCAATCTCGCCTTCACCGAACCCACGGCGTTGCGCCTCGTCGAGGCCCTGCAGCTCGACGGCCGGGGGGCGGAGGCGGCGCTTGTGCTTGAACTTTTTCTCGAACAGAACCCCCGCAGCCTCGCCGCCGAACGCGTGCGCGGCAATATCCGCATGTCCGCGGGCGATTGGGCGGGGGCGGCCGAATCGCTCGCCGGCGTCCGCGCGCGCACCGGCGATCATGATCCGGTGCTGCTCAACAACTTGGCGTGGGCGCGATTCGAAAGCGGGGAACGCGAGGCCGCGCTTGGCGACGCCGCGAAGGCCCATCGCCTGTTCCCCCGCAACGCCGCCACGGCCGACGCGTACGGGTGGATGCTCCTGAAGGCCGGTCGCGACCATGCCGCCGCCCTGACGCTGCTGGCGAGCGCGGGTCGCCGCTGACGCGAACGTGCAAACTCTGGACAGAAGCCACGTCACGCATCAACCTGCCGCTCCCCTTCACCGGAGCACCATCATGCGTCGTCTAGCTCTGCTTCTTCTTCTCGCCTCCGCCCCGGCCGCCGCGCAGGTGCCCCAGATCGACATCTCGTCCGACGCGCCCGTGATCGGCATCGCGGTGGTCGAATCGGTGCAAAGCAGCCCCGACCTCGCGCTGTTCCAGGTCGGCGTGTCTACCACCGGGCCGACCGCCACAGCCGCGCTCGCCGAAAACGCACGCAAGATGGACAACGTCATCGCGCGCATCCGCAGCGCCGGCGTCGCCGCGCGCGACATCCAGACCAGCGGCATCAGCGTCCACCCGCAGTATAGCGAGCGCGGCCGCGATCCGGCGTCCCGGTACGAGGCACCGCGCATCGTCGGGTACAACGCCAGCAACGGCGTCACCGTGCGCTACCGCAAGCTCGGCGAGGTCGGCGCGCTGCTCGACGCGCTGGTCGCGGCCGGGGCCAACAACATCAACGGGCCGAGCTTCACGATCGAGGACCCCGCCGCGCGCATCGCGGAGGCGCGCGACAAGGCGATCGCCGCCGCGCAGGTCCGCGCCAACGACTATGCGCGCAAGCTCGGAATGCGGGGCACGCGCCTGTTGTCGATCACCGAAGGCGCGGGTGGACGCGACTATGGCAACGAGATCGTCGTCACGGGATCGCGGATCATGAACGTGCAGGCCGAGATGGCTCCGCCGCCCGCAATGTCGCCGGTCGAACCCGGCCAGATCGCGACGCGCGTGTCGATGTTCGTCCAGTACGCGCTGACGCGTTAGCCGATGCCAACCGTCACGTCCCGGCTCGCGTCGGGATGTGGCGGCTCTAAGCCAGTGTCTCGGCCATTCCCGCGACCTCCAACCACCGCTCCTCCGCGGCGTCCCGCTCTGCGCGCGCGTCGGCGATCGCCTTGGTCAGCGCGTCGAACCGCGCCGGATCGCTCGTATACAACCGCGGGTCGGCAAGCGCCGCCTCGTCGCGCGCGATCGCGGCGGTCAGCGCCTCGACCCGCGCGGGCAGCAGGTCAAGGTCGCGCTGGTCCTTGAAGCTGAGTTTGACGGGCCACGCCTTTCGTTCGACCGGTGTGGAAACGGGGCGCGCCCGGCCGTCGGACGCGTCCCTGGGCTTCGCTCGGGACGAACGGCTTTCGTTCACGGCTCGCTGCCGCTCCCAGTCCTCGTAACCGCCCGCGACCACGTCCACCGTTCCCGACCCGTCCAGCCCCAGCGTCACCGTC
Organism: Sphingomonadaceae bacterium; assembly: GCA_035644935.1. GTDB lineage: Bacteria > Pseudomonadota > Alphaproteobacteria > Sphingomonadales > Sphingomonadaceae > CADCVW01. Next base: position 40,904 of record DASQNO010000092.1, read on the forward strand.
ACCGTGCGGTCGAGAAAATCGCGGTCGTGGCTGACGATCAGCACCGTGCCTTCGTAGTCGGCGATGACCTCCTGCAGCAGGTCCAGCGTTTCCAGGTCGAGGTCGTTGGTCGGCTCGTCCAGTACCAGCAGGTTGGACGGCCGCGCGAACTCCCGCGCGAACAGCAGCCGCGAGCGCTCGCCCCCCGACAGCGTGCCGATGCGCGCGTCCACCAGGCCGGGATCGAACAGGAAGTCCTTGAGGTAGCCGCCTATATGCTTGCGCGCGCCGCGCACGTCGATCCAGTCGCCGCCGTCCGCCAGGATATCGCGCACGCGCTTTTCCGGATCGAGCAGTTTGCGCTGCTGGTCGATGACGATCATGTCCAGCGTCCTGGCGCGCGCGACCTCCCCCTCGTCCGGCGGTATCTCGCCGGTCAGCAGCCCAAGCAGCGTCGTCTTGCCCGCGCCGTTGGCCCCGACGACGCCGATGCGGTCGCCGCGCGTCACGCGCAGCGAGAAGTCCTTGATGATCGCGCGCTCTCCCCCCTCGGCGTTGAGGAAGCGCTTGGTGACCCGCTTGGCGTCGATCACCATTTTGGTGCGCACGTCGTCGACCGCCATGCCGAGCTTCGCCACGCCCGGCGGCCCCAGCATCGCCGCCCGCGCCGCCCGCATTTCACCCAGTTTTGCGAGCCGGCCCTGGTTGCGCTTGCGCCGCGCGGTGACGCCGCGCTCCAACCAATGCAGTTCGATCTTGAGCTTGGCGTCCATCTTCTCCGCCGCGCGCGCTTCCTCCGCGAAGACCTGTTCGGTCCACGCCTCGAACCCGCCGAACCCGATCTCCGCCCGCCGGATGGTTCCCCGGTCCAGCCACAGCGACGAGCGCGTCAGGCGCTTCAGGAACGTCCGGTCGTGGCTGATGACGATGAACGCACCGCGGAAGCGCGAAAGCCAGTCCTCCAGCCATTGGATGGCGGCGAGGTCGAGATGGTTGGTCGGCTCGTCCAGCAGCAGCACGTCGGGGTCCATGGCCAGCGCGCGGGCGATCGCCGCGCGCCGCCGCTCGCCGCCGCTGGCCGTCGCCGCCGGGCAGTCGAGGTCAATGCCGATCTGGTCCGCGATCGCATCGACCTCGTGGCTCGCGGGCGCGTCGTCCCCTGACATCGCATAGTCGCGAAGCGTGGCGAACGCCGCCAGATCGGGGTTCTGTTCCAGCAGCACGACGCGCGTGCCCGGCACGATCGTACGCCGCCCGACGTCCGTGTCGATCGTCCCGGCGACGCATTTGAGCAAAGTCGTCTTGCCCGCGCCGTTGCGCCCGATCAGCGCCAGCCGGTCGCGCGCGCCGATGTGGAGGTCCAGATCCTTGAACAGCCAGCCGCCGCCCTGGCGCAGGCCAAGGCCTTCATAGGAGAGGATCGCGGCGGCCATGCGCGCCTACCTAGCCGGGTTCACACCCTATTCAATGGCTTGCGTGCAGCTGTGACGCCTGTTGTAAGGCCCATCGAACATGCCGAGTCCCCGCATTCTCTCCCTTCTCCTTGCCGCCGCCGTCGTCGCGGCCCCGGCTCACGCGCTGCGCCCGCGCGAGCAGGACAGCGTGTTCAAACAGGCGCAGCGGGGCCGGATCATGCCGCTGCGTCAGATCGAACAGCGCGTGCGCGAGCACCCGTTCGTGCGCGGCGCGACCTATCTCGGTCCCGAGTTCGACGCAGAGGTGGCGCGATACCGGTTGAAGTACATGCGCGGCGACCGCGTCGTCTGGGTCGAGGTGGATGCGCGGAACGGACGCGTTCTCCAGACGTCGGACGAATAGAGTCGCGATTGACTGGACGCGGCTTCCCCGTCAGCACGGCGGTCCACAACTAGCTACAGCCAGTCAGGAGGCCGCCGATGCGCGTTCTTATCGTCGAGGACGAACCCAATCTCGGTCGCCAGCTGCGCTCGACGCTGGAAGGCGCAGGGTACGCCGTCGACCTCGCCACCGATGGCGAGGACGGCCTGTACCTGGGTCAGACCGAATCCTACGACGCGGTGGTGCTCGACCTCGGCTTGCCGGAGATCGACGGGCTGACCGTGCTCGATCGCTGGCGCAAGGACGGCAAGACCACGCCGGTGCTGGTGCTCACCGCCCGCGACAGCTGGTCCGACAAAGTCGCCGGACTCGACGCGGGCGCCGACGACTATCTCGCCAAGCCGTTCCAGACCGAGGAGCTGATTGCCCGTCTGCGCGCGCTGATCCGCCGCGCTTCGGGCAACGCGTCCTCGGAACTCGTCGCGGGCGATGTCCGCCTTGATACCCGCTCGGGCAAGGTGACGCTGGCGGGCGAGCCGGTGAAACTGACCGCGCAGGAGTACAAGCTGCTCTCCTACCTCATCCACCACAAGGGCAAGGTGGTCAGCCGCACCGAGCTGATCGAACATATCTACGACCAGGATTTCGATCGCGACTCCAACACCATCGAAGTGTTCGTCACGCGCATCCGCAAGAAACTGGGACCGGACGTGATCACGACGATCCGGGGCCTTGGCTATTCGCTGGAAGAGCCGGGCACGCCGTGATCGGCCTTCGTCATGCCAGCGCATGCTGGCATCTCAGCGAGAACAGACACCGCAAGCTTCACCCGCCGAGATGCCAGCCTGCGCTGGCATGACGCGCGGATGAAACCTTTCCGTTCCACCCGCAGCCGCGCCATCGGCTCGCTCACCAGCCGGATGATCGGCGTGGCGACGCTTTGGATCGTCGTGCTCCTGGGCGTCGGCGGCCTGGCGCTGGACCGGGTGCTAAGCCAGGCCATCGTCCGCAACTTCGACGATCAGCTCGAATATGTCCTCAACGCGATGATCCTCGCGGCGGAGGTGGACGAAGTCGGCGAGGTGCGGCTGACCCGCGGCCTTGCCGACCAGCGCTTTCTCGAGCCCGGTTCCGGCTTGTACTTTCAGATCAGCGGCGGCCGGTTCGATCCCTTCCGCTCGCAATCGCTTTGGGATCGGCGCTTGCGGACGCAGGCGGTGCACCATGACGAGGCGGTGCATCGGTACGAAAGCACCGAATTCCCCGACGAGAAGCTGCGCGTCGTCGAACGCGACGTCATTCTGCCCGGCTCCCCCGTCCGATGGCGGTTCCAGATCGCTCAGGCGCGCGACGAGGCGGACGCGCAGATCGACGCGCTTCGGCGGACATTGGTGCGCTCCTTCGGCGTGCTGGGCCTCGGCCTCGTCATGCTCGCGGCTTTGCAGGCGCTTTATGGCCTGTGGCCTCTGCGTCAGGTGCGGCGCACGCTGGCGGCGATCCGCTCGGGCGAGAAGTCGCGCATCGACGAGCGCTACCCATCGGAGATCGAGCCGATGACGCAAGAATTGAACGCGCTGCTGGAACACAACGAACGCCAGGCCGCCGAAGCGCGCACGCACGCGGGAAACCTAGCGCACGCGCTCAAGACGCCGCTTACCGTCATCACCAATGCCGCCAGCGCGGGCGACCCGGACCTCGCCGACACGGTCTGCCGGGAAGCGCGGGCGATGCAGCGGCAGGTCGATCACCATCTCGCCCGCGCCCGCGCGATCGGCCGCCGCTCGTCGGCGCACGCGCGCAGCGAGGTCTGGCCGAGCGTCGAGGCGACCGCCCGCGCCGTCGATCGACTGTACGAGGGCGTCACCATCGACGTCGCCGGCGAAAAAGCCGCGGTTGTCCGCGCCGAACGGCAGGATCTGGACGAGCTGCTCGGCAACCTGATCGAAAATGCCGCCAAATACGGCGGCGGCCGCGTCTTCGTCACTGTCTGCCCGGTGATCGGAAAGGATGTCGAGATCCTCATCGAGGACGACGGCCGCGGCATTCCGGAAGGCGAGCGCACCGCCATCTTCGACCGCGGCGCGCGGTTGGACACGGACAAGCCCGGCACCGGCCTGGGCCTCGCGATCGTCCGTGATGTCGCCGAAATCTACGGTGGCTCCGTGACGCTGGAGGAAAGCGAGGATCTGGGCGGCTTGCTCGCAAGGCTGCGGCTACCCAGCGCCTGACCTTGCCAAAGACGGGGACGCCCGCCACATCGCCGGCAGCATGAGCGCCACGATCCATCAGCTGAAGGGCGCCGCCGCGCCGTCGCTCGATCCGCTGATCGCGCTGGTCGCGGCCGACCTCAACCACGTCAACGCCGTGATCCTCGACCGCATGCAGTCGGAAGTGGCGCTGATCCCCGCGCTCGCCGGGCACCTGATCGCCGGCGGGGGCAAGCGCATGCGGCCGATGCTGACGCTGGGCTGCGCGCGGCTGCTCGATTATCCCGGCAGCCGCCACCACAAGCTCGCCGCCGCGGTTGAGTTCATCCACACCGCGACGCTGCTCCACGACGACGTCGTCGACGGCTCGGGCCTGCGCCGCGGAAAGCGCACCGCCAACCTCATATGGGGCAATCCGGCGACGGTGCTGGTCGGCGACTTCCTATTCTCGCGCGCGTTCGAACTCATGGTCGAGGATGGATCGCTCAAGGTTCTGCGGATACTGTCCAACGCGTCCGCCGTGATCGCGGAAGGCGAGGTCGAGCAGCTCACGGCGCAGCGCCGGATCGAAACGGGCGAGGACCAGTATCTGCGCATCATCGCGGCGAAAACCGCCGCCTTGTTCGCCGCCGCCTGCCGCATCTCCGCCGTTGTCGCCGAAGCGGGGGAGGGCGCCGAAGCATCCCTCGACTCCTATGGCCGCAACCTGGGAATCGCGTTCCAACTCGTCGATGACGCGATCGACTACGCCTCGGACGCATCCACGATGGGCAAGGGCACCGGCGACGACTTCCGCGACGGCAAGGTGACGCTGCCCGTGATCCTGGCGTTGGCGCGCGGCGGCGAGGCGGACCGCAACTTCTGGGCCGAGGCGATGGGCGGCGACCGCGTCGGCGACGACGACCTGGCGCACGCGACGCGGCTGCTGCGGCAAACCGGCGCGATCGACGACACGTTGGCCCGCGCCCGCACCTATGGGCAGCGCGCCATCGACGCGTTGGGCGGCTTCTCGCAGGGCAAGGCGAAGGCGGCGCTGACGCAGGCGGTGGAATTCGCCGTCGCGCGCGCCTATTGAGCGCTCATGTCCGCGCGCATTTTCCAGAAGATCAAGTCCTCCACGTCCTCCGGCAAGGGCAATATGGATGCGTGGCTGTTGGAATTCGAACGTTCCGAACCCGACCGCCACGACCCGCTCACCGGATGGGCGGGGTCCGGCGACACGCAGCGGCAGGTCCGGCTGACCTTTTCCACGCTGGAAGCGGCGAAGGCCTATGCGGAACGCGAAGGCATCAACGCCCACATCGTCCCCTCGCCGCCGAGCAAGCTCAAGATCCAGACCTACGCGGACAATTTCCGCTAAGCGGCCGTTCAGCGCCCAAGACCGATGCCTCGGGCCATGAAGATCGCCGCGCTCGCGCTTGTCGCACTTCTGGTCGGATCACCCCGCGAGGCTCCGGTCGCCCCGCCTCCGGAAGTCGATGACGACGCGGGGCCGCCGTTCGGGCACACGCTGCGCACATACCGGGACGCATCGACCTGCTCGGGGGAGCTGGCATCTCTCGTTCGCGCCAGCATGCCGCCCGCCTACGCCGCCGCCGTCGGACCCTACCGGATCGCCGCCGGTGACCACCGGGCGCACCGCGTTCGCGCGCGGGACTGGGGCCACGAGATCGAGGAGTTCCGCTGCCTCGGCGCGGCGCTGTCATCGCGGCGCTGGACGCACGCCATGATGGACGTGAAGCCGTTCACGATCGAGGACATCGGCCGCATGAGCTTCCCGGCGGAATAGGGCTCTACCCGCCCAGCATCCCCGCGCCCCGCAACAGCAGCAGCTTGACGTCCATCGCCACGCCGTCCGCGCGCTTGGCTGCGACGAAGGCAGGAAGGGCATCCAGCGGGACGCGGTGCACCGCGATGTCCTCGCCCGCGACGCCGCCGCCGTCGCCGACGCGCGTCAGGCCTTCGGCGCGCAGCAGCGTGAACGATTCGGAGACCATGCCCGGCGAACTGTGAAAGTCGCCCAGCGCTACCATGCGATCCGCCCGGTAGCCGGTTTCTTCTTCAAGTTCGCGCATAGCCGCCACCGCGATCTCCTCGTCTTCGGTCTCGTCGCCGACCAGCCCGGCCGGCAGCTCCAGGCAGCGCCCGCCGACGGGCGCGCGATGCTGTTCCACCAGAAGCACGTCGCCGTTATCGACCGCCACGATCACCGCCGCGCGGATGCCCCGCGCCCGGCCGACATATTCCCACGTGTCCTCCCGGCGGACGACGAGGTACTTGCCTTGCCAGACGGTCTCGGCCGGCCCGCCCTGAGCCTGTCGAAGGGTCATAGCTCGATGACCCGGTCAGGCAGCTCGTCCGTGTCGCCGGCCGTGCGCGGGAAATGCTCGGCGAGCACCGCGCCGACCTGCGTCACCGCCGCTGCCAACCCTTCGCCCACCTGTCCGGTGCGGACGTGGCCCAGCAGCGCGTCCATCGCCTCGCCCCACGTGTCGGGCGCGACCTTGGCGTGGATCGCGGCGTCCGCGACGATCTCCGCCCGCCGCTCGGCGAGGCTCAGGTAGATGAGGACGCCCGTGCGTCCCCTGGTGCGGCGCTCGGTTCCCGCCCGGAACAGATCCACCGCCCGCGCCCGAACGCGGCGCGTCTTGGTCGCGGGCGGCGTCAGCGCTACGCGCAAAGTCTCCTTTCGCAACACGAGCAGGGAGAGCAGGAAGGCGAGCGTCGTCGACAACAGCAGCGCGGTGACGATCTCGTGCAGGTTCGGCTCCCGCTGCCAGCCGTCCAGAACAACCCCGAGCAGATGCAGCAGCCAGTCGGGTCGGACCGCGAAGATCGTCATCGGCAGCAGCATGATCAGCACCGCCCAATGAAGCGCGACATCGTGGTACCGGTCGGATCGCGCGGCGGTGATCGTGACGATCTCGCCGTTCGTGCCGCGCTCGGCTTCGGTGACCGCCGCCGTGACTTGCTCGTGGTTCTGTTGAGAAAGCCGCATCACCAGCTCCCCGACGCGCCGCCGCCACTGAAACCGCCGCCCCCGCCGCCAGTGAAGCCGCCGCCGCCCCAGCCCCCGCCGCCGCCGAGGCCGCCACCGCCGAAGCCGCCGCTCCAGCCACCGCCTCCCCTGGAGGAGCGGGACGCGGCATTGGCCAGGTCCCACAACACGATCGGCGTGATCGCGTCGAAACCGCCGCCTCCTCGACGATACCGCCGCCCGCGTCCACCGCCGCGGCGGAGCATCGGCAGCACCACGAAAAGGAAGATCGTGCCCCAAAGAATGACGGAAGAAAGATCGCTTTCACTGCGCCCGCCACGCCCGGCTTCCGGCCGTTGTGTTCGATCGAATTCCTTGACCGCGGCGTCGAGACGCGCCTGTGCCTCTTCGGGGGAGGCGCGAAGTTGCGCGATCACGGCATCGGCACCGGCCACCATCGCGCCGGGCACATCACCGCCGGTGAGCCGCGGCATCATGTCGCGATTGATGACGATGCTCGCAAACGCGTCGGTGAGAATGGGCTCGAGACCGGTACCAACCTCCAGCCGCGGCCCTCGCTGCCCCGGCGGGTTGTTAGGGGCTATGAACAGGATCGCACCGTTATCGACGTCGCCAAGGCCCGCACCCCACGCGCGTCCCAATCTGTACCCGTAATCGGCTAGCTCGTAATTCTGCATGTCTGCAATCGTCGCTACGACGAACTGGCGCTTGGTGTCGCGCTGCAGTGCCTCGAGCTTGGTCGTTAACTCCGCTTCCAGAGCGGCGGGAAGCACGTTCGCCTCGTCGACTACGAGGCCGCTGAACTTGGGAAACGTTTGCGAGGCACTTGGCGCTGCGCCCAACAGGAGCAGTGCCGGGCCGATGCCACGAAGCAGGGCGCCAAGCACCCTACTGAAGATTGAAGTTCACCTGCGGCGCGCGGTCGGCGCCCGGAGTCACCGCCTCGAACGGCACCTTGGGCTTGGCGCCGTAGAAGATTTTGGCGCCGATCGCGTCGGGAAAGGTGCGGATGCGCGTGTTGTACGCCTGCACCGCCGTGTTGTAATCGTCGCGCGCGATCGTGATGCGGTTCTCGGTCCCCTCGATCTGCGACTGCAGCGCCAGGAAGTTCTGGTTGGTCTTGAGGTCGGGATAGTTTTCCTGAAGCTGGCGCAGCGGGATCAGCGAGGCGGACAATTGCCCCTGCGCCCGGCTGAAATTGCGCACCGCTTCGGGATCGGACAATTGTTCCGGGCTCAAGGTGATCTGCGTCGCGGCCGCGCGCGCCTGCGTCACTTCGCGAAGTACGTTGCGCTCCTGCGCGGCGGCGCCCTGCACGGATGCGACGATGTTGGGGATGAGGTCCGCGCGCCGCTGATACTGGTTCTGGACGTTGGCCCACTTGGCGTTGACGTTCTCCTCCGCGGTCGGGATCGAATTGACCCCGCATGCGGAGAGCGGCAGCGCGGCGGCGAGCGCCAGGACGAGATGCTTGCGTGTCATGGTTCGGCCCCTTGCGAACGGCGCCACCGGCGCTGGATCGGCGGGGTTCTACCGGCTCGCGCCCGCAGGTTCAATTGCGTGCGCCCGGTACGCGCGCGCCGCCCCGCTGCCCACGGCCAGCGTTGCGCAACTGTCGGCGTGAATGCCGGCCAGCGTCGTGAAGCGCCCGCCCAGCCGATCGCGAAAGTAGCGCAGCACGGTGTCGATGGTCGCCAGGAACCGCGCCAGCTCTTCGGCGGTCCGCACATAGGGCGTATGGCCAGGCTCGAGGCTGGGGCTGTGATAGACCATGGTGAAGGTCGTCAGCCCGCGCGCGACCATGGCGTCGAGCAGCCTGCACTGATCGTCCGCGGACACGCCTTCCGGGGTCAGCCGCGCGCGCGTCAGCAATCCGCTGCGCGCCAGCACGCCCGGGACGCGCAGCCGGGCCGCGTGCTTGCTGTCGAACAAGGACTCCATACGGGGCCCGAGCGCCGCCGCCCCGCCGAAAAAGGCGTTGGTGACGGGTATTTCCAGCAGCTCCCGGTCGCGGTCCAGCCAGAAGGGCTGATCGGGCTGGCCATAGAAGACGGGACCGCCGTCACGGGCGAAGCTGGTGTGGGGGACGCAGCTGCAATCTACGCGGTAGCCAAGGTCCGTCAGCACGCGCTGGGTGTTGACCCCGAAACCATGCCGCCCGGCCTTGAAGATCGTCGGCCGCTCGCCCATCGCCTCGCCGATCGCGTCGGTCAGCGTCGCGATCTTGGCGCGTTCGAGGTCGGGCGGCAGGTTGCACGCATAGCTGTTGCGCCGCGTGACCTCCTCGTCGTGCGGCGGCGTCACCCAAGGGTGCAGATGCGCGCCGATGTCGGCGCGTCCCTCCGCCTTGAACGCCCGGAACAGGCGGGCGGCCACCGGGTCAACAATCACCGGATAGTCGACGACATAGGTTGGAACGACGCCCAGCGGTTCGAACAGCGCATGCGCGCGCGTCTGCGCGGGGATGGCGGTGACGCCGCGGTTCTCGCGCGCGAACGGCTGGTTCCAATTGAACTCCTCCTCCGTGTCGACCACCACCGCCAGCCGCGGCTGCAGATCGGGTCTTGGCGGAGGAAACGCCATCATCGCTCGGCCGAAAGCACGCGCCGCGCCTTGGCGATGGCGCGAAACGCCAGTGACTTGGCGTGGTTCTGTTCGGGGAAGCGCCCGGGCTCGCGCGGGTTCAGCCCGGCCTGGCGCAGCAACTGGTTCATGCCGCGCGCGGCGCTCTCGGCATAGCTCCATTCCGAACGCCAGGTGATGGAGAAGGACACGGATGGGGCGGGCCCGTTGCGCACGTAGTGGGGTGCCTTGACAGGCACGTACACCGCGTCGCCCGGGTCCATCCGAAGGTCGACGCCTTTGGGCGCGAAGTCGTCCCGCCAGGGAAGATTGCGATGGCCGCCCGCGTGGTAGCGCTCGTGCTCGACGCCATGGGCAACCGTTTCGTCGCCCGCGGGAAAGACGGTGAACGTCTTGGACCCGCGGATCTGGCAGAGAATATTGTGCTCGGGGTCGAAGTGGAAGGGCGTCACTGCATTGGGCGACGACACGAAGATGAAGCCTTCCAGCTTCAGCATCTCGCCCGTGGCCTCCAGCACCGCCGGCCTGACCTCCGCCAGCGTGTCGTGGAGGAGGTCGCGATATGTCGGGTCCTGCTCGACGAACTTGAGCACCATCCAGGAGCCGTTCCTCTCGATCCCGCGGATCGTCTCGGCGATGCCCAGGCCGTTCGATGGCACCGCGGCGCCGTCAATACCGACGGGCAGGTCGCCGCGATTATATTCAACGTCCTTTTCCCGCATGCGCGCGCCCAGCTGCGCCAGCGCCTCCAGCTCGAACAGCGGGTGGCCGGCAAGTCCGTGGGGCAGCAGCACCGGTTGTTCGGGATAGGCGGCGACCAACCGCCGGATCGCCGCGTCGCTGAACACCTGGCCCGTCATGTTTTTTCTCCTCGTGCGGCGCGCATGCCGCGCCAACGCGCGGACGCCGATTCCAGTCCCCGCGCCAACCCGAAGATCGCGCCGCGGCGGAGGCCGCGCAACTTCAAGCTGACGCGCACGATCGCGCGCCGCTCGCCCCACAGGCTGTCGATCATCGGATGATCCGGCGCCGCGCAACTGTCCATCCACTCGAGGTCGGCGCGCTCCATCAACTGAAGGTTGTCGAGCTGGATGAGAACGCCCGGCGAATATCTCGCATAAGCCTCGTCGAAGGCGGTCTTGAAGGAAAAGGAGCCGGGCGGGCACAGGAAGTTGACCAGCATAGCGATCGGCTTGCCGTTCAGGTCCATTCGCCGGAACTCCAGCCTTCCGGCCGCGAGCGCCCCCGCCAGCGCCTGGCGGAAGAAAGCTTCCGTCTCGGGCGCGCTTGCCAGCGACGACCCGGCGCGGCCTTTCCAGCCGCCATGCTCAAGCGCCAGGAACGCGTCGCACCACGCCCCAAGCGAAGCCGCGTCCCCCAACGTTTCCGCCGTCACCGTGCCAAGATCGCCCAGCCGCCGCTGCAGCCGGCCGAGTTCCTTGCGCTTCTTCTTGCGCACAGTGTCGGCGTAATAAGCCTCCGCGGACAACGGGCTCGCCAGCAGCGCGCGGACTTCCCGGTGGACCGAGTCGCATGGTCGCCCGGTCGCGCGCGCGGCGGCGAGCAGGCCCGCATACGCCGTTCCGCCTTCGGCGAGCCCGGCCACATGCAGGAAGCCCGGCGCCCAATCGGCCCGGTCGAGCGCCGTCAGTGCTTCCGTCCAGAAGCGCGTCTCGAACCCCCGCCGGATCAACGGTACGCCCAGAAAGCTGTTGGCGTGTTTCCAGTTCTGCACATGGCGCACGGGGACGCGGCCGTAATGCCCCGCCACCGTCACGGGCAGCAGCCCGACCAGCCGCGAACCCTGCCATACCTGCACCAGCCGCGCATCCGCGTCCGCGCCTGCGAAGGCGCGCAGCCCCGGCTCGGCGAACCAGCGTTCGGCGAAGCTGTTGGGCTCGGCCGCATCGCCGGCAAGATCGTCCCACGCCTGGCGTAGCGCGTCGTCGATCGCAGACGCGGGGACGATGCGGACGGCCGTGTCACCGCCGTCGCGCGCGGCGGGCGCGACGCGGCCAGTGGCCAACTCGTCGTCAAGCCTTTGCAATAAAATCGCCACCGATTACCCGCACGTCCCGTCCGTCCAAGGCGAGGCTTCTAACCGGCCTTTGTAAAGATTGTCTGGCCGGCGCGCTCACTTCCCATTCACCGCATGGCCGCTATATCGGTCGGTGCCGGGTCAAACCGGCTATGGCGATAAACGATGCCGTGAAATAGGCGCAGCGGACCCGGGGGCAGTACCCGGCGGCTCCACCATGAGCTGAGCCCCTCGGCGGCACGCTTCACGCGTGCTGCCGTGTGGCTCGGCTCCTAGAGGGGCCGAACTAGGATCGACGTGTGTTGAAAGACGGAATTCTTTGCCCGGCCTGAATGCGCCGTAAAACCGTTCAAAACGATAAGTGCCAACGACAACGAGGCGCTCGCGATCGCTGCGTAACTGAGACCTCACGGTTAAAGTTACAAAACGAAAGCGCGGTCCGGACCGCACCGGGCAACAGAAGCGGAAACCAGCGGCCCGGGGGGGCCGGGCAACAGAACCCCCCACCTTTTC
>DASQNO010000093.1:0-4448 GCA_035644935.1 Sphingomonadaceae bacterium
CACCTGCTGCGCGTGCACCAGCGGCGGGTGCACGGGACCGGGCAGCGATCGGGGCCGCGGGCGCGCGAGCCGGACATCGAGCAGGTCCGCGCCAACATCATGCGCAAAGTCGAGGCGATGGCGCGAAAGCGGGAGATGAGCCCGGGTACGCACGAGAATAACCAGGCGGAGTATGCGCGGAGGCGATGGGGCTAATCGCCAGGGGAGCGGCCCGCGATTGCCCCCGGAGCGGCGGCGACGGCGTCGCGGATTGTCGCGCCGAGCAGGCGGAACTCCTCGGCGCGGGGGTGGCCGGCGCGCCAGACCAGCGCAATGCGGCGCTCGGCGTCGTCGCCCAGCACGGGGCGGCTGCGCACCCGCGCGCCGCGCAATATGCCCGCGGTGACGCCCATCTGCGGCAGCAGCGTCACGCCCAGCCCGGCGTCGACCAGCCGAACCAGCGTGTCCAGCGTCGAGGCGACCAGCGGCGCGTCCGGCGGCGGCTCGGCGACCTTGCACGCGGCCAGCGCGTGGTCGCGCAGGCAGTGGCCGTCCTCCAGAAGCAGCAGCCGTGTGGGGTCTATGTCGGCGATGGCGATGGGCGTCCCCTCCCCGCCCCCGCCCTCGCCCTCTGCCGCCGGGGTCGCCAGCACCAGCCGGTCGGTGAGCAGTTCGAACGCCTCGACACCGCCGCACGCGGCGGGAAGCGCGAGCAGGACGCAATCGACGGCGCCGCGGCCCAGCGCCTCGCAGGCGGTGCCGGTCAGCATCTCGCGAACGTACGGGCGGAGCCGGGGCCAGCGATCGGCCAGCGCGGCCAGGATGGCGGGGAGCAGAAACGGCGCGACGGTGGGGATCGCGGCCAGCCGCAGCGGGCCGACCAGCGGTTCGCGCGCGGCGCGGGCGGTGGCGACGAGGTCCTCCGCCGCGCGGATCGTCGCGCGGGCGCGGGTGGCGACATCCTCGCCCACCGGGGTGAAACGGACGGAACGCTTGGAGCGCTCGACGAGCAGCGCGCCGAGCAGGCGCTCCAGTTCGGCGATGCCGACGGAGAGCGTCGATTGCGTGACGAAGCAGGCGGCGGCGGCGCGGCCGAAATGGCCGTGGTCGCGCAACGCAACGAGGTAGGTAAGCTGCCGCAGCGAGGGGAGAACGATCGCTTTATCCGATCACCGAAATCACCATCGCTCATTGGATAAATATGTCGGACCTGTCCATAAGGGCGGTCACGACCGCTTGGCTCGGCCGAAACCCATCGCCGCATAGGAGCTTCTTCATGGACGCAATTACCCAAGGCCCGATCAACGATCCCGCCAAGCAGGGCGCCGCGAGGCGGACGCTGCTTGGGCGCACGAACAAGGATTGGTGGCCCGAGCAGATCTCTCTGCACATTCTGCACCAGCGCGGCGTGTCGCCCGACCCGTATGGCGACGAGTTCGACTATGCCAAGGCGTTCCTGGAGCTCGACTATGACGCGGTGAAGCGCGACCTGACGGCGCTGATGACGGACAGCCAGCCGTGGTGGCCGGCCGATTACGGGCATTACGGGCCGTTCTTCATCCGCATGGCGTGGCACGCGGCGGGAACGTACCGCACGGGCGACGGGCGCGGCGGATCCTCGTCGGGCGGGCAGCGGTTCGCGCCGCTCAACAGCTGGCCGGACAACGGCAATCTCGACAAGGCGCGACGGCTTTTGTGGCCGATCAAGCAGAAATACGGGTCGCGGCTGTCGTGGGCGGACCTGTTCATCCTGACGGGCAACGTCGCGATCGAATCGATGGGCGGACCGACGTTCGGCTTCGGCGGCGGACGGCGCGACATCTTCGAGCCCGAGCAGGACATCTATTGGGGTACCGAGGAGGAGTGGCTCGGCCAGACGCGCATCGACCCGGAGGCCGGGCTGGCGCTCGAAAGCCCGCTGGCGGCGATCCAGCACGGCCTCATCTATGTGAACCCGGAAGGGCCCGGCGGCTGCCCCGACCCGATCGGATCGGGCCGCGACATGCGCGAAACGTTCGCGCGCATGGGCATGAACGATGAGGAGACCGTGGCGCTGACCGCCGGCGGACATACGTTCGGCAAGGCGCACGGCGCGGGCGACCCCAGCCATGTCGGCGTCGAGCCCGAAGGTTCGGACATCGCCAGCCAGGGGCTTGGCTGGCACAGCAAGCACGAGAGCGGCATGGGCGATCACACGATCACCTCGGGCCTGGAAGGCGCGTGGACGCCGACTCCGATCCAGTGGGACGACACGTACTTCCACATGCTGCTCGACTACGAATACGAGCTGGTGAAGAGCCCGGCGGGTTCGCACCAGTGGCGACCGGTCAACCAGGCGCCCGAGGACATGGCGCCGGGCGCCCACAGCCCCGAACGCCGCGAGCCGACGATGATGTCGACGGCGGACATGGCGCTGAAGCTCGATCCGGAATATCGCAAGGTGTCCGAACGGTTCCGGGACGACCCGGCGCTGTTCGCGGACGCGTGGGCGCGGGCTTGGTACAAGCTGACGCATCGCGACATGGGTCCCAAGATCCGGTATTTGGGTCCGGAAGTCCCGGCCGAGGACCTGATCTGGCAGGACCCGATCCCGAAGGCCGACTACGCGCCGATCGACACCGATGACGTCGCGCAGCTCAAGATCGCGATCTCCAATTCGGGGCTGACCATACCGCAGCTGGTGACCACCGCCTGGGCGTCGGCGTCGACGTACCGGCAGTCGGACCATCGCGGCGGCGCCAACGGCGGGCGCATCCGGCTGGAGCCGCAGCGGAACTGGGAGGTCAACCGGCCCGACCAGCTCGCACACGTGCTAAGCGTATACGAGGGGATCAAGGCCGAGTTCGATGGACGACAGGAGAACGGCAAGAAGGTGTCGATCGCCGACCTGATCGTGCTCGGCGGCTCCGTCGGGGTCGAGCAGGCGGCGTTCGCGGCCGGCCATGCGGTGGAGGCGCCCTTCACGCCCGGCCGCACCGATGCGAGCGCGGAGCACACGGACGCGGACAGCTTCGACGTGCTCGAGCCGAAGGCGGACGGCTTCCGCAACTACCTCCAAGTGCAATTCAACGTGCCGACGGAGGAGCTGCTGGTTGACCGCGCGCAGCTGCTGGGGCTCAGCGCGCCCGAGATGACGGTGCTGGTCGGCGGGCTTCGCGTGCTTGGGGGCAATCACCCCAAGGCGGAGAAGCACGGCGTGTTCACCGACCGTCCGGGGCAGCTGACCAACGACTTCTTCGTCAACCTGCTCGACATGGGCACGGCGTGGAAGCAGGTCAGCGACGAAAGCGACCAGGAGTTCGTCGGAACCGACCGGCACACGCACGAGCAGCGCTGGACGGCGTCGCGCACCGACCTGGTGTTCGGCTCCAACTCGCAACTGCGCGCGCTGGCGGAGGTCTATGCCTGCGCCGACGCGGGGCAGAAGTTCGTGCGCGACTTCGTCAAGGCGTGGACCAAGGTCATGAACGCCGACCGGTTTGATCTGCACTACGGGTAAGGGGGTAGGCGCTCGGCCGTCCTCCCCGCGCTTTCGCGGGGAGGGGGACCATCCGCCAAGGGCGGATGGTGGAGGGGTTTCACCCGCACCGAAATCTCTCGCTGCAAGACCCCTCCATTTTGCTTTGCATGGCCCCCTCCCCAGCGAGAGCTGGGGAGGAGAGCCCCGCCGCACAACGTCCAACAAAAAAGGCGCCGCCTCCCTCCCGGGAAGCGGCGCCTTTGTTTCGTTCGGCCTGACCCGAGCGGGCGGTGGGCGCGGCTGAGAGCCGCGGCGCTTACATCGCGTTGGTGACGGCGTTCTTCTGCGCGTTCGTCATGGCGTCGGCGTTGACGTCGGCGTCATCGATCGCTTCTTCCTTGGCTTCACCGGCGGCTTCAACGGCGTCCGCCTGCGCTTCAAGCGAGTCCGCCTGCGCGCCCGTAGCGTTATCGGCGGCGGCCTCGAGCTGGCCCGCCTTGTTGTCCGCGTTCTCCTGCGCCTGCTCGCCGAGCTTGTCGTCGCCGCTGCCGCCGCACGCGCCAAGCGCCAGGCAAGCCGCCGCAACACCGGCCATCATCTTGATTCGCATCGTGTATTCCCCTCTTGCCGGCCGGACGGAGCCCGGCCGCATGTACACATCGCGGCGCCAACGGGGCGCACACGCCGGGCAAAGGTGAATGAAACCCAACCCAAGTGCAAGTGCGGGTGCCTGTTGCCGCGCGTCAGGGCTGGGGCGGTGAGGACATTCAGGATCGTGGCCACCACAGCGTTCAGGCCCGGATTGCCGCGTCCCCCGGCCTCCGCCGGGGTCCTCGCAATGACGTGCGGGGGAAGGCATGCGTCTGTCGAAAAGGTGGGGGGTTCTGTTGCCCGGCCCCCCCGGGCCGCTGGTTTCCGCTTCTGTTGCCCGGTGCGGTCCGGACCGCGCTTTCGTTTTGTAACTTTAACCGTGAGGTCTCAGTTACGCAGCGATCGCGAGCGCCTCGTT
>DASQNO010000094.1:0-30002 GCA_035644935.1 Sphingomonadaceae bacterium
ATGCACGCGTCGTAGGCGACCGTCTTGCCGACCATCGCCGTGCGCATCTCCGGCGTAACGTTGCCGCCGGTGATCGAGCGGGTGACCTGCGCCAGTTCCCACTGGCCGGGGCTCAAGATGTCCTGCCGGGTCGCGGACGGGCGATCGACGGCAGTGCCGACGGGGGTGTTCGCGGTTCCGGGGACGGAGGCCTGCGCCGCGGGCGCGGACGCGGGCGCCTGGTTGCAGGCGGCGAGGACGAGAAGAAGCGGGAGCGCGCGGGTCATGGGCAGGCCTTGGTTTGTGCAGGCTGCCGGAGGTAGCGAGGGGAGGTAAATGAGGGGTTAGGAGCAGGTAACCCCTCCCCTTGAGGGGAGGGGTTGGGGTGGGGGCGAGCAGCGCACCGCGAGCTTCCCGTCTTCGTCTGACCGTCAGCCCCACCCCAACCCCTCCCCTGAAGGGGAGGGGCTTTAGGTCACCTTTTCGGCTTCATCACGCACTTGATGCAATTGTCGTGGTGACCCTGGAACTTCTTGTACAACTCCGGCCCGTCTTCCAGGCTGCCGGTGTGCGTGATTACGAAGCTGGGGTCGATCTTTCCTTCGACGATCAGCGTCAGCAGCGGCTCCAGGTAGCGGTGCGTGTGCGTCTGGCCGCCCTTCATGGTCAGCGCCTTGTTCATCAGCGGTCCCATCGGGAACTTGTCGACGAACCCGACATAGACGCCCGGGATCGAAAGGTGCCCGCCCTTGCGGCAGCAATGCACCATCTGGCGCAGGACGTGGATGCGGTCGGTGGCCAGGAACGCCGCCGCCTTGACTCGGTCGAGCACGGCGTCGAACGAGCCGTGGCCCGCCGCCTCGCACCCGACGCAGTCGATGCAACTGTCGGGGCCGCGATTGCCCGTTATCTTCTGCAATTCGTCGAAGATGTCCTGGTTCTTGAAGTTCAATGTCTCGGCGCCGCCGTCGCGCGCCATCTGCAGCCGCTCCTCCTCCTCGTCGATGGCGATGACGCGGCCCGCGCCCATGATCAACGCGGAGCGGATCGCGAACTGGCCCACGGGCCCCGCGCCCCAGATCGCGACGGTGTCGCCCGGCTGAATGTGCGCGTTCTCCGCCGCCATCCAGCCGGTCGGAAAGATGTCGGTCAGGAACAGCGCCTGTTCGTCGGGAATGCCGTCCGGAATCTTGATGTGACCCATGTCCGCGAAGGGAATGCGAAGGTACTCGGCCTGACCGCCGGCGTAGCCGCCCAGCATGTGGCTGTATCCGAATAGCCCGGCGGGCGAATGGCCCATGATCTTGGCGGCCATGGCAGCGTTGCGGTTGGAATTGTCGCAGCAGGAGAACAGGCTGTTCTTGCAGAACCAGCACTGCCCGCACGCCATGTTGAACGGAGTGGCGATGCGGTCGCCAACCTTGAGCTTGGTGACGCCCTTCCCGACGGCGACGACCTCGCCCATCGTTTCGTGGCCCAGGATGTCGCCCGATTCCATCGTCGGCATGTAGCCGTCGTAGAGGTGGAGATCGGACCCGCAGATCGCGCAGGCGGTGACCTTGATGACGACATCGGTGTCTTCCTCGATCGTCGCGTCGGGAACGGTGTCGACGCGCACATCGTATTTGCCGTGCCAGGTCAGTGCGCGCATCGAGGGGAGCCTTTCGGTTAACGGATGTTCATCCGATCGAACGGGGGCGCGCGGAGCGGGTTCCACCTTTCGCCATCTTGGCGGAGGCCGGGATCCAAGATCGCAATCTACGCGGCCTCCACGCCGGCTTTCGTCATGCGCTGTCCAACGTTGGTGATCTTGGGTCCCGGCTTTCGCCGGGATGACGCTACTCCGCGCCGACTTTGAACACCGCCAGCTTGTTGCCGTCCGGATCGCGGAAATAGGCGGCGTAGAAGCCCATATGCTCGGGACCGCGAAGGCCGGGCGCGCCCTCGTCGGAGCCGCCAAGCTCGATCGCGCGGTCGTGCAAGCGGTCGACCTGCTCGCGGCGGTCGACCGTCAGCGCGACCATATTGCCGTTGCCGGGCTGGGCCGTGCCCCCGTCATAAGGCCGGGTGACGACAAGCGAGGGCGCCGTCCAGTCGGTGCCCCACAAGGTGAAGTCGTTCTCCTCGAACTCCATCAAACGCTTGGCGCCCACCTCGGCTAGAAGCGCGTCGTAGAACGCCTTGGCCCGTGCGGGATCATTGGTGCCAAGCGTCGCATAGCCGATCATTTGCTCGTCTCCTGTTCTGGGGTGCAGGCGCCGGTGCGGCGGCCGGTCACCGTCGCCTTCATCGTCATGGCCATGCCGCCGGGCAGGTCCGTTTTCATGCCCATGTCCATGTCGAAGCGGTCCCGCGCGTGCGTGCCCGCCAGCGTCATCGCGATCTTGCCTGGCGCCTTTGCCGGCGCGCAGGTCATCACCGCGTCGATCTTGGCGCCCGCCATCGAGAAGCGCTGATAGGTGCAGTTGCCGTCTTTGGTCCCCGACAGGATGTTGGCGTCGGGGCGCGCGGCCTC
Organism: Sphingomonadaceae bacterium; assembly: GCA_035644935.1. GTDB lineage: Bacteria > Pseudomonadota > Alphaproteobacteria > Sphingomonadales > Sphingomonadaceae > CADCVW01. The sequence continues at coordinate 2,495 of DASQNO010000094.1, forward strand.
AGACGGGGTAATGCAGTTGCTGGTGTTCGTGCGCGTGCCCGTCGCCGCCTGCGTCGCGCCGGCGGGGAGGCCGGCGATCTCCATGGCGGTGATCAGCGTCGTCGTCTCCCACTGGCCGGGCTGCAGTTGCAGTTTGCGCGTCTCGGCGGCGACGGCGTTCGCCGAGAGCGCATCGCCCGGGTTCTCGGCGGGCTTGGAACAGGCGGCCACGAGCGCCAGCGTCAGAAGGACCGCGGAGCGGTTCATCGCGCTAGCGACGCCGCGCGCGGCCGGGAGCCTAGCAGTTCGAGAACCGCAACCGTCATCGCCTCGGTCCCCAGGCGGATCGAGGGTTCGGGGGCGATCTTGAACAGGGGCGAATGGTGCGACGGAACCGGCGGGCCGCCGTTACGCGCGGCGTCCAGCGCTGCCTGCGGGGTGCCGCCAACGGTGAAGTAATAGCCCTTGATGCCGTGCCGCGGTTCGACGAACGCGGCGAAATCCTCCGCGCCCATGCCCATCTGCTCGAAGGGCTCGAACGCGCCCGCGCCCAGTTCGCGCACCATGGTGGCGTTGAGGCGGCGGGCGAGCACGCCGTCGTTGATCGTGGTCGGCGTGCCGCCCGCGACCTTGACCTCGGGCAGGCGGTTTTCGGGCATGCCGTTCATGCGGCCGACGCCTTCCGCAACGCGCTTGATCGATTTGAGGAGAAAGGCGCGGGTTTCCTCGTCGTTCGCGCGCACGGTGACCTGCAGGTCGGCGCGGTCGGAGATGATGTTGTGCTTGGTCCCGGCGTTGAACGCGCCGACGGTGATCACGCCTGCCTTCAAAGGGTTGCGTTCGCGGCTGATGATCCCCTGTAGCGCCTGGACGATCTGCGCGCCCATATAGACGGGGTCCTTGCCCGTGTTGGGCGACGCGCCGTGCGCTCCGACGCCGTGGACGGTGATGTCCACCGTGTCGGACGAGGAATATTGAATGCCTTCGGACGCGGAGACTTTGCCGGTCGGACGGCCCGAGTTGACGTGAAAGGCGAGCGCGTATTCGGGCTTGGGAAAGCGCGTGTACAGGCCGTCGTCGATCATCGCCTGCGCGCCGCCGACCAGCTCCTCGGCGGGCTGGACGACGAACACCACCGTGCCCTTCCACCGATCGGTCATCGCGGCCAGGCGGCGGGCGGTGCCGATCAGCGACGTGATGTGAACGTCGTGGCCGCAAGCGTGCATGACGGGGGCCTCGACGCCGTTGACGCCGACCTGGCGGACGCCGGTCGCGGCGTAGGACAGGCCGCTCTTCTCCTCGACCGGCAGTCCATCCATGTCGGCGCGGACGAGCACGGTTGGCCCCGCCCCATTCCTGAGCACGCCGACGACGCCGGTGCGGCCGACCTTTTCGGTGACGACGACGCCGGGGACCTTGCGAAGCTCGGCAGCCATGCGCGCGGCGGTCTTGACCTCCTTGAACGAGAGCTCGGGGTTGCGGTGGAAATGGTCGAACAGCTTGCCGAGATCGCGGTCGTAGTCGGCCTTGATCGCCGGCGCGAAGTCGGGGGCGGCGACAGCGGGCGAAGCAAGCAGGGCGACGAGGAGAAAAGTCAGGCGCATGTGGGGTCCCCTTGGATGCATGCCGATCCTAAGCGTCTTTGCCGCCCGGGCGAAAGGCGAAACTGGATCAAGCTGTCCTGGAGGTCGGTCAGCCGACGACGCCGACGGTCTAGACCAGTCCGTCGGTCTCCACGCCAAGTCCCGCGATCGTGGTCGCGGCGACCCGCTCGCCCAGGACGCACTCGCGTCGCTCGGCATAGCCGCCGGCCGAGGGAGACCATAACTGGTGAATAATGCCGGCGGGCAAGTCCATGACCCAGTACTCGGGTACGCCGTGCCGGGCGTACAATTCGGCCATTTCGCCCAGATCGTCCCGGATCGTGCTGTCCGCCACTTCGCAGATTAGAACAACGTTCGCGCAGGGAACCGTGCCGACGAGCGGCATGGCGCTGGTTATGAAAATGTCGGGCTCGGGCATGCTGTCCGGCGCCATGTTGATTGAACCCTCCGACCACGCTTCAAGTCCGCCGCCGAGCGCGTCGCAGGCGTCTGCGAGCCGGCGCAACAGCTTGACCTTCGCCCGCGTGTGTCGTGCATATTGCGCGTTCACGAAGACGATCGTGCCATTGATGAGCTCCGTCTTGCGATAGCCTTTGAAAGCGCCCGCGCGATCGAGCAGCAGGAAGTCGTCAACGGTGAGCTTGGCGACCTGCCGCGCGGTCGAGACCTGGACGTTCATGGCGTCAACTTAGCACTACCGACGCGATGCGCAAAGCCGATGAAGGCTGGCGAAACGCTTGTCGAAACTCCATGTGTTCCGGCATGGAAATCCAGATCCGCACGGGGCTGCAGGAGCCCGAAACCGGCGCCGACTTCGTTCCCCACCGCCCTGCCCGTCCGGCCAAGGACGAAGGCGGCAAGCGCTTCCGGCTGCAGTTCGACTACGAAGCCGCGGGCGACCAGCCGACCGCGATCCGCGAGCTCGTCGAGGCGGCGCGCGCGGGCGAGAAGGACCAGGTGCTGCTGGGCGTCACCGGGTCAGGCAAGACGTTCACCATGGCCCGGGTGATCGAGGACCTGCAGCGGCCGGCGCTGGTGCTCGCGCCTAACAAGATCCTGGCGGCGCAGCTGTACGGCGAGTTCAAGTCGTTCTTCCCCGACAACGCGGTCGAGTACTTCGTCTCGTACTACGATTACTATCAGCCCGAGGCCTACGTGCCACGGTCCGACACGTATATCGAGAAGGAGTCCTCGGTGAACGAGGGCATCGACCGCATGCGGCACTCGGCCACGCGGTCGCTGCTGGAGCGCGACGACGTGATCATCGTCGCGTCGGTGTCGTGCATCTACGGCATCGGGTCGGTCGAGACTTATTCGGCCATGACGTTCACACTCAAGGCCGGCGCGCGCGAGGACATGCGCGAGATCATCCGCAAGCTCGTCGCGCTGCAGTACAAGCGCAACGACCAGGCGTTCGCGCGCGGCAATTTCCGCGTGCGCGGCGACAAGCTGGAGATCTTCCCGTCGCATTATTCGGACAGCGCCTGGCGCGTGTCGTTCTTCGGCGACGAGATCGAGAGCATCATCGAGTTCGACCCGCTGACCGGCAAGAAGAACAGCGACCTGCCGCAGATCAAGGTCTACGCTAACAGCCACTACGTGACCCCCGGCCCGACGCTGCAGCAGGCGACGCACGCGATCCGGCATGAGCTGGACGAGCGGCTCAAGGAACTGGTGATCGAGGGCAAGTTGCTGGAAGCGCAGCGGCTGGAGCAGCGGACCAATTTCGACCTCGAGATGATCGCGGCGACCGGCAGCTGCAACGGCATCGAGAACTACTCGCGCTTTCTGACCGGTCGCCTGCCGGGCGAGCCGCCGCCGACGCTGTTCGAGTACGTTCCCGAAAACGCGCTGCTGTTCATCGACGAGTCGCACCAGACGGTGCCGCAGATCGGCGCCATGGCGCGGGGCGACCACCGGCGGAAGATCACGCTCGCCGAATACGGCTTCCGCCTGCCGTCGTGCATCGACAATCGCCCGCTTCGCTTCAACGAATGGGACGCGATGCGCCCGCAGACGGTGAGCGTGTCGGCGACGCCGGGCACGTGGGAGATGAACCAGACGGGCGGCGTGTTCTCCGAACAGGTGATCCGCCCCACCGGCCTGATCGATCCGCCCGTCAGCATCCGCCCGATCGAGGACCAGGTCGACGACCTGATCTTTGAGGCCAAGGCGACGGCCAAGATGGGCTATCGAACCCTGGTCACGACGCTGACCAAGCGCATGGCGGAGGACCTGACCGAGTTCCTCCACGAGGCGGGCCTGCGCGTGCGCTACATGCATTCGGACGTCGAGACGCTGGAGCGCATCGAGCTGATCCGCGACCTGCGCATGGGGGTTTACGACGTGCTGGTCGGCATCAACCTGCTGCGCGAGGGGCTTGACATTCCCGAATGCGGGCTGGTCGCGATCTTGGACGCCGACAAGGAAGGGTTCCTGCGTTCGGAGACATCGCTGATCCAGACGATCGGCCGCGCCGCGCGCAACGTCGACGGGCGCGTGATCCTTTATGCCGACACGGTGACCGGGTCGATGGAGCGCGCGCTGCGCGAGACCGACCGCCGACGCGAGAAGCAGGTCGAGTATAATACGCTGCACGGCATCACGCCGACGACGATCAAGCGCGACATCGCCGACGTGCTCGCCCACGTATCGAATCGCGACAGCGTGATCATCGACACGGGCACCGAGGACCGCCCGCACATGGTCGGCCACAACCTGCGCGCCTATATCGAGGACCTCCATTGCGACATGCGCAAGGCTGCCGCGGATCTGGAATTCGAAACCGCCGGCCGCATCCGCGACGAGATCAGGAAGCTGGAAGCGGACGAACTCGGCATCCCTGAGCATGAGCGGAAGGCGCCGGTGGTGGCGCATTCGTCGGCGGGCAAGCCCGGCACACGCAAGACGCGGTACGGAAACGCGCAGAAGGCGAAAACGGCACGGCAGGCGCGGCGATGAACCCCGCCGCAGTCTAACGCATCAACCCGGCAGCGCGGAGCGCGTCCTCGATGACCTTCTGCGGCCCGCTGTGCGCCTGCGCGACGACCTCGGCGGTCGGTGTGCGTACCGCCTTCGGCCGCGTGGAAGCGGACTTGCTCGCCCGCGCTGTCGAAGTTCCCGCCCCGACCGCCGGCCCGACGCCGAAAAAGGCGGCGATCCGGTCGGTTGAACTGATCCCCGCGTCTAGCATGTGTGCCCGGGCCGCGCCCGCCTCGCCCACGTCATGGCCGGGACGCAGCGGGGTGCCGTGACCCATGCCGGCGACCGCATAGTGTTCCAGAACAACGGCGCCTTTCGCGTCGGCCCAGAGGCTTCGGACGTGTCCGTCGGCCATTTCGGTGCGCGTCGGCGCGACGGGGAGGCCGTGAACATCCGCCCATTGACGCGCCACCGCGTCACCATTGCCTGAGGTTACCGTCATGTCAGCGCTGCCGTGCCACACCGACACGCGTGGCCAGCGGCCCTTGTGGGGCGAGGCGGCGCGAACTTCTCCACCGAGCGCCGTGTCGGAAACGGGGCCGCCCCGCCCGCTCATGCATTCCAGCGCCTCGCCGACGCCCGATGCGCAGCCGAACGGAAGCCCGGCAATGATCGCGCCAGCCGCAAAGGTTTCGGGGTAGGTCGCCAGCATCGCGCCCGTCATCGCGCCGCCGGCCGACAGGCCGGTGACGAACACGCGCGCGCGGTCCAGCCCGTGCGCGGCGCACATCGCTTCCGTCATCGCGTGGATCGACGCGACCTCCCCGGCCCCGCGCGTCGTGTCGCGCGGCTGGAACCAGTTGAAGCAGAGGTTCGGATTATTGCGCCGCGTCTGCTCAGGATAAAGCAGTGCGAAGCCGTAGCGCGCGGCGAGTTGCGACCAGCCGGAACCCGCATCGTAGTCCGCCGCTGACTGCGTGCAGCCGTGCAGCACCACGACGAGCGGCGCGCCGGGCGCCAATCCGTCGGGCACGAACATGCGCGCTTCCAGCCCGCCGGGATTATCGAACGGCGTGTCGAAGGCGCTTAGCGACCCGGCCGCCTGCCCGCCGTTCCCGGCCAGTTCCGCGAGGAGCGAGGGAGCCACCTTCAGCTTGGATAGAGTTCGGGGCAGCCGCATGATTATTCCTTGAGTGAGGTCGGGGCAGCCGTAAACGGCGCGCCCGTTCGATATAGACGCCTCGCGACGTCACAAGTTGCTGCAGTGCAACAATCTTTATGGACGCGGCAGGAAGGACCCATCGACCGGCTCCGGGGTTTCGGGCGCATGACCCTCACCGTTCACCGCGCCGGCGCCGGCAAACCGCTCCTGCTTGTTCACGGCCTCGGTAGCAGTTGGAAGTCGTGGCAATTGATTGTTCCGGCGCTCGCCGCGGATCGCGAGGTGATCGCGGTTGACCTGCCGGGTCACGGCGCGACGCCCGCGGGAGCCGACAGCGGCACGTTCGAAGGGCAGGTGCGCAGCCTGGACGCTTTTCTGGAGGAGCAGAAGCTCGTTGGGGTCGACATGGTCGGCAGTTCGATGGGCGGGCGAATGGTGCTGGAACTTGCACGTCGGGGACGCGCGGGTACGGTGGTCAGCCTGGACCCGGGCGGATTCTGGCAAGGGTGGGAACGCGATTACGTCCGCACCAGCCTTGGCGCATCGATCGGGCTGCTGCGGATGATTAAGCCGTCTTTGCCGGCGCTGGCCGCCAACCCCGCGTCGCGCGCGGCGCTGCTCGCGCAGCTATCCGCGCGGCCCTGGGCGCTCGACGCCCGTCTCGTTGCGGACGAGCTGAACGCCTTTGCGAGTTCGACGGTCGCGGTCTCGTTGACGCTCAACCTGACCGAAGGTCCTATGCAGCAGGGTCCGGCCGCACCGAGCGCACGCCCGCTGGTGATCGGCTGGGGCCGGTCCGACCGGCTTCTGTTCCCGACCCAAGCGGCCCGCGCTGTGGCGGCGTTCCCGTCGGCGTCGCTGCACTGGTTCGAGGGCAGCGGCCATTTTCCAATGTGGGATCAGCCCGAAGAAACGCTCCGCGTCATTCGCGAGGCCGTAGCCTGATTCGCTCCCTTGGCGCAGGCGGCCTAGCTCGTTACACGGGCGTCATGACAAGAGAATTGGGGACTCTGGAGCGCGCGTTCGAACTGGCCCGGTCGGGCGAATGCGCATCAGTGGGCGAAATCCGGATGCGGTTGAAGAAGGAACGCTGCGACTCGGTCGAAGCGCACCTGTCGGGCCCATCCATCAGCCGCCAGCTGCGCGCGCTGTGCGACGAGGCGCGCAAGAGCCCGACGCCGGCGGCTTAACCGACTCAGCTCTTCGCGGCCGGGGCAGCCTCGGGCAAGCTGCACGCCGGCAGCTTAAGCGTCGCCATGTCCTCGCATTTGCGGACCTGGACGTCGCCGGTTGGGGCGATGAACAGCGCGTAGGCGGTCCGCTGGCACGTCGCGACCCACATCTTCAGATTGTCGTAATCCTGCTGAAACGCCGAGGTTTCGACGCGGTCGCAGCTTTCCTTGGCTTGGCGGATCGCACTGCGGAGCGCTGAGTCGCGCCGCAGCGTGTCGAGCTTCACCAGCCCGTCGTGGTACGGGTTGGCGACGGTGATTGCCTTAATCGTGGGCGCCGACTGCTTGGCAGGCGCGACACCGCCGTCGCATCCAATCAGCGCCAGAGCGAAAACGGTGATCGCTGCGACTTGCGTTTTCATGATCCGACGCCCCTCTATCCTTGCGCGCATTCAAACGTGAAGTTTACCCAAGTCGTGCGATTACAGGATCACCGCCGCCCGCCTCAACCCCTCCGGAGACACTATGACCGCCGAACTCACCGCTCTCGTCTGGGCCGCGCTGCTCGGGCTCGTTCACGTCCTGGCGCCCGCCGCGGCGCGGACGCGGCAGTACGGAATGGCGTGGAACGCGGGACCGCGCGACGCGGCGATGCCGCCGCCGACGCCGCTGGCCGGGCGGCTGGCGCGGGCGCAGGCCAATTACTTTGAGAGCTTTCCGTTGTTCACCGCCGCGGTGCTGATCATCTACGTCGCGGACTTGGAAACGGACACGACGCTGCTCGCCGCGTCCGTCTGGCTGGTCGCGCGCGCCGCCTATCTGCCGCTCTACGCACTCGGCGTGCCCTATGTCCGGGGCGTCGCCTGGCTGACCAGCCTCGCGGCGCTGCTTACGCTATTGCTGCGGCCTCTTCTGGCCTGACCTGCCGCGCCAGGCGCAGGTTCTCGGCGACGTAGATCGCGACCGCCGTCCATATCGCCCCGAAGCAGACGATGTGCGCCCACGTCAGCGTTTCGCCATAGACGAGCAGCGCCAGCGCGAACACGAGCGAGGGCGCGATGAATTGCAGAATGCCGACCGTTGCATAGCGCAGCCGCTTGGCGGCGGCGGAGAACAGCAGCAGCGGCCCCGCCGTCACCGCACCCGACAGGACCAGCAGAAGGGCCGTCGTGCGGTCCTGCCCGAAACTGGGCGGCTCCTCGCCCGCCTGCCACAGCAGCCACGCGGCGGCGACGGGCGCCAGGATCAGCGTTTCCAGCGCCAGCCCCGTCAGCGGATCGACCGGCGCCATCTTGCGCAGCAGACCGTACAGGGAAAAGCTGAAGGCGAGCGTCAGCGTGATCCACAGCGCCCCGCCCGCATCGATGGCCAGCACCGCGATGCCCGCCAGCGCCAGCGCCATCGCGCCGGCCTGCGTGCGCGTCAGCCGCTCCTTGAGGATCAGATAACCAAATCCGACGCTGACCAGCGGGTTGAGGTAGTAGCCGAGACTTCCGGCGAGCATCTGCTCGCTTGCTACCGCGTAGATGTAGACCAGCCAGTTGACCGCGATCAGCAGCGACGTCGCGAGCAGCGTCAGCATGACGCCGCGGTTGCGCAACGCGGCGCGGACGGCCGGGCCCCGCCCGGCGAGGAGGATGACGCCTGCGAGCAGCGCCAGCGACCACAGGATGCGGTGCGCCAGCACGTCGCCGGGCGGGACGTGGCCCAGCGCTTTCAAGTAGATCGGGAAGAGACCCCAGAGCAGATAGGCGACCAAGCCGTAGGTGAGGCCGCGCCGGGTTTCCCGCGCGGCGTGCGCATCGCTATCATGATGGGGCATGGCGGCAGCCCTTAGGCGGGGCGGCGCACGGGCGAAAGGCTGGTCTTGAAGAGCGACTTGGATGCTTCCGCGCTGGCGAAGCCGGACGAGGTCCGCGCGATGCTGATCACGGCGGCGCGGGCGCGGTCGGCGCTGACCTATGCCGAGCTGCTGGGCATGCTGGGTTACGGCTTTTCCCGGCCCAAGATGCGGGCGCTGTGCCGCGTGCTGGACGCGGTGGACGACGACTGCACTGCCAGGGGCGAGCCCGAATTGGCGGTGCTCGTCGTCCGGCAGTCGGACGGGCTGCCGGGACAGGGCTGGTGGGTGAACGGCGGCGCGCGCGAGCACGGCCATGCCGGGGCGTGGGAAGGTCCGGAAGCAGCGGCGTTGATCGCGCGGGTGCAGGCGCGTGCATTCGATCACTGGGCCGCGGATGAGGGCTAACCGGGCGTTGACCATTGGCGCGCTATGGCGGTGCGCATGACGCGCGCCGCGACCTCCTTGCTGCTCCTGCTGCTTGCCGCCGCATGCAACGGCGGGCCTTCGGCGGCCGAGCTGGCGCGGCTCGATCGCGAACGCGCCGACGCCACCGACCCGGCGATCACCGCCGCGCTGGAAGACCCGATCATGACGGACCGCGACCTGTCCGTCGCCGACCACAGCCGCCGCGTGCGCTACGTTCCCGGACCGGCGGAGGCGAGCACGCCCGCGCGCATCACAGCCAACGCCGCCGTGTACAATGCGCTGAAAGCGCTGGAGACGCCGCCGCCGGCCTGCCACCGCGGCTTTCAGACGGGGCCGGATTGGGCGGCGCGCATGCCCGCGCCGTTCGCTCCGCCCGCCGGCGCCACCCTCGTAGAGGCGTCGGGCAATACCGCCCGCGGCTGCGCGGCCGTGGTGGCCGTCTACCGGGTGACCCTTTCCGCGCGCCGTGTCGTCGCCGCGATGCGTGCCGGGGCGCTTGCGGCGGGCTACGCATCAACCCTTCAGCTGCGCGGCGCGGACCGCGTGCTCAGCGGCCGGCGCCCGCGCGACGGCGCGACTTATTACCTTGTGGCTTCGCCCCGCTCGGACGGCAGCGAGATCGCCGTTCGCGTCGCCGCCGGCTGATCGTGTGACGATCGCGTCACCGGGATGTCACGCCCCTGTCGCCTCGGCTCGCTAGAAACGTTTGCATGAGCACGATCACCTTGTGGCGCCGCCGCGGTTCGGCCCCAACCTTTGTCCGCCTCCTGGTTTGGGCCTTTCGGCTTTAGGTAGCCGCGAAGGCCGCGAGCCGCTAAGGCTCGCGCCATGCCCAACCTCTTGTTCGTCATGGCCGGCGGCGCGATCGGCGCGGGCGCGCACCACCTCGTCGCCCCGATCGCTTGGTCCGCCCCCAGGCTCACCCTGGGGCCCCGGGCATGAGCGAGGCCGACGCCAGCACCGCCACGCGCCAGTTCACCGTTGACGCGGAGGACGACGGCATCCGGCTGGACCGATGGTTCAAGCGACATCTGCCCGACGAAAGCTTCAACATCGTCTCGCGCTGGTCGCGCACCGGCCGGCTGCGCCTTGACGGGCAGCGCGCGACACCCGGCGACCGCATCGAGGCGGGGCAGACGATCACCGTCCCCCCGCCCGAGCCCGTCACCGGCGAACCGCGCACGCGGCCGGCCCCGCAGGAGCTTACGGCGGAGGAGATCGCCTTTGTCCGCGGCATCGTCATCCACGCCGACGCGTCGGCGATCGTGGTCAACAAGCCGCCGGGCCTCGCCACGCAGGGCGGCACCAAGACCAACGTTCATCTCGACCGGTTGCTCGGCGGGCTGGTCGCCGAAGGCGCGCCGCGGCCCAAGCTCGTCCACCGGCTCGACAAGGACACGTCGGGAGTCCTGCTCGTCGCCCGTACACCGCGCGCGGCCGCCTATTTCTCGCGCGAATTCTCCGGACGAGGCGCACGAAAAGTTTACTGGGCGCTGGTGATCGGCGTGCCGGACGTTCGCGACGGCACGATCGAACTGCCGCTCGCCAAGCAGCCGGGCACCGGCGGCGAGAAGATGCATGTGGACGAGGAAGGCGGAATGCTCGCCAAGACGCGCTACCGCGTGATCGATCGCGCGGGCGCGCGCGCGTCCTGGGTGGAGCTGCAGCCGCTGACCGGGCGCACGCACCAACTGCGCGCGCACATGGCGGCGATCGGCCATCCTATCGTGGGCGACGGCAAATATGGCGGGGCCGAGGCGTTCCTGACCGGCGGGATCAGCCGCAAGATGCACCTCCACGCGCGCCGCCTGCGCATCGGCCATCCGGACGGGCCGCGGCTGGAAGTCGCGGCCGAGCCGCCGGCGCATTTCGCGGAAGGGCTCGCGCTGCTCGGCTTCACGCAGGCCGAAGGCGACCTGCCGCTGGACGAGATCAAGTTCGGCGAAACGCCCGAAGGCAAGAAGCAGGCGGTCTCCCGCGCCGCCAAGGCCGCGCGCAAGGCCCGCAAGGGCGAGCGTCGGAGTCGGGGCGGCTGATGCACCCTTCGCCCGCGTTCGCGTGGACCGACGAAGCGGAAATGCTGGCGTTCGTCGCGGCGATCGCCTGGGCGCGCATTTTTGCCGCGACGCCGACGGGCCTCCGCGTCGCGCACGTGCCCATCGTCGTGACCGCGCAGGGCGCGCTGCGGTTCCATCTCGCCAAAGCGAACGCGATGACGCCGCATCTGAGCGGATCGCGGGCGCTGGCCGTCGTGGAAGGATCCAGCGCGTATGTGAGCGGCAATTGGTACGCGCCCGAACTCGGCGCGGCACCGACCTGGAACTATGTCGCCGTCGAATTGGAAGGCGCTGTCGCGGCGCTGGACCGGGAAGCCACGGCCGCGAATGTCGGGGACCTCGCCCGTATCCTAGAGCCGCGCGTGGCGGAGGACTGGACGCCGGCCAGGCTCGAGCCCCGGCGTTTCGAGGCGATGCTGAACGCCATCGCGGGCTTTGAACTGGCGGTTGCGGAGACGCGAGGGACGCGCAAGCTCAGCCAGAACAAGCCAGTCGGCGAAATCGCGCGCGTGCTGGAGCGGTTGGAGGCGAACGACGACGCGGCCACGGCAGCGGCGATGCGTCAAGTGCGCGCATCCGACCGCCTGAGGGGAAGATTATGATGTGTTTCTTGCAACTAATCCTGGTGACCATCCTGACAGCAACGTCGGCAACGTCCGCCCAGGCTCAGCCGCGGGCAGCGGGCACCCCGGCCGCGTCGCCTGCCGAACGCAGCTTCGAGCGGCTCAAATCTCTCGTTGGTACGTGGCGCGGCGCCTGGTCCGACGGACGTCCCGTTGGCCTGACGTACCGCCTGAGCGCGGGCGGTACGGTGGTGGTCGAAACCTGGGCGCTGAGCCCGACGCGTGAGTCTCTGACGCTGTACCACATGGACAAGGGAGCGCTGCTCGCGACGCACTATTGCCCGCAGGGCAACCAGCCGCGTCTGCGGCTGACCGACGCCGCTTCCGACCGCATGTCGTTCGCCTTCAGAGACGTCACCGATCTCGATCCGGCGACGGAGTCGCACCAGCACGCGTTCAGCCTCCGGTTCGACGGTCCGAACCGCATTGCGCGGCACGAGACCTACCGGACGGGCAAGACTGACGAGACGGATTTGGTCGTCTTCGAGCGGAGCGCGGCGGCGCCGTGACTTCCGCCACGCCGGGAGCGCCCCGCCTTGCCATCTTCGATTGCGACGGAACGCTGGTGGACAGCGGCGCCGACATTTGCGCTGCGATGGATCGCAGCTTCGGGCGGCACGGCCTCCCCGCGCCGTCGCATGAAGCGACGCGCCGCATCGTCGGGCTGAGCCTGCCACAGGCGATGGCGGCGCTGGCGCCCGGGCATGACGCGGCGCTGCACGACAGCCTTGCCGACGGGTACAAGACCGCATTCCACGCGATGCGCAGCGAGGGCGTCGTCGCCGAACCGTTATACGAGGGGATCGTGGAAGCAATCGACGCGCTTCTCGCCGCTGGCTGGAAGCTGGGCGTCGCGACGGGGAAGTCCGACCGGGGCTTGAGCCTTTGCCTCGAACGCCACGGCCTGGCCAGGCACTTCGTCACGCTGCAGACCGCCGACCGCCACCCGTCCAAGCCGCACCCGTCGATGATCGACGCCGCCTGCGCTGCGGTCGGCGTTGCTCCGTCGCGCGCGGCGATGATCGGCGACACCAGCTACGACATGGCAATGGCGCGGGCGGCGGGCAGCCTAGCGGTGGGCGTGGCGTGGGGATACCATGCGCCGGATGAGTTGCGGCAAGCGGGGGCGCGGCACGTGGCCGAACGCCCCGCCGAGCTTGCCGTGATCCTGGAGACGATTTTGTGACCCATCCTGCGCAAGACCCGGCGCGGGCGCGCTTCTTTGCGCTGTCGACGGTGCGTTTCGCGGGCGTCGGGCTGGTGATGCTGGGCATGGCGATCTGGCTGGGCGACCTGCTGCGCCCCGGCGGGTGGCCGGCGGTCGGCGCACCGTTGTTCCTGGCCGGAGTTGCCGCAACGCTGCTGCTCCCCAAATCTCTCGCGCGCCGCTGGCGGACGCCGGACCCGGAATGAGGCGCTTCTACGCCATCGCGACGGCCGAGACGGACGGCCGCGTCCTGCTGGACGGCAAGCCCGTCAACACGCCCGCCCGGAGCCATCTGGCGCTGCCGACCGCTGCGCTGGCGCAAGCCGTTGCCGCCGAATGGAACGCGCAGGGAGAGACGATCGCACCGGCGACGATGAAGCTGACGGGCCTGGCCAACGCGGCCATCGACCGCATCGCGCCCGACCCGGCGGCGTTCGCGGCGACGCTTGCGGGCTACGCGCAGGGCGACCTGCTCTGCTACCGCGCGGAAAGACCTGCCGACCTGGTCGCGCGCCAGGCGACGGAATGGGATTCGCTGCTTGCCTGGGCGCGGCGCCGGTACGACATCGACTTCGCGGTGACCGACGCCATCCTGCACGTGCCGCAGCCGCCGCTGACGATCGCACGCCTGTCCGCGGCGCTGGCCGCGCTCGACCCGTTCCGGCTCGCCGCCATGTCGCCGCTGGTGACGATAGGCGGGTCGCTGGTCACAGCGCTGGCGCTGTACGAGGGCGAGATCGATGCAAGCGCCGCGTTCGCCGCAACGCACCTCGACGAGCTGTGGCAGGCGGAGAATTGGGGGTCGGATGCCGAGGCGATCCAGGCGCGCGAGAACCGCGAGGCGGACTTTGCGGCGGCGGCGCGGATGTTGGAGCTGCTGTAGTCGTCCCCGACCGAACTCGGGGAGGAACGGCTACCCCATCAGCTTGCGGATGAAGCCGATCAGCCCGGTCTGGCGGCTGCGCTTGACGCGTTCGGCGGCGAGGATGTGCTGCACCTGCTGAAAGCATTTTTCGACATCGTCGTTTACCAGCACATAGTCGTAGCCGTCCCAATGGCTGATCTCGCTTGCCGCGCGCGCCATGCGCGCCGCGACGACTTCCGGCTCGTCCGTTCCGCGCGCTGTCAGTCGCCGCTGGAGTTCGCCCATCGCGGGCGGCAGGATGAACACGCGCACCACGTCGCCGCCGGCCTGCTGGTACAATTGCTGTGCGCCCTGCCAGTCGATGTCGAACAGCACGTCGCGGCCCGAGCTGAGGATCTCGCCCACCGGCGCCTTGGGCGTGCCGTAGCGGTGGCCGAAGACGTGCGCCCATTCCAGGAACTCGCCGTCGCCGACCATGTCCTTGAACCGGGGGAGGTCGACGAAATGATAGTCGACGCCTTCCACTTCCCCCGGCCGCGGCGGGCGGGTCGTAGCCGACACGCTCATCTGCAGCCCGGGGTCGGAGGCGAGCAGCTTGCGCGCGATCGTCGACTTGCCCGCCCCCGACGGAGAGGACAAAACGAACAGCATTCCACGGCGGTTGAGATCGACAGGCTGGCTCATGCGCGCTCTTGGCGCAGGGGCACGGGGCGCGTCAACGCCCGCGCGGTCGCGTTACGCCCCGCCGATGCCCTGTACCACCGTGCCCGTGCCCTCGCATATAGGGCATCGCGCGTCGCCCAGCCGCCCCGTGCCCTTGCAGTCGCGGCACAGGTTCTCACCCGTCCCGGGGGTGCCGGGGGGAGCGTCGTCGCCGGGAGCCTGGATCGGGTTCGCCATGTTCGGGAAACCCTCATCCGAGAGGGCGGTTCCTTCAGCGCCCCAGCATGTCTTCTGGGATCACCACGCGGTCGAACGTCTCCGCATCGACGAGGCCGAGCGCCAGCCCCGCCTCCTTCAGCGTCAGGCCGTTCTTGTGCGCGTGCTTGGCGATCGTCGCCGCGTTGTCGTAGCCGATCGCCGGCGCCAGGCTGGTAACCAGCATCAGCGACCGGTTCATCAGGTCCGCGATCCGCGTCTCGTTGGCCTGCAGCCCGTCCAGCGCGCGTTCGGTGAAGCTTTCGCAGCCGACGCTGAGCAGTTCGATCGAGCGGATGACGTTGGCGCCGATCAGCGGCTTGAAGACGTTGAGCTCCATATGACCCTGCAGGCCGCCGATCGTGACGGCGACGTGATTTCCCATGACCTGCGCGGCGACCATGGTCAGCATCTCGGCCTGCGTCGGATTGACCTTGCCGGGCATGATGGAGCTGCCGGGCTCGTTCTCCGGCAGCGACAATTCGCCTAGGCCGCAGCGCGGGCCCGAGCCCAGCAGCCGGATGTCGTTGGCGATCTTGGTCAGCGACACCGCCAGCGTGTTGAGCACGCCCGACAGTTCCACCAACGTGTCGTGACTGGCCAGCGCCTCGAACTTGTTGGGCGCGGTGATGAAGGGGAGCCGGGTGAGGTTGGAGATCTCGGCCGCGAACGCCTCGCCGAAACCCTTGGGCGCGTTGAGGCCGGTGCCGACGGCGGTGCCGCCCTGCGCCAGCCGGTAGAGGCGCGGCAGCACGCCTTCGACGCGGTCGACCCCGTCCGCGATCTGCTGCGCATAGCCGGAAAATTCCTGACCAAGCGTCAGCGGCGTCGCGTCCTGTAGGTGCGTGCGGCCGATCTTGACGATGCGATCCCATTGGGCGGCCTGCGCGTCCAGCCGGGCGTGGATCGTGCGCAGCGCGGGCAGCAGGCGCTTATGGACGGCAATGGCGGCGGCCACGTGCAGCGCGGTGGGGAAGCTGTCGTTGGACGATTGCCCCATGTTGACGTGGTCGTTGGGGTGCACCGGCGTCTTGCCGCCGCGCGTGCCGGCGAGCACCTCGTTGGCTCTCCCGGCAATGACCTCGTTGGCGTTCATGTTGGACTGGGTGCCCGACCCGGTCTGCCAGATGACCAGCGGGAACTGGTCGTCCATCGCGCCGCTCGCAACCTCCGCCGCCGCCTGGCCGATGCTTTCGGCGATCTGCGCGTCGAGGCCGCCGATACGGGCGTTGACCCGCGCCGCCGCCTGTTTGACGAAGCCCAGCGCGTGCACGATCTCCAGCGGCATTGCCTCGCGCGGGCCGAACGGGAAGTTGGCGATCGACCGCGCCGTCTGCGCGCCCCAGTAGCGGTCGGCAGGGACGTCTATGGGGCCGAAGCTGTCGGTTTCGGTGCGGGTGGCGGTCATTCGTTTTCTCCGGGGGGTCGGGGCAAGAAGCCCCTCCACCAGCTTCGCTGGTCCCCCTCCCCTCGAAAGCGAGGGGGGACGAGTTGCTATCCTCCCCTGCTTTTGCAGGGGAGGGGAACCGCCGGAGGCGGTGGAAGGGCTTCTTGCTTCAGCTAAGCAGTTCTATTTCTTGCGCTTGAAATCCACCGCGACGACGTTGGAGCCGTCCTCGATCGGCTCGGCGACCGGCTTGTCATTCTCGGCCTCGGCATGCGCCTCCGGCTCGGCGTCCTCGCCCTGCGCCTGGAACTGCAGCGCGAAATCGACGGCGGGGTCGTGAAAGCCGGTGATGGCGGCGAACGGCACGACCAGCTTGGACGGCACCGAATTGAAGCTCAGCCCGACCTCAAACGCGTCGGCGCGCACCTTGAGATCCCAGAAGCGGTTCTGGATGACGATCGTCATTTCCTGCGGGAAGCGCTCGCTGAGGTGTTTCGGGATCGAAACACCTGCTGCGCGGGTGTTGAAGGTTATGTAGAAGTGGTGCGCGCCTGGTAGCGTGCCGGTCTCCTCGACCTCGCCCAGCACGCGGCCGACAACGGCGCGCAGCGCTTCCTGCACGATCTCGTCGTACGGAATCAGGCTTTCGGGGGCGTCCGCGCTCATGGCGTCAACGTGGACGGATGCGGCGGGAGGGTCAAGCAGGGACGACAAGGGAACATGACGGGGGGTCGGACCTTGTTCCACCATGCCCCCTGCCCCGCACGATCCGATCCCCGCCGCGACGCTGGTGCTGATGCGCGAGGGCCGCGGCTCGCCCGAGCTGCTGATGGTGGAACGCGGCGCGCGCATGGCGTTCGCGCCGGGGGCGCTGGTCTTTCCCGGCGGGCGCATCGATGCCGACGATCGCGCGTTGGGCGGCGATCCGCTGGCGGCGGCGAAGGTCGCGGCCATTCGCGAGACGCTGGAGGAAACGGGCATCGCGGTGTCGTTCGATCCGGTGCCGGCCGCTGCGGCAGAGGCGGAGTTGCGCGGGGCGCTGCACGCGGGCGGCTCGTTCTCGGCGCTGCTGGCCGAGCACGGTCTGTCGCTGCGTTTGAAGGACCTCGTCCCGTTCGCGCGCTGGTGTCCCACGTTTCGCGAGAGCCGCAACTTCGACACGCATTTCTTTGTCGCCCGCGCGCCTGACGACAGCCGCCTGCCGACGCCAGACAACGGCGAAAGCGTGCATGCATCCTGGACCACCGCGGCCGCCGTCCTGGCGCGCGCGGACGCGGGCGATGCGCACATCATCTTTCCAACGCGCCGCAACCTCGAACGCCTGGCGCGATTCGGGTCGTTCGAGGAAGCGGCGCGCGACGCGGCGGCGCACCCGGTCGAAAAAATCGTGCCGTGGATCGAGGATCGCGGCGGCGCGCCGTGGCTCTGCATTCCGGAAGGCCGCGGCTACCCGGTCACCGCCGAGCCGTTGAGCAGCGCGCGCCGGGGTTAGCGGAACCGGAAGCGGACGCGCGCGGCGTCGGGCAGCCGCTTGTCGCCCAGCGGCACGGAATAGCCGAAGCCTCCCTCCCGGACCGGCAAAGGCCGCGTCACGGAGCCGTGCGTCACCACGGCTTCGGCGATCGGTCGCGCGCTGCTGTTGGCGAGGGCGTTTCGGGTGCCCGCGCATTCACCGAGCACGCGCATGAACACGCCGGTGGTCTCCGCCAGCGCCTGTTTCGCCATGGCCCAGCCCACCGCGCATTGCAGCCGCAGGTCGCCCAGCCGCCGGTCCGCCGCGTCCGTGCCGGGGGACATGACCAGCGGGCTAATCGCCAGCGTGCCGTCATGGCAAGGGCCGGTGATCTGCAGGTCGTCGGGCGGATCGGCGGGCAGGACGAAGCGCCCGGCCGAGTCCGCGGGGACGGGCCGCGTCATGCCGCCGGAATGGATGCGCAGCATCGCCGGCGTCACGCCCCCGCGGGCGGCGGCCGGATCGGTTTCGAAGAACAGGGTGCTGCCCGGCGCCCGGGCGCCGCGCCCCTTGCGATATGCGCGCAAAGCGGGGAGCAATTGCCGCGCCTTGAGGTGGCACGGCGCGGTGACGACGATCTCCGGCGCTTCGGCGGGCTGAGCGGCCAGAAGCGTCAGGGCGATCAACATGGGGTTGGTAGCGGTTCGGCCTTAGCCGACCATCTGGTCCTCGTCCGCGTCGGGGACGAGCAGCATCGCCTCGGCGGAACCCGCCTTGTGCGCAATGGTGTCGGCGCGCAGCTTCTCGCTGCGTTCGACGCGGGCAGCCATGCCGAGCCAGGCTTCCTCGGCGCGCAGGCAGCGTTGGCGGACATTGTCGAGCTTGGCTTCGGCGGCGTCGCGCCCGGCTTCGGCGGCGCGGTCACGGTAGAAGTTGAGCTGTGGCGACATGCGGCGGAGCCTTTCGCTGGAGACTAGAAAGAGTCCGGGCCGCCCCCGTTGGGGAGCGGCCCGGGTTAGGCGTTACGCGCTTGCGAGGTTGCAGGCGCTGGTCTTGCCGCGATTGTCGGTTTCGAGCTCGTAAGACACGCGCTGGTCGCGGTCGAGCGTCGACATGCCGGCGCGTTCGACGGCCGAAATGTGAACGAAAGCGTCGTTTCCGCCGCCTTCAGGAGCGATGAAGCCATAGCCCTTGTCGGCGTTGAAGAATTTTACGGTGCCGATAGGCATAGGGATTTCCTTGGAAGCATAGTCGTAGAGCACCGCGGACGAACGCCCGCGGCCGTTGATAGCGTTGAGATGGAAGGGAAAGCTCTTGGAGAGCCGCCCGGCCGTCGCATGCGACACCAGCGCGGATCGTTGTACGCGCGTAACGGCAAAATAGCAAATGCGGGCAACAACGTCATCCCGGCGGAGGCCGGGATCTCGGCGAGTCCAGAAGCCGCACGCTTCACCCGACGAGATCCCGGCCTTCGCCGGGATGACGCGAGTCGGGCTTAGCAGCTGCGGCCGATTTCCCGGCCGATCAGCGCGCCGGCGACGCCGCCGATCAGGGCGCCTGTCGTGCCGCTGCCGCGGCGCCCATAATAGCCGCGCCCGCCGCGACCGATCTCGCGCCCGATCAGCGCGCCGCCGGCGCCGCCGACGATCGCGCCGGTGGTGCCGCTGCCGCAGCGTCCGCGGTAGTAACCGCGATCATAGCTGCGGCCATAGTAACCGCCGCCGTGATAGCCCCGATCGCCATAATAGCCGTGGCGATAGGCCTGCCGTTCGTAGCGGCGCTGCGCGCGCAAGGCGCGGCGGTATTCGCGACGGTCCTGGCGATAGTCGCGCCGGTCGTAGTCATAATAGCTGTTGTAGCCGCGGTCGTAATAGCCGCGCGCCTCGGCCTCGGCGGGAAGCGCGGTGAAGCTTGCGGCGAGCGCGGCGGCGCCGAGCAGAACCTTGTTGAACATGACGAACTCCTCAAAACATCGAAGATACGCGAAGCCAGCGTCAACGACTCGCCGTCATCGTCAGGCCTTGGTAACCATGTCGCCTGAGCAGGGGCTGAACGCCGGGCGCCGCCCGCCCAATGCCAGGCGACTCAATGCCAGTCGGCGTCGGCCTTGGGCGCAAGCGTCCGCGCCGCCTCGACGACGTCCGCCAGGTCGACCGGGCTGTCGAACGGATCGTCGTCCAGCGCGGTGGCGCGGCCGAGCTTTCGCTGCCATTGGTGCAGCGCGGCGACATAGGGTTCGAACGGCACGCGCTTGAGCGTGCCGTCGGGCTGTTCGACCAGGTCGGCGATGCCGTTGTTGAGCCATTCCCCGGTGTGCCAGTCGGGCATGTCGACGGCCGGGAACATGCAGATGCCGTGCAGGTCGACGCCTCGGTTCACCGCCGCCAGGCATTCGGTGACGACATCGTTCAACCAGTCGTCGCGCCCGCCCTCCATCCCCGAAGTTTCCGCAACGATCGTCGGCCGGCCGTAGCGTTTCCACGCCGCCTCCAGCAGGTCGGCGAGCGGGCGGATGCGCGGGTCGCCGGGTTCCAGCGCCGCGTGCGGTCCCTCCGGGCGATATTCCATCTGGCCGAAGCTGTAGTTGTTGAAGCCGGTGATATCGAGGATCTCCGGGCTGCCCCCGGCTTCCGGGTGCTTGGCGCCGGAGATCACGTCGAACGCGAAAAAGGCGTCGTCGTACGTCTCCGCCCAGGCCTCGTCGGCGAAGTCCGCCCGGTCGGTGGGCGGCACGACCAGGATCAGCGGATCGATGTGCACCATGCGTGCGTCCGGCAGCACCTCGCGGATCGCGCCGGTCGCGGCGATGCTTGCCTTGCACAGCGCCAGCGTCAGGTCGCGGCGGCCCTGCTTTGTCTTACCGAATGGCGCGGCCCAGCCCCATTCGCCCGCCATGTAGCCGAAAAAGGTGATCTCGTTGATCGGCGTGAAGAAATGCGGGCCGTGTCCCCGTTCGCCGACATAGGTCGCCGCGGCCTTCGCATAGGCCGCGAAGCGATCGGCGAAGCCGTCGGCGAAGGGGTCGCAATAGTCCGGGTAGCCGTAGTGGCACAAATCCCAGATCGGCAGCACCTTGTGGCGGGCCTGGGCCGCCAGGAACGGATCGATGGGGGAAAAGTCGTAGGTGCCCCCTCCCCGGTCGACCTGCGGCCACGGCACGCCTTCACGCGCCACGGCGATGCCGAGCGGCGGGAGCATGGCGTAGTCCGCGTCGGCGTGCGCCAGATGCTGCGTTTCCGCAACCAGGTCGCGCCGGCCCTTGTCCTTCCACACGAACGTCGAACATTCAAAGCCGGACATGAAGAAGGTCGGGAAGATGCCTGGCTTGGCGACGGTCATGAGGCGGCTCCCGGCTGGCCCGCGGGGGCCACGGCGACTTCCCCGTCGGGGGAGCGGAAAGGCGGCATGCGGCCGGCATAGCGCGCGCGGTCGACGAACTGGTGCTTCAACGCGGCGGCGATGTGGATCGCGAGCAGCGCCAGCGTGGTGAACACCAGCGTGCCGTGCAGCCCGCCGATCGCATCGCCCGCCTCCTCGGACAGGCCCGGGATGAGCGGAAAGGGTATGCCGCCGACGAGCGGGGTGAACGCGGTGCCCGCCCCGCCGGATACGGCGGCGAGCCCGGTCAGCGGCAGCGCCAGCAGCAGTGCGTAGAAGATGCGATGGTTCCACGTCCCCGCGATCCGTTCCCAGCGCGGCATGGCGTCGGGATAAGGCGGCGGCGGGTTGGCGAGGCGCCAGCCGAGCCGGACCAGCGACAGCAGCAGGATCGTGACGCCGATCGTCTTGTGCCAGGTGAAGATCTCCGCCCGCGCGGGGCCGCGTTCCATGTTCTCGAACAGGAACCCGCCCGCGACCTGGCTCACGATCAGCAGTGCGCTGATCCAATGTATCGCGACGGATACGTTGTTGTAGCGCAGCAGCCGCCGCTGCTCCGTCGCGTCCGGAACGCTGGTCATGGCGAGCTCCCTGGTGGACGTGAACGGTACGCCGTTCGCTCCGCCTTTAGCACGGCTCGCTCGCGCATGCACGTTACGCAAGCATATCCATGCGCTAATCATTTGTAAGATGATTGAGACTAGCCACTTAGCGGCGCGTCGCCCCGGTGCGGCGAATCAAACACATCTTTATACGATCGAGACGTCTCTCATGTTTCCCTGCAACCACCTGCTCGTCCTCAGCCAGCCGGATTTCCTCGAACATCAGCTGTCCGGCGTCCTGGTGGAGCCGGAGGCGGCGCGGCACAGCGGCCTGCGCCGGCTGTGGAACTGGTCGTCCGCCAAGCGGACCTGAACCGGCGGCCGGTATCCGGAGCCGCGCCGGCTCCTTTCGCGCATTTCGTCCTTCCCGGCCTGGTCTCGCGGCGGTAGCAATCGGCTTGCCTGGGAGGACCGACCGATGTCTCGCGCCGCGCTTCTGTTCCTGTCGGCCATGCTCGCCCTGACCGGCGGCTGCGCACCCGGCAGCGGCGGCGGGGCCACTGAGGAGACGGCGGGAGCGAGCACGGCGGCGACGCGGCCCGACGGGAGCGCCAGGGTGCTGAGGTCCGAAACCATGACAGCCGTGTTCACCGGCTGGGACGTCGGCGACTATGTCTGGGCGCGGCTCAGGATCGAAGGCCGGGACGAGTTCGGCGCGTGGTCGGGACCGTCCCCGATCGACCTCTTCCTCGATGCGCATGTCGGCAAGCCGATCGCCGTGACGATCGACACGACCTTCACCGACGTGCCGGAAGCGGGCGGAGAGATCGAAGTGCCGCGGATCACCGCCGCCCGCATCGGCGATCTCACGGCCGACGCCTGGTGGGCGTCGCTCTCGCCCCGGCAGCGGCAGGACGCCCGGATCGGCCTCGCCGGGGCGCTCGAGCCCCGGCCGCCCAGCCAGTAGCTAGCGGGTGAACTTCTCCTTCTTCTCCGCCTTGTCGAGCAGCAGCCTCGAGAAGCTGAAGTCGCCGCCCATGCGGCTTTCCTGGCGACGGAGGCCCTCGACGATGGTCGCCGCGCCTTCGGTGTCGGCCCAGAACATCGGGCCGCCACGGTAGACGGGCCAGCCATAACCGTAGACCCACACGACATCGATGTCGGACGCGCGCTGGGCCATGCCTTCCTCGAGGATCTTCGCGCCTTCGTTGACCATCGTGTAGAGCGTGCGCTCGACGATCTCCTGATCGTCGATCTCGCGCCGCTCGACCCCGGCCTGCGCGGCGAACTCGTCGATATAGGTCTGCACGACCGGCGAGGGCGAGGGCCGGCGCTTGTCGTCGTAATCGTAGAAGCCGGCGCCGGTCTTCTGGCCCCAGCGGCCTTCGGCGGCGAGCTTGTCGCGCAGCGATTCGATGCGCGTGGGGTCGCGGTGCCAGCCGATGTCGACGCCCGCGAGGTCGGCCATCTGGAACGGCCCCATCGGCATGCCGAACGCGACGTGGACGCGGTCGATCTGTTCGGGGCTGGCGCCTTCCAGCAGCAACTTGGTCGCCTCGATCTGGCGCGGCATCAGCATGCGGTTGCCGATGAAGCCTTCGCAGACGCCCGCGACGGCCGCGACCTTTTTGATCTTCTTGGCCACCGCCATCGCGGTCACCAGCACGTCGTCCGCCGTCTTGGCGCCGCGCACGACCTCCAGCAGTTTCATGACGTTGGCGGGCGAGAAGAAGTGCAGGCCGACGACGTCCTGCGGCCGGGAGGTGACGGCGGCGATCTCGTCGATGTTGAGGTAGGACGTGTTGGACGCCAGGATCGCGCCCGGCTTGCAGATGCGGTCGAGCTTCCCGAAGATCTCCTTCTTGACGTCCATGTTCTCGAACACGGCCTCGATCACGAGGTCGCAGTCGGCGAGCTGTTCGAGGTCCAGCGTCGGCGTCAGCGCGCCCATTGCGCGGCCCACCTGTTCGGGCGTCATGCGGCCCTTGGCGGCGCTCGCCTCGTAATTCTTGAGCATCACGCCCGTGCCGCGGTCGAGCGCTTCCTGCTGCGTCTCGACGATGGTGACGGGGATGCCGGCGGACAGGAAGTTCATCGAAATGCCGCCGCCCATCGTGCCCGCGCCGATGACGCCGACCTTGTTGATCGGACGCGGGCGCACGTCGTCGCCGACGCCTTCGATCTTGGACGCCTTGCGTTCGGCGAAGAAGAAATATTGCTGCGCCCGCGCCTGCGTGCCGGTCATCAGCTCCATGAACAGGCGGCGCTCTTCGAGGACGCCCTGCTCGTACGGGTGCTGGGTCGCGGCCTGCACCGCCTTGATGTTGGCCTCGGGCGCGTCGAAGCCCTTCATCTTGCGCGCGTTGGCCTTGCGGAATTCGTCGAACAGGCCCGGGTTGGCGCGCGCCGCCTCCAGCTTCTCGTCGCGCTGACTCGAGATCGGGATCGGGCGGACGTCGGCGACTTCGTGCGCGTAGGCGATGGCGTGCTGCGCCAGGTCGCCCTCGACCAGCTTGTCGACCAGGCCGAGCTTCTCCGCCTCGACCGCGCCGATCGGGGCGCCGGACGTGCACATCTCCAGCGCCTTTTCGACGCCGACGACGCGCGGCAGACGCTGCGTACCGCCGGCGCCGGGGAGCAGGCCGAGCTTGACCTCGGGCACGCCGAACTTGGCGTCCTTGACGGCGACGCGCCAATGGCAGGCGAGCGCGACCTCCAGCCCGCCGCCGAGCGCGGTGCCGTGCACGGCGGCGATGACCGGCTTGGGACAGGCTTCGATCGCGTCGACGACGGTGGGCAGCATGGGCAGCTGCATGGGCTTGCCGAATTCGGAGATGTCGGCGCCCGCGAAGAAGGTCTGGCCTTCGCAGCGGATGACCACCGCCTTGATCGCGTCGTCGGCGGTCGCCTGCGCGATGGCTTCGACCAGCCCGGTGCGCACGGCATGGCCGAGCGCGTTGACCGGCGGGTTGTTGGAGATGACGACGAGCACGTCCGCGTGCCGTTCGGTGGTGATGACGCTCATGATAGGCTCCGGTTAAATGGCCGTGCGGCCGTAATCCTGACGGTTGAACGGGTGCGATGACGACAGGCCGCCGTCCACCACCAGCGCGTGGCCGTTGACGTAGCTCGACTCCGCGCTTGCGAGATACAGGGCGGCGCGCGCGATCTCGTCCGGCTGACCGCCGCGCTTCATGGGGTTGAGGTGGCCCAGCGCCCCCTCCTGCCCCCTGGCGCGGGCGCGCTCGTAGATGAACTCGGTCATGCCGGTCTCGATCAGCCCCGGGCAGATCGCGTTGACGCGCACGTCCGAGCCGCTGAGCTGCTGCGCGGCGACTTTGACGAGGCCGATGACGCCGTGCTTGGACGCCGTGTAGGCCGGCCCGCCGGCGCCCGAGCGCAGGCCCGCCACCGACGCGGTAACGATGATTGACCCGCCGCCGCGCGCCTTGAGGAGCGGCGCGGCGTGCTTGATCGCCAGAAACGGCCCGAT
The DNA here is from genome assembly GCA_035644935.1 of Sphingomonadaceae bacterium. GTDB lineage: Bacteria > Pseudomonadota > Alphaproteobacteria > Sphingomonadales > Sphingomonadaceae > CADCVW01. Next base: position 27,526 of record DASQNO010000094.1, read on the forward strand.
CAGGTTGACGCGCAGGACCTCCGCCCAATCCTCCGCCGACTGTTCAAAAAGGGAGGCGAGCCCCCCCGACACGCCGGCATTGGCGAAGACGATGTCGAGCCCGCCGAAGCGGGCTTCGGCCGAGCGGACAAGGGCGGCGACGTCCTCGTCGCGGCCGGCGTCGGCGGCGACCCCGACGATGTTCTGCGCATCCGCGGGCGCCTCGAGATCGGCGGCGATGACCTGTGCGCCTTCGGCCGCGAACAGCGCGGCGGTGGCGCGCCCGATGCCTGAGCCCGCGCCGGTGACGATCGCGACTTTGCCCTGCAGCCGCACCCTACACCGTCATCCCGGCGAAAGCCGGGACCCAAGAACCACCAACCATGAAGGCACGAGAGAGACTATCGCGCGAACCGCCGAACATCGCGACCTTGGCTCCCGGCGTTCGCCGGGATGACGAAACCGCCATCACAGCCCCACCCCGATCGTCGATCCGCCGTCCACCACCATCGCCTGCCCCGTCATGAAGGTCGACGCCGGCGAGGCGAGGTACACCGCGGCGCCCGCGATCTCGTGCGGTTCGCCGATGCGGCGCAAGGGGGTGCCGCGCGTGACGGCCTTCAGCGTGTCGGGGTTCTCCCACAGCGCCTTGGCGAAGTCGGTGCGCACCAGTCCCGGCGCGATGCAGTTGACGCGCACGCCCGACGGCCCGAACTCCGCCGCCAGGTTGCGCGCGAGTTGGAAGTCGGCCGCCTTGGACACGTTGTATGCGCCGATGACGGTGGAGGAGGTCAGCCCGCCGATCGACGACACGATGATGATAGAGCCTTCGCGGCGCTCCACCATCTCGGGGGCGACCATCGAGATCAGCCAGTGGTTTGCCAGCACGTTGTTCTCGAAGATCTTGCGGAACTGGTCGTCGGCGATGCCGGCCATCGGTCCGTAATAGGGGTTCGAGGCCGCGTTGCAGACAAGGATGTCGATGCGGCCGAGCTGCCGCCGCGTTTCGTCCGCGAGGTTCTGAAGGTCATCCTTCGACGAGATGTTGGCGGGCACGACGATCGCCGTGCCTTCGCCGTGCTCGGCGTTGATCGAGTCCGCCGCCTCCGCGCACGCATCGGCTTTGCGCGAGGAGATGACGACCTTGGCCCCGTGCGCGGCCATGGCCTGTGCGATCGCCCGGCCGATGCCGCGGGACGAGCCGGTGATGATGGCGACTTTGCCGGTGAGGTCGAAGAGGTTCATCGGACGTCCTCCCCGCGATTTCGCGGGGAGGGGGACCATCCCGGACGAAGTTCGGGATGGTGGAGGGGTATCACCCGCGCAAGATCACTCACTGCAAAACCCCTCCACCATTCCGCTGCGCGCAATGGTCCCCCTCCCCGGCAAAGGCCGGGGAGGACAGATGCGCCTCAAGCATATTTGCCGAACTCCATCCTGGCGATCGTGCGGTTGTGGACCTCGTCCGGGCCGTCCGCGAGGCGGAGCGTGCGGATGCCGGACCACATGCCGGCAAGCTCATAGTCCTGCGAAACGCCGGCGCCGCCATGCGCCTGCACGGCGTCGTCGATGATCTTGAGCGCCATCTGCGGCGCCTGCACCTTGATCATCGCGATCTCGCGGCGGGCGGCCTTGTTGCCCGCCCGGTCCATCAGGTCGGCGGCCTTGAGGCAGAGCAGCCGCGACATGTCGATGTCGATGCGGGCGCGGGCTACCCGCTCCTCCCACACCGAGAACTCGTTCAGCTTGCGTCCGAACGCAACGCGCTCGCCCAGGCGGCGCACCATCGCCTCCAGCGCCTCTTCCGCCGCGCCGATCGTGCGCATGCAATGGTGGATGCGCCCCGGACCCAAGCGCCCTTGCGCAATCTCGAAGCCCCGGCCCTCGCCCAGCAGCATGTTCTCTGCAGGGATGCGGACGTTATCCAGCGTGATCTGCATGTGCCCGTGCGGCGCGTCGTCGTAGCCGTAGACGGTGAGCGCGCGCTCCACGGTGACGCCCGGCGCGTCCAGCGGCATCAGCACCATGGATTGTTGCGAATGCTTGGCGGCGCCCGTGTCCGTCTTGCCCATGACGATGGCGACCTTGCACCGGGGATCGCCCGCACCCGACGACCACCATTTGGCGCCGTTGATGACGTACTCGTCGCCGTCCCGCGTGATCTGCGTCTGGATGTTGGTCGCGTCCGAAGATGCGACACCCGGCTCCGTCATCAGGAAGGCCGACCGGATCTCGCCGCGCATCAGGGGCGCCAGCCATTGCTCCTTCTGACGCCGAGTGCCGTAGCGGTGGAACACCTCCATGTTGCCGGTGTCGGGGGCGGAGCAGTTGAAGACCTCCGACGACCAGCCGATGTGCCCCATCTCCTCCGCGCACAGCGCATATTCGAGGTTGGTCAGCTGCGTGCCTTCGAACGCAAACGTCTCGTCGACATGCTGGAGAGCGCCGCCCGGCGGCATGAACAGGTTCCACAAGCCAGCTTCTCGCGCGCGCGGCTT
>DASQNO010000095.1:0-18808 GCA_035644935.1 Sphingomonadaceae bacterium
GGGCGATCTGTCCAAGAAGATCACGGTGGACGTGAAGGGCGAGATTCTCGAGCTCAAGAACACGATCAACGTCATGGTCGATCAGCTGAACGGCTTTGCATCGGAAGTGACGCGCGTGGCGCGCGAGGTCGGCACCGAAGGCAAGCTCGGCGGGCAGGCCAAGGTGCAGGGCGTCGGCGGCACGTGGAAGGATCTGACCGACAACGTCAACCTGATGGCCGACAACTTGACCGGCCAAGTGCGCAACATCGCCGAAGTGACGACCGCGGTGGCGTCGGGCGATCTGTCCAAGAAGATCACGGTGGACGTGAAGGGCGAGATTCTCGAGCTCAAGAACACGATCAACGTCATGGTCGATCAGCTGAACGGCTTCGCGTCCGAAGTGACGCGCGTGGCGCGCGAGGTCGGCACCGAGGGCGAGCTCGGCGGGCAGGCGCAGGTGCCGGGCGTCGCGGGTACGTGGAAGGACTTGACCGACAACGTCAACCTCATGGCCGATAACCTCACGGGTCAGGTGCGCAACATCGCCGAGGTGACCACCGCCGTGGCGTCGGGCGATCTGTCCAAGAAGATCACGGTGGACGTGAAGGGCGAGATTCTCGAGCTCAAGAACACGATCAACGTCATGGTCGATCAGCTCAACGGCTTTGCATCGGAAGTGACGCGCGTGGCGCGCGAGGTCGGCACCGAAGGCAAATTGGGCGGGCAGGCGCAGGTGCCGGGCGTCGCGGGAACCTGGGCCGATTTGACCGACAACGTGAACCTGATGGCCGCGAACCTCACCGGTCAGGTCCGCAACATCGCCGACGTCACGACCGCAGTGGCCAAGGGCGATTTGTCCAAGAAGATCACCGTCGAAGTGAAGGGCGAAATCCTGGAGCTCAAGAACACCATCAACACGATGGTCGATCAGCTCAACGGTTTTGCGTCCGAGGTGACCCGCGTGGCGCGCGAGGTCGGCACCGAGGGCCGGCTGGGCGGACAGGCGCAGGTCGAGGGCGTTGCGGGCACCTGGAAGGATCTGACCGACAACGTCAACGCGATGGCCGGCAACCTTACCGGCCAGGTGCGCAACATCGCCGAGGTGACCACCGCCGTGGCGCGCGGGGATCTGTCCAAGAAGATCACCGTCGAGGTGCAGGGCGAAATCCTGGAGCTCAAGAACACGATCAACACCATGGTCGATCAGCTGAACTCGTTCGCATCCGAAGTGACGCGCGTGGCGCGCGAGGTGGGTTCGGACGGCAAGCTCGGGGGTCAGGCGGACGTGAAGGGCGTCGGCGGTACGTGGAAGGATCTGACCGACAACGTCAACGAACTGGCGGCGAACCTCACCGGACAGGTACGCAACATCGCCGAAGTGACAACCGCGGTGGCGCTGGGCGATCTGTCCAAGAAGATCACGGTGGACGTGAAAGGCGAGATCCTGGAGCTCAAGAACACCATCAACACGATGGTGGATCAGCTCAACGGCTTCGCGTCCGAAGTGACGCGCGTGGCGCGCGAGGTCGGCACCGAAGGCAAGCTCGGCGGCCAGGCGCAGGTGCGCGGCGTCGCGGGGACGTGGAAGGATTTGACCGACAACGTGAACCTGATGGGCGACAACCTGACGGGTCAGGTGCGCAACATCGCGGAGGTGACCACCGCCGTGGCGCGTGGCGATCTGTCGAAGAAGATCACGGTGGACGTGAAGGGCGAGATCCTCGAGCTCAAGAACACGATCAACGTCATGGTCGACCAGCTCAACGGCTTCGCGTCCGAGGTGACGCGCGTGGCGCGCGAGGTCGGTACCGAAGGCAAATTGGGCGGACAGGCGCAGGTGCCGGGCGTCGGCGGGACCTGGAAGGACTTGACCGACAACGTCAACCTGATGGCGACCAACCTTACCAACCAGGTACGCGGCATCGCGGACGTCGTTACCGCGGTGGCGCAGGGCAACCTCAAGCGCAAGCTGACCGTGGACGCCAAGGGCGAGATCGCGGCGCTGGCCGAGACCATCAACGGCATGATCGACACGCTGTCGACCTTCGGCGACCAGGTGACCAACATGGCGCGTGAGGTCGGCATCGAAGGCCGGCTGGGCGGCCAGGCGCGCGTGCCGGGAGCCGCGGGCTTGTGGCGCGATCTCACCGACAACGTCAACCAGCTCGCGGCGAACCTCACTAACCAGGTGCGTTCGATCGCCGACGTGGCGACCGCGGTGACCAAGGGCGATCTCACCCGCTCGGTCGCGGTGGAGGCGTCGGGCGAAATGGCGGCGCTGAAGGACAACATCAACGAGATGATCCGCAATCTGAAGGATCAGACGCTCAAGAACGCCGAGCAGGACTGGCTCAAGACCAACCTCGCGCGCTTTTCGCGCATGCTGCAGGGCGAGCGCGATCTCGCCACCGTGTCCAACCTGATCATGTCGGAACTCGCACCGCTGGTGAACGCGCAGTACGGCGTGTTCTACGTCACCAAGCGCGAGGAAGACGAGGCGCGGCTCGAACTGGTCGCGAGCTACGGTGCGGAGAACCATGACGAGCTGAAGCGCGAGTTCCGGCTGCGCGAAGGACTGGTCGGCCAGGCGGCGGCGGACAAGCGCCCCATCCTGCTGCAGAACGTCCCCGGCAACTTCATCCGCATCGGATCGGGCCTGGGCCACGCCGCGCCCGCCAACATCAACATCCTGCCGGCGCTCTTCGAGGACGACGTCAAGGCGGTGATCGAGCTCGCCTCGTTCGGCGAGTTCAACGAAACGCACCAGAGCTTCCTCGACCAGCTGATGGAGTCGGTCGGCATCGTTCTCAACACGATCGCCGCGACGATGCGCACCGAAGGCCTGCTCAAGCAGTCGCAGCTGCTCACCACCGAGCTGCAGGCGCGCCAGACCGAGCTGACCACCAAGCAGGAGGAGCTGCACGCCACCAACGAGGAGCTGCAGGAGAAGGCGCAGCTGCTCGAGAACGAGAAGAAGCAGGTCGAGGCCAAGAACCTCGAAATCGACATGGCGCGCCGTGCGGTCGAGGAAAAGGCGGAGCAGCTGGCGCTGACGTCCAAGTACAAGAGCGAATTCCTGGCCAACATGAGCCACGAGCTGCGCACGCCGCTCAATTCGCTGCTGATCCTGTCCAAGCTGCTGGCCGATAACCCGCAGGGAAATCTCAACGAGAAGCAGACCGAGTTCGCGCGCACGATCAACGGCGCCGGCACCGATCTGCTGAGCCTCATCAACGACATCCTCGATCTGTCGAAGATCGAGTCGGGCACGGTGTCGATCGAAGTCGGCGAAATGCCGATGTCGACGATGAAGCAGCACATGGAACGGACGTTCCGGCAGCTGGCCGCGGACAAGCACCTGAAGTTCGAAGTCAATTTCGACGCGGCCCTACCGCCCGCCATCCGCACCGACGAAAAGCGGCTGCAGCAGGTGGTGCTCAACCTCCTGTCCAACGCGTTCAAGTTCACGAGCAAGGGCGGCGTGACGCTGGCCGTGCGCACCGCCACGAGTGGGTGGAGCGCCAACCACCCGGTGCTGCAGTCGGTCACGCAGGCGATCGAAATCGCGGTGACCGACACCGGCATCGGCATTCCCGAGGACAAGCAGAAGCTCATCTTCGAGGCGTTCCAGCAGGCGGACGGCACCACCAGCCGCCAATATGGCGGCACGGGCCTGGGCCTGTCGATCAGCCGCGAGATCGCGCGCCTGCTCGGCGGCGAGTTGCAGGTCAGGTCCAGGCCGGGCGAGGGGTCGACCTTCACCTTGTTCGTGCCGCTGACCGCGGCGCCGGCGGCGGCGACGAGTGGGCCGGCGAGCACGGCGCGCTACGAGAACAGCGGCGCGGGCGTGCCGCAGGCGCTGCCGACGTCGCAGGAAGTCGCGGACGACCGCGACGATCTGGGCGACAGCCGCTTCGTGCTGATCGTCGAGGACGACCCGACCTTTGCGTCGATCCTGCTCGACATGGCGCACGCGGCGGGCCTCAAGGGCGTGGTGTCCACCGCGGGCGCGGGCACGCTCAACATGGCGCGCAAGCTGCAGCCCGATGCGATCACGCTGGACCTCGGCCTGTCGGACATCGACGGGTTCGTGCTCCTGGACCTGCTCAAGCACGACGGGCTGACCAGCCACATCCCGGTGCAGGTGATCTCAGGGGTCGACGACATCAACGCGACGCTCGGAATGGGCGCGGCCGGGGTGACGGGGAAGCCTGCCGAACATGCCGAACTGGCCAAGGTGTTCGCGGAACTCGCAACCGCGGACGGCCCGCGCAAGCGGCGCAAGCCCGCCGAGGTCGAGGCGGCGTCGGGCGCGCGGGTGGTGCCGGAACTTGCCGGCACCAAGATGCTGATCGTGGACGACGACATCCGTAACATCTACTCGCTGACCTCCGTGCTAGAGAGCTACGACGTCGAAGTGCTGCACGCCGAGCGCGGGCGCGAAGGAATCCGCATCCTGGAGCAGACGCCGGGCATCGACATCGCGCTGATCGACATCATGATGCCCGAAATGGACGGGTACGAGACGATGCGGCACATCCGCGCCAACCCGGCGCTCGCCAACGTGCCGCTGATCTCCGTCACGGCCAAGGCGATGAAGGGCGACCGGCAGAAGTGCCTGGACGCGGGCGCGTCCGATTACATCGCCAAGCCCGTGGACGTCGACCTGCTGCTGGCGCTGCTCCGCGTGCAGATCGTGCGTGCGCGCGAAGGTTCGACGCGCGCCCAGTCGCAGATGTCGCTGCCGATGCCGCAGGCGGCGGAGTAGCGTAATGGGCGATGCGCACGGGGTTGGAGATCGGCCGTCCGCCGTGCCGATAGCCCCGGCCGGCGACCTGCCGGCCGAGCCGCGGCCGGAAGCCGACCGCGCCCGCGTGCTCGTCGTCGACGACGACGAGCGCAACCTGCTCGCCATCCAGAATGTGCTGGAAGGCGTCGGCGAGGTGGTCACCGCGTCGTCGGGCGAGGAGGCGCTGCGCCACCTGCTGCGCGGCGAGTTCGCGGTCATCCTGCTCGACGTCTACATGCCGGGTATCGACGGTTACGAGACCGCCCAGATCATCCGGTCGCGCCCGCAGACCAAGGGCATACCGATCGTCTTCCTGTCGGCGGTCAACAAGGAGACCGAGCACCTGATCCGCGGCTATTCGATGGGCGCCGTGGATTACGTGTTCAAGCCGGTCGAACCGATCGTGATCCAGTCCAAGGTCGCGGTGTTCGTGGACCTGTTCCTCAAAACGCGCGAAATCCGGCGCAAGGCCGAGGCCGAGCAGGCGCTGCTCGACGCTAATCTGAAGGCCAATGCCGAGCGGCTGCGCGTTGAACAGGAGCTGCGCGTCGCCGAGCAGCGTCAGGCGGCGATCCTGGGGTCGCTTCCCATCCTGCTCTATGCCGAACCCGTGGCCGCCCGGCCGCGCGTACCGCATTACGTGAGCGGCGGCAGCTTCGAGGCGATGACCGGCTTCGATTTCGCCGCCGTCGCCAAGAACCCCAATCTGTTCAACGAACGCGTCCACCCCGACGATCGCGAGCGCGTCGAGGCCGCGCTGGAGGACCGGGCGCGGACGGGCACGATGGCGATCGAGTATCGCTGGCAGACGGCAAGCGGCGAGTACAAGCACCTGCTGGACCAGGGCGTGGTGCTGCGCAGCGAGGACGGCGTCGCGACCGAGTTCGCGGGAACGATGCTGGACGTCACCGAGCGCCGCAACCTGGAAACCCAGCTCGTTCACGCCAGCAAGATGGATGCGATCGGGCAGCTGACCGGCGGGATCGCGCACGACTTCAACAATCTGCTCGCCGCCGTGCTGGGCGGCCTCCGGCTGATCGACCGGCGCGTGCCGCTGGACGAAGGGCAGCGCAAGATCGTGTCGATGACGCGTCATGCCGCCGAACAGGGAACCGAACTGGTGTCGCGCCTGCTCGCCTTCGCCAGGCGGCAGAAGCTGGAGCCCGCGCGCATCGAGATCGAAAAGCTGGCGCAGTCGGTACGCGAACTGCTGGCGCATACGCTGGGCGGGCTCGTCTCCCTCGAATGGCAACCGGTGGAGCATCTCTGGCCGGCCTATGCGGACGAGGCGCAGCTCGAACTGGCGCTGATGAACCTGATCATCAACGCGCGCGACGCGATGCCCGAAGGCGGCAAGGTGACGGTGCGCGGCGCCAACCGCACGACGGGCGCGACCGAGGTCGGATTGCCCGCAGGCGAATATCTGGTGCTGACCGTCGCCGACACCGGATCTGGCATCGCCCCGGACATCCTTCAGCAGGTGATGGAGCCGTTCTTCACGACCAAGGAAGTCGGCAAGGGCACGGGGCTTGGCCTGTCGATGGTTTATGGGTTCGCCCAGCAGTCGGGCGGCGCGATGCGCCTGGACAGCACGGTGGGGCAGGGAACGCGCGTCGAGATCTGGCTCCCGCGCGCGCCGGAGGCGGGCGGCGGACAGATCGCGGCGTCGGCGCCGCCCGCCGCCGTGAAGCCGGAGGCCTGGTGCCAGTTGCGCGTGCTGCTGGTCGACGACCATGACGGCGTCCGCGCCACCACCGCTGCGCTGCTGCAGGACATGGGGCACCGGGTGTCGGACTTCGACAGCGGACCCGACATGCTGACGCGACTGCAGGGCGAGCCCGACGGCTTCGATCTGGTCATCACCGATTACGCCATGCCCGGCGTGTCGGGCACGGAGGTGATCCACAAGGCGCGCGGCATCCGGCCCGACATGCCGTGCATCATCATCACCGGCTATGCGGACACCGGCGCGATCGCCAAGCGGCCGGGGGACGTGCTGGTGGTCAGCAAGCCGTTTGGCGAGGACGCGATCCGCGAGGCGATCCGCACCGTGTGCCTGGCGCTGCCGGCCGGGCAGCGGGTGCGGGACGCGGCGTAACTCCCGTCATCCCGGCGAAAGCCGGGATCTCGGCGGGCGAAGAGAGCAGCGGGTGTGGACGCGGCGTAACCTTCGTCATCCCGGCGAAAGCCGGGACCCAGGGTCCCAATTTTGAAGGCCTGATGCGTTAAGTCGGCACCTCGACGCCAGCTTTGCGTGATCTTGGGTCCCGGCTTTCGCCGGGATGACGCGTGCTCCTGCGCGACTACCGCCCCACGCCGAAATAGCTTAGCCCCGCCGCTTCCGCGTCGGCGCGCGGGTAGATGTTGCGCAGGTCGACCATGACGGGTTGCCGGAGCAGCGCGCGGACGCGGGGGAGGTCGAGCGCGCGGAAAGCGTCCCATTCGGTCAGAATGACCACCGCGTCCGCGCCCTCGATCGCGGCGTATGGCCCGTCGCAATAGTCGATGTCGGGCAGCATCGTTCGCGCCTGGTCCATGCCTTCGGGATCGAACGCGCGCACGGTGGCGCCCGCGTCCTGCAGCGTCTGGACGACGGCGATCGCCGGGCTGTCGCGCATGTCGTCGGTGTTGGGCTTGAACGTCAGGCCGAGCACGGCGACCGTCTTGCCGCGGACCTCGCCACCCATCGCCGCCACGACCTTGCGGCCCATGGCGCGCTTGCGGTTGTCGTTCACCGCCACGACTGCCTCGACGATGCGCTGGGGCGCGTCGTAATCCTGGCTGGTCTTGAGCAGCGCCAGCGTGTCCTTGGGGAAGCAGGAGCCACCGTAGCCGGGGCCCGCGTGCAGGAACTTGGAACCGATGCGGTTATCGAGCCCGATGCCGCGGGCGACGTCCTTGACGTCCGCGCCGACGCGTTCGCACAGGTCCGCGATCTCGTTGATAAAGGTGATCTTCGTCGCCAGGAACGCGTTGGCGGCGTATTTGGTGAGCTCCGCCCCGCGCCTGGACATGACGATCAGCGGCGACGCGTTGAGGTGGAGCGGGCGGTAGATGCCGCGCATGACCTCGGTCGCGCGCGGGTCTTCGGAACCGATCACGATGCGGTCGGGGCGCTTGAAGTCGGCGATCGCCGCGCCTTCGCGGAGGAATTCCGGATTGGAGACGACGGCGAAGTTCGCCCGGGGGTTCGCCTCGCGGATGATGCGCTCGACCTCGTCGCCGGTGCCGACGGGCACGGTCGATTTGGTGACGATCACCGTGTAGCCGGTCAGCGCCGCCGCGATCTCCCGCGCGGCGGCGTAGACGTAGGACAGGTCGGCGTGCCCGTCGCCGCGGCGCGACGGCGTGCCCACCGCGATGAACACCGCGTCCGCTCCGGCGACGCCGTCGGCGGTGTCCGTGGTGAAGCGCAGGCGGCCGGAGGCGACGTTGCCCGCCACCAGCGCGTCCAGCCCCGGTTCGAAGATCGGCATGCGGCCGCCGAGCAGCGCCTCGATCTTGCCCGCGTCCTTGTCGACGCACACGACCTCGTGCCCGAAATCGGCAAAGCAGGCCCCGGAAACGAGCCCGACATAGCCGGACCCGATCATTGTCACGCGCATAAAGAAAACGTCCTCTTGTCCGGGGCTTCCTAGCGCCGATGTGGATTCAAGCAACCGGGGCGGCGGCACCGTTCCACCTCCGAAGCCGTCGTGCTTGACTTGCGCCGTGCCTGCATGATGCACGCCTAAGCATGCAAAAAGCGGGAGGGTTTAAGCGTGGCCGATGCAATGACCGGGTTCGGCAATCATTTCGCCACGGAGGCGGTGGCGGGCGCGCTGCCGGTCGGGCGCAACAGCCCGCAGCGTGTGCCCTATGGCCTGTATGCCGAACAGCTGTCGGGCACCGCGTTCACCGCGCCGCGCGCGGAGAACCAGCGCAGCTGGCTGTACCGGCTGCGCCCGAGCGCGAGCCATGCGCCGTTCACGCCCTACGCGTCCGCCGCGCTGATCCGTTCCGCGCCGTTCGACGAGGTGCCGCCCAGCCCCAACCGGCTGCGCTGGGACCCGCTGGCGATGCCGGACGCCCCGACCGACTTCGTCGACGGGCTGGTGACCTATGGCGGCAATGACGGCGTCGCGATCCACCTTTATGCCGCGGACCGCCCGATGACGGCGCGCGTGTTCTTCTCCGCCGACGGCGAGTTGTTGATCGTGCCGCAGCACGGCCGGCTGCGGATCGCGACCGAGATGGGCGTGATGGACGTCGCGCCCGGGCACATTGCGCTGATCCCGCGCGGCGTGCGCTTCCGGGTCGAGCTGCCCGACCGCGCGGCGCGCGGCTACGTCGCGGAGAACAGCGGCGCCGCGTTCCGGCTGCCCGACCTGGGGCCCATCGGCGCCAACGGCCTGGCCAACCCGCGCGATTTCGAGACGCCGGCGGCCGCGTTCGAAGATCGCGAGGAGCCGACCGAGCTCGTGCAGAAGTTCGCGGGCCGGCTGTGGACCACCACGCTCGGCCACTCGCCGCTGGACGTCGTCGCCTGGCACGGCAACCTCGCGCCCTGCACCTACGACCTGGCGCGGTTCAACGCGATCAACACGGTGTCGTTCGACCATCCCGACCCGTCGATCTTCACCGTGCTGACCTCGCCGTCCGACACGCCGGGCGTCGCCAATATCGATTTTGTGCTGTTCGGCCCGCGCTGGATGGTGGCGGAGGACACGTTCCGCCCGCCCTGGTTCCACCGCAACGTCATGGCCGAGTTCATGGGGCTGATCACGGGCGCGTACGACGCCAAGGAAGGCGGCTTCGCGCCGGGCGGCGCCAGCTTGCACAACCGCATGAACGGCCACGGGCCGGACAAGGCGTCCTACGAAAAGGCGATCGCGGCGGAGCTGGCGCCGCACAAGATCGACGGCGCGATGGCGTTCATGTTCGAGTCGCGCGACATTATCCGCCCGACCCGATGGGCGAGCGAGACGCCGCTGATGCAGCTCGACTACGACGCGTGCTGGGCGGATTTCAGGAAGGCGGAGGTGCCCCGCTAGCCCGCCGCCGCCACCCGGTTGGCGAGAAGATCGTCCACCACGCCCGGGTCCGCCAGCGTCGACGTGTCGCCCAGATTGCCTGTGTCGCCTTCCGCGATCTTGCGCAGGATGCGGCGCATGATCTTGCCCGAGCGCGTCTTGGGGAGGCCCGGCGCGAACTGCAGCGCGTCGGGCGCCGCGATCGGCCCGATCTCCGCGCGCACCCATTTGACGAGCTCGGCGCGCAAGGACTCGCCCGGCGCCTCGTCCGCGTTCAGCGTCACGTAGGCGTAGATGCCCTGGCCCTTGATGTCGTGCGGCATGCCGACCACCGCGGCCTCCGCCACCTTGGGGTGCGCGGCGAGCGCGGCCTCGACTTCCGCCGTGCCCATGCGATGGCCGGAGACGTTGATGACGTCGTCCACCCGGCCGGTGATCCAGTAGTCGCCGTCCGCGTCGCGCCGCGCCCCGTCGCCGGTGAAGTACTTGCCGGGATAGGTCGTGAAATAGGTCTGAAAGAACCGATCCGGATCGCCCCACACGCCGCGCATCTGCCCCGGCCAGCTGTCGACCATCACGAGGTTTCCCTCGCAGGCGCCGGCCAGCACCGCCCCCTCCGCGTCGACGATCTCCGGCCGCACGCCGAAGAAGGGCTTGGTCGCCGAACCCGGCTTGAGGTCGGTCGCGCCCGGCAGCGGCGTCATCATCGCGCCGCCCGTTTCCGTCTGCCACCACGTGTCGACGATCGGGCAGCGGCCCTCGCCCACGACCTCGTGGTACCACAGCCAGGCTTCGGGGTTGATCGGCTCGCCGACCGAGCCCAGCAGCCGCAGGCTGGCGCGCGAAGTGCCGCTCACATGCGCGTCGCCCTCCCGCATCAGCGCGCGCAGCGCGGTGGGCGCGGTGTACAGCGTGTTGACGCCGTGCCGGTCGACGATCTCCCACATGCGCGCAGGCGTCGGCCAGGTCGGCACGCCTTCGAACATCACGGTGGTCGCGCCGTTGGCGAGCGGGCCGTAGACGACGTAGCTGTGCCCCGTCACCCAGCCGACGTCGGCGGTGCACCAGAACAATTCGCCCGGGCGATAGTCGAAGACCAGCTCGTGCGTCATCGCGGCGTAGAGCAGATAGCCGCCCGTCGTGTGCATCACGCCCTTGGGCTTGCCGGTGGAACCGCTGGTGTAGAGGATGAACAGCGGGTCTTCCGCGTTCATCGGCTCGGGCGGGCAGTCGTCCGACACAAGCGCGGCGGCGTCCGCATAGGCGACGTCGCGGCCGGCAGTCATCGGCACGTCGGCGCCGGTGCGCGCGATCACCAGCACGGTCTCAACCTCGGGCAGATGCGCGACGGCGGCGTCCACATTGGCCTTCAGCGGCACCGCCTTGCCGGCGCGGCGGCCCTCGTCGGCCGTGACTACCACGCGCGACCCGCAATCGGTGATGCGCCCGCCGATCGCGTCGGGGGAGAAGCCGCCGAACACCACCGAATGCACCGCGCCGATGCGCGCGCAGGCGAGCATCGCGTACGCCGCCTCCGGGATCATCGGCAGGTAGATGGTGACGCGGTCGCCGCGTCCGACGCCGTGCGCCTTCAGGACGTTGGCGAAGCGGCAGACCTCGCGGTGCAGCTCGCGATACGTGACCCGGCGCTGTTCGGACGCGTCGTCGCCTTCCCAGACAACGGCGACCTCGTCGGCGCGCGTGGCGAGGTGGCGGTCGACGCAGTTGGCGGACACGTTGAGCGTACCGTCGGCGAACCAGCGGATGCGGAAGTCCTCGGCGGCGAAGGACACGTCCTTGATGTCTGTCGGCGCGGCAATCCAGTCGAGCCGGCGCGCCTGTTCGGCCCAGAACGCCTCCGGGTCGGCTTGCTCCGCGGCGTGCAGCGCGGCGGCGCCGGCGCGGTCGAGGCGCGCGCGGGCCGCCCATTCGGGGGACACGGGAAAGACGGCATCGGCGGTCATGACGGGGTGCTTCCTTGAGCCGGGGGCGCCGTGCAAGAGAGGATAGCGCGCGGACAAATGCAAGCGGGGAGGGAGCAGCGGCGATGGCACGGGATACGGCGCTCACGCTGTTCTTCGATGGCGGCTGCCGGCCCAATCCGGGACGCATGGAAAGCGCGGTGGTGGCGCAGGGGCAGGTCTACCTGCGACCGGACGCGGGGGAGGGCGGCAGCGGCACTGCGGAGTGGCGCGCGCTGCTGCACGCGCTCGAGGTGGCGGCGACCCTCGGCGCGCGCGACATCGTGCTCGTCGGCGATGCCGCCAACGTCGTCGCCCAGGCGCGGGGGACGACGCGCTGTTCGCCGTCGGCGCGGGCGGAGCTGGCGGCGTTCCGCGCCGCGGCGGCGGGGTTCGCGCGAGTCCGCCTGCGCGCGGTCAAGCGCAGCCAGAACCTGGCCGGCCAGGCGCTGGAAAAACATCGCTGGGCGGCCATCGCGGGCGCGGCACCGCCGCCCGCGCCGACGCGTTGAGCAGGCGATCCCTTTCACCTTCGAGGTCCACACCCATGCGCTACCGCACCCTTGGCCGCACCGGCCTGTTCGTATCCGAACTGTGCCTGGGCACGATGACGTTCGGCGGCAGCGAAGGCTTCTGGCGGCAGATCGGCGCGCTGGACCAGGCCGCGGCGACGGGGCTGGTCAAAACCGCGCTGGATGCGGGCATCAACTTCATCGACACCGCCGACGTCTATGCCGGCGGCGTGTCGGAAGAAATGACCGGGCAGGCGCTGCGCAGGCTCGGCATCGCGCGGCAGGACGTGGTGCTCGCGACCAAGGGCTTCGGCACGATGGGCGAGGGGCCCAACCGGCGCGGCAACACGCGCTATCATCTGCTGGACGCGTGCAAGGCCAGCCTGAGGCGACTGCAGATGGACCATGTCGACCTCTACCAGATCCACGGCTTCGATCCCGCGACGCCGATCGAGGAAACGCTGGAGGCGCTCGACGTCCTCGTGCAGCACGGCCACGTCCGCTACGTCGGCGTGTCGAACTGGGCGGCGTGGCAGATTGTGAAAGCGCTGGGCATCTCCGAGCGCGACCGGCTGCACCGCTTCGTGTCGCTGCAGGCCTATTACACGGTCGCCGGCCGCGACCTGGAGCGCGAGATCGTGCCGATGCTGCAATCCGAGCAGGTCGGGCTGATGGTGTGGAGTCCGCTGGCCGGCGGCTATTTGTCGGGCAAATATGCAGGCGGCGGCGACAAGGAGGGCCGGCGCGGGGCCTTCGACTTCCCGCCGGTCGACGCAGGCCGCGGGGAGGCGGTGCTGGCCGCGATGCGCCCGATGGCGGAGGCGCGCGGCGTATCGATGGCGCAGATCGCGATCGCCTGGCTGCTCCACCAGCCGGTGGTCACCAGCGTCATCGTCGGCGCCAGGCGGCCCGATCAGCTGGCGGACAACATCGCGGCGACCGCCGTGGTGCTGACGCCGGAGGACTTGGCCGCGCTGGACGCGGCGGGGGCGTTGCCCGGCGAGTATCCGGGCTGGATGTTCGACATGCAGGGCAAGGCGCGCCGCGACCAGCTGGCACAGGGGGTTAGGTAGGCAATGGCGGACAAGCTCGACGACCGGATGGTCGACACGCCCGACGGGCCGATGACCTGGGCGCAGTGGAAGAAGAAGAACCCGGTCCAGATCCCCTCGCGCCGGACCAAAGGCAAGGACCTGCCGGTCAAGGTGAAGAAGTTCACGGAGCCGAAATAGGTGGGACTCAGTAAGCCCCTCCCCTTCAGGGGAGGGGTTGGGGTGGGGCAGAGTGCCAAGAATTGATCCCGAACTCGGAACGCGAGCCAAGCGAATGCGGCACGAGGCGACGCCTGCGGAAGTCGTCCTCTGGCGACATGTATCAAACTCCCAGCTTGGTGGGTTCAAGTTTCGACGGCAAAGCGTGATCGCGCCTTACATCGTAGACTTTCTCTGCCCGGCACGAGCCCTGATCGTGGAGGTGGATGGCGAAACTCATGACATCCAAATCGATGCACAGCGCACCGCCAGCCTCGAGAGCAGAGGCTATGTTGTCCTGCGCTACACGAATGCGGAGGTGCTGCACGAAACCGAAGGTGTTCTTATTTCCATTCTAGATCACCTGCGTGCCAGTCCCGCGCGGTGGCCGAGTACACTGCCCCACCCCAACCCCTCCCCCAAGGGGGGAAGGGCTTTAACTAAACCCACTCCTTCTCCCGCTCCCTCGTCACTTCCACCAGCCCGCCGCCTTCCAGCCGGAACACGATATCCGCGCGTTCCACCAGTAGCGGGCGGTGGGCGATGACGACGCGGGTGATCGGCAGCCCGGCGAGCATCGCGCCGATCGCCGACTCGTTCTCCTCGTCGAGATTGGCGGTGCCTTCGTCCAGGAACAGCGCGTCGGGGTCGCGGTAAAGCGCGCGCGCCAGCATAACGCGCTGGCGCTGGCCGGACGACAACGCCGCGCCCATGTCGCCGATCAGGCTTTGATACGCCATCGGCATCCCTGCGATCGTGTCATGGATGCGGGCCATGCGCGCGGCCGCCTCGATCGACCGGTCGTCGGGCGCGGTGTCGAAGAAGGAGATGTTGTCGGCCAGCGTGCCGGTCAGCAGATGATCGTCCTGCAGCACCGCGCCGATGCGCGCGCGCCACGCGGCTGTGTTGGCGGGGGTCAGCGGCTGGCCGTCGATCAGCAGCTTGCCGCCCGTCGGCGTCAGCAGGCCCAGCATGATCCGCATCAGCGTCGTCTTGCCGGCGCCCGACGGGCCGACGATCGCCGCGAAGCGCCCGGCCGGCACCTCGAAGTTCATGTCGTGCAGGATCGGCGGGTCGCTCGGCGAATAGGCGAAGCTCAGGTCCACGGCGCGGATCGACGGCGCGGGGAGCAGGCCCGCGCGCGGCGCGGCGGGGGCGACGTTCTCGCGCGGATGCGCGACGATGTCCGACAGGCGTTCGAGATGGACCGACAGCAGGCGGTAGCTTTCGGCATGGTCGATCAGCGCCGTCGCCGATGCGATAAAGCTCGAACGGTACGCCAGGAAGGCGATCATCGTGCCGATCGTCATCGCGTCGGCGATGATCGCGCCCGCCGCCAGGTAGACGGTGAGCAGCAGCTGCAGCCCGAACAGCAGGTTTTCGGCCAGCCGCGTCCAGATCCTGTAGATCTGCTCGCGATAGTCGGCCGAGACGACCGCGGCGTAGCGGTTGCGCCAGCCGTTCTCGCGCATCGATTCGTGGACGTGGAGCTTGATGGACCGGATCGCGCGGATCGACTCCATCAGGAAGGTTTCCTCGTTGGCGCGCGCGACGATCTCCTCTTCCGTGCGGCGGCGGAGCGCGGGGTACACGCTCAATCGCAGCAGGAGGTAGAGCAGGGTCGCGCCGACGGTGAGCAGCGCCAGCTGGACGCTGATCAGCGCCATCACCACCAGGGTGGTCAGCGCCAGCACCGCGTCGATGCCGGCGTTGACGAAGCCGGTGGTCAGCAGCGACTGGATCGGCTGCGTCGAGCCGATGCGCGACAGCAGGTCGCCGACATGGCGCGATTCGAAATAGTTCATCGGCAGGCGGAAGAGGTGGCGCACGACATTGCCGCCGAGCTGGAACGAGATCGACTGGCCGAGCGTCAGCACTACCCACGACCGCAAGCCCTGGATGATCCCGTGCAGGATGTAGACCAGCCCGAACCCGACCAGCAGCAGCGTCAAGAGGTCCGTGTCGCTCTGCCCCACCGCCTCGTCGATCGTCAGCTGCATGAAGAAGGGCATGGCCAGCGTGATGAGCTGGAGCAGCAGCGACAGGGCGACGACCTGCACCATCGCAGCGCGATAGCCCGACAGCCGGCTCCACAGGTCGCTGAGCCGCGTCGTGACGCGC
This sequence comes from Sphingomonadaceae bacterium, assembly GCA_035644935.1. Lineage (GTDB taxonomy): Bacteria > Pseudomonadota > Alphaproteobacteria > Sphingomonadales > Sphingomonadaceae > CADCVW01. Next base: position 15,628 of record DASQNO010000095.1, read on the forward strand.
GCGTCGACCGGCTTGAAGTCGGCGGACGGCGTGAGTTCCAGCGCCACGCCCGTGAAGTGCTTGCCGAGCTTGTCGACGCTCATCGTCCGGCGGCCGCCGGCCGGGTCGAGGATCGTGACGCGGCGGCCGGAGACGCTTTGCAGGACGACGAAGTGGTTCAAGTCCCAGTGCAGGATCGCGGGCAGCTGCAGCTTGGGAAGTTCGTCCAGCTCCAACCGCAGCGCGCGGGAGCTCAGCTCGAGTTCGGAGGCGACGGCGATCAGCTCGGCGATCGTCGCGCCCTTCATCGATCCCGGGAAGCGCCGGCGCAGGCCGCCGACATTGACGCGGTGTCCGTGATGCGCGGCGACCATGGCGACGCAGGTCAGCCCGCATTCGGCCGCCTCCGACTGCAGCATCGGGCGGGGGCCGGAACTCCAGGGCCAATCGATGCTCATGACCGCATCGCCTTCAGCACGGGATCGAGAAACACTTCCCACAAGCTCCGGCGTTCGAGGACGAGGTTGGCGGCCAGCGTCATGCCCGCGCGCAACGGCCGGTCGGCGGCGGCGCCGCCCGTCGGGCGCGCATCGACGCGGACGCGGACGCGAAACACGGGCTCGGTGATGCCAAGGCCCGGGTCGAGCGCCGCGGGTTCGGTAGGGACCGACGCGACGGCCGTGACGGTGCCGCGCCCGGCGCCGTGCTTTTGATAGGGAAAGGCGTCGAACAGCAGGCGGACGGGCTGGCCGGGCTGGACAAAGCCGATGGCCCGGGACGGGGCCCAGAGCTGGACTTCGAGATCGCTGCCCCCCGGGATGATCGTGACCAGCGATGCGTCGGCCTGCGCGCGAAGGCCCACGCGCGCGCCGATGTCGCCGACGGTGCCCGCGACGGGGGCGGTGAGGACCAGCCGGTCCTGCCGGGACAGCGCCGCGCGCTGTTCGGCGAGCACGGCGCGGCGGGCCGCGATCTCCGACGACGACTGGAACGCGCCGATGCGGCGGGCCGCGACCTGGCCGTCGATCGCACGCAGCGTTTCGCGCTGGGCGATCAGCCGTTCGGTAACGCCCTCCAGGTCGAGCCGGCGGGCGAGCAGCGCCGCGCGGGCCTCCTCCACCTGACGCTGCGTCCCCGCGCCTTCGCCCGCCAGCCGCGCGGTGCGGCGCGTGTCGGCCTCGGCCAGCGCGATCTGGCTGGTGCCCAGCGCCAGCTGGCGTTCCAGCGAGGCAATGGTGGCGGCAAGGCTGGCCTTTTGCTGATGCAGCGCGCCCGTTTCCGTCGCGCCCAGGCTGAAGGCGAGCCCCTGCTGGCGTGCGAGCTCCGCGTCCTGGCGGGCCAGTTCGGCAAGCTGCCCCGCCACGCCCTCGCTCCCCCCGCCGCGGCCGGAGGTCATGGCCACCGTGACCAGCGCCGCCCCCGCCCCGACGCTTTCGCCCTCGCTCACGTGAACTTCGCGGATCTCCGCAACGCCCGGCGAATAGACCCGCGCGATGCCGCCGGCGTGCGCCACCGTGCCGCGCACGGCGACCTTGCTCGCATATTGCCCGAACAGCAGCAGCAGCACGAGCGCGGCGACCGCGGCGGCGAGCAGCGCGGTGTAGAGGCGCGAGCCCGGCGGCGTCGCGGCGACCACCGCGCCTGTCAGCCGCTCGCGCCCGGCGTCGATCACTTCCTGCCGGAAGAGCTTGGTCTCCATGTTCAAAGGCTGGCGTCCCGCGGGTTCGTCGAACCATCGCGATACGGGGGAAGTCTCAAAGCTGGGTTAAGGCGGGGTTGGGGATGTCGCGCGCGTTTTGCCGATCCTTAACTCCGCCGCTTTAGGCGTGGGCGGATGAAGTACCGTTCCATGCCCTTGTTCCTGCTGGCTCCGGCGGCCGCGTGCGCGCCGACGGTGGAGCCGGCGATCGCGCCGAGGCTCGCGGCGGCGGAGTGGCGCGACGCCGGGCCGGCCGGCGGCATGGAGCTATACGCCGGCTGGGCGGCGTTCGGATCGCCCGAGCTTGAGGCGCTGATCGCGCGGGCGCGGGCGGCGAATGCGGACATCGCGGTCGCCGCGGCGCGTGTGGTCCAGGCGCGCGGGCAACTGGGCGTCGCGCGGGCGGCCGGTCGGCCCCAGGTCACGGGCTTCGCCGATGCGCGCGCGTCGGGCACGGGCGGCGAGCGGGGGTTCCGGGACAACGACGCCTCACTGGGGCTCGACATCGCGTACGACGTCGACCTGTTCGGCGCGGTCGGGGCCGGGCGGCGCGCGGCGCTGGCGCGGCTGGCGGCGTCGCGGTTCGACCGGGACGCGGTGGCGCTGGCCGTCGAAGGCGACGTTGCGCGCGCGTTCGTCGGCCATGCCGCGTTGTCGGCGCGCATCGCCATCCTGCAACGGGCGCTGGGCAACGCCCGCGAGTTCGAGCGCATCGTCGGCGTGCGCGTGCGCGAAGGCGTGGCGACCAAGGTCGACTCGGGCCTGCAGGCGATCGAAGTGCGGCGGATCGAGGCGGAGCTGTCGCGGTTGACGGAGGCGCGGGCGCGGACGGGCAACGCGCTGGCGATCCTGGTGGGGGCGGAGGCGCCGACGTTCGCCGCCAGCCCTCCCGATCTCGGCACGCTGACCCCGCCGGCGTTCGACCCCGAGCAGCCTGCTGTTTTGCTCGCCCGCCGCCCGGACGTCCGCGCGGCCGAAGCGCGGATCGCGGCGGCGCAGGGCGATGTCGCCGGCGCGCGCGCGGCGTTCCTGCCGTCCTTGCGCATCTCGGCCGGTTCGCTGCTGGGAACGGGCGGCGGCGGGCCGCTGGGCTTCGCGCTGAACGCGGGGTCCAGCCTGCTCGCCCCGATCTTCGACGGCGGGCGGCTGCGCGGCGCGCTGCTCACCGCCAGAGGCGCCCAGGCGGAAACGCTGGAGGGGTATCGCCGCACGCTGCTGGTGGCGCTGGGCGAGGCGGAGGACGCGCTGACGGGGGTGGCGCAATCGCGCGTGCGCGGCGAGCTGCTGGCCGGCACGATGACCGTCGCACGAACGACGGCGCGGCTGGCGCGGCGGCAATATGTCGAAGGCGCGGCGGACCTGCAGACCGTGCTCGATGCCGAACGGCGCGCGCTGGACGTCGAGGACGCGGCGGCGGTGGCGGCGGAGGATCGCCTGAACGCTGCGATCGACCTGTACCGGGCGCTTGGCGGCGGCCCGGCGGCTTAACGCGGCGGAAACCGG
>DASQNO010000096.1:0-2961 GCA_035644935.1 Sphingomonadaceae bacterium
CGACGTCGACGGCACGGGGCTCGCCGTCACCACCGAGCAATGCCTGCTCAACCCCAACCGCAATCCCGGCATGAGCCGCGCGGACGTCGAACGCCGCCTCGCCGCGGACCTCGGCATCGACCGCGTCCTGTGGCTCGGCGAGGGCCTCCTGAACGACCACACGGACGGCCATGTCGACAACCTCGCGCGCTTCGTCGCCGAAGGGGTGATCGCGGTTCCCGAGGCGGCGGACAACGACCCCAACGGCGCGATCTACGCCGATGCGTGGGCGCGGGCCGAGGCGTTCGGCCTGGACGTCGTGCGGCTGCCCTCCCCCGGCCACGTCGAACGCGACGACGAGCTGATCCCCGCGTCGTACATGAACTTCTACATCGGCAACGCCGCCGTCGCGGTGCCGCTCTACGGCGCCCCCAACGACGCCGCCGCGGTCGCCGCGATCGGCGCGCTCTTCCCCGGTCGCCAGACGTTCGGCTTCCGCAGCGACCACATCCTGACCGGCGGCGGCAGCTTCCACTGCATCAGCCAGCAGGTGCCGCTGTAAGGTCGGATTGAACGATCTTACCGTTCGTCCCGAGCGCAGTCGAGGGGCGCTGCTCCACACGATCGCCTCTCGACACGGTCATTCCCGGCCGGGATAGAGGACGCATGACCCAACTCACCGTCGCCGCCCTCCAGCTCGCTCTGTCCGAGGACATGGACGCCAACATCGCCGCCGTGTCCGACCTCGTTCGCGAGGCCGCCGCTAAGGGCGCCACCGTGATCCTCCCGCCCGAACTCTTCGATGGCCACTACTTCTGCCGGGTTGAGGACGAAGGCCTGTTCGCGCGCGCCCGCACCACCGCCGAACACCCGGCCGTGCTCGCGATGCAAGCGCTCGCCGCCGAGCTTCGCGTCACCCTCCCGACCAGCTTCTTCGAAGCCGAGGGCCCACACCATTACAACAGCCTCGCGATGATTGGCCCGGACGGCGCGGTGCAGGGCGTCTACCGCAAGACGCACATTCCGGATGGCCCCGGCTACGAGGAGAAGTTCTACTTCCGCCCCGGCAACACCGGCTTCAAGGTCTGGCCCGCATCCAACGAAACGGGCGCGGCGACGGTGGGCGTCGGCGTCTGCTGGGACCAATGGTACCCCGAAACCGCGCGCGCGATGATGCTGATGGGCGCCGAGATCCTGTTCTACCCCACCGCGATTGGCTCTGAGCCCCATGACTCCGACCTCGACACCAGCCGGTTATGGCGCCGCGCGATGGTCGGGCACGCCGTGTCCAACGTCGTGCCGGTGGTCGCCGCCAACCGTATCGGGACGGAAGAAGGCCAGCATTTCTACGGCCACAGCTTCATCTGCGACGAACGCGGCGACATGCTGGCGGAGTTCGGGGCGGAGGAGACCGGCGTGCTCGTCGCCACGCTGGACCTCGACCGCGTCAAGCGCCACCGCGCCGCCTTCGGCTTCTTCCGGGATCGCCGGCCGGAAATGTACGGACGCCTGACGCAGGACGTCTAATCTCGAGCGAATGCGCTGTCCTACAGCCCCTCGCTTCGCCTAGCCTCCGAGCGGTTCTTTGATTCGTTCAAGCGCTTGCAGCGAACAGCTTCGAAAGCTCGACCGAAGCTGTTGGACGAAAGCGGCTCCACACTAGGAACTTCGAGACTTTCGGGAACTTCCAAGAGCGACCGCTTTGGCGAACACCGCCTCGAACATCTCGCGCGTTAGCCGTCCGGTGTTCTGATTGTACCGCGAACAGTGATAACTATCGATCAGGATGCGCCCGTCGGGCAACGCATGCTCCGTCAGATGGCCGAATTTGTAAGCCGCCTGCCGCCCGCCCGCCGTCCGCACCGCCGATCCGTGCGCGATCTGGCCAAGCGCCACCAGCACCCGCACCTTGGGCAAGGCGTCCAGCGCGGCGGTGTAAAACTGGCGGCACATCGCGATCTCGTCGGGGTTGGGCTTGTTCTGCGGCGGCAGGCACCGCACCGAATTGATGATCGCCGCGCCGCTTAGGCGAAACCCGTCGTCCGGCTCCGCCCGGTACGTGCCTTCAGCCAGCCCGAACTTGGCCAAGGTCTCGAACAGTAGAACGCCCGCATGATCGCCGGTAAACGCCCGCCCGGTCCGGTTCGCCCCGTGCTTGCCCGGCGCCAGCCCCGCAATGCCGAGCCACGCGTTCGAGTCTCCGAACACGGGCACCGGGCTGTTCCACCAGCCGGGATGCTCGGCCCGGCACGCCTGCCGGAACGCCACCAGCCGCGGGCATAACGGGCAGTCGCGCGGCGGCTCCAACGTGGCGACGGGACTTGGCGGCAGGCGGTGATCGGGACTGGCGGGCAGCATAGGGGCGGTGGTAGGCGCGGCGGGGTGGACAGGACAAGCTACGCCGTCGCGCTTGGGTCCAATCGGCGGCACGGCCGCCACGGCGCACCCGCAAGAGTCGTCGCCGCCGCGGTTCGTGCGCTGGGCGAAGCCGGTCTTGCGGTGACCGCGCGATCGTCGATCCTGACCACGACGGCATTCGGAGGCGCAGGACGCAGCTTCGCGAACGCCGCCGTCATTCTGGACACGGCGCTGGCCCCCGGCGAACTGCTTGTCCTGCTCAAGGACGTGGAGGCCCGCTTCGGCCGCCGCCCCGGCCGGCGCTGGGGAGCCCGCGTGCTCGATCTCGACATCCTGCTGTGGTCCGGAGGGATCCATGCCGCCGAGGCGATCGTGGTGCCCCACCCTGCCCTGTCCAAGCGAGAATTCGTGCTGGGCCCGCTCGTCGAGATCGCGCCCGGCTGGCGTCACCCGCTCAGCCACCGCACCGTCCGCCAGCTCCGCGCCCGCCTCCGCCGCGCGAAGCCGGTTGACCACTCCGGACGGCGTCCCTAGCTACGCGGGCACCGGGCCCTTAGCTCAGTCGGTAGAGCACGTGACTTTTAATCACTAGGTCGCTGGTTCGAACCCAGCAGGGCTCACCAT
>DASQNO010000097.1:0-3529 GCA_035644935.1 Sphingomonadaceae bacterium
GGCGCCGCGCTCGCCGCGCGCGGGCTGGTGGCGCAAGCCGGCGACACGCGGGCGGCGGGCGGGCGGCAGGTCGTCGAATACAGGATCACGGGGTCATGAGGACGCGGGCGTATAGCTGGTGGCGGCTGCGCACGACGCGCGAACAGCGGCTGCTGCTCGCCATGGCCGCGCTGCTCGCCGTGACCCTGGTCTGGTTCGGCATCGTGCGCCCCTTTGGTGACGCGCTGGCCGACGCGCGCGCGCGCCACACGCGCGCGATCACCGCCGAGGCCGAGGCGCGGGGGCAAGCCGACGCCATTTCCGAAATCCGCCGCAACCGACCGCCTCGGCTCGACGTTCCCGTGCGCGTCTTCGTGCCCGAGGCCGCAAGCGCTGCCGGGTTCATCGTCAGCCGTTCGGACGCGTTCGAGCCCGACGGAGTGAGCATGGTGATCGCCAGCGCGCGCCCGGCCGCCTTCTTCACCTGGCTGTCCGGACTGCAGGCGCGCGGGCTGATCGTCGAGGCGCTGTCCGCCACCCCCAATCCGGACCGAACCTTGTCCGTGCAGTTCACCGTCCGATCGGGGAGCCAGTAGATGCGCGTGCGCCTGCCGCTGGGCCGCGGCCTGTTTTTTCTGTGCGCATTCCTCTTCGCAGGGGTGGCGCTACTGCCGCTGCGCCTGGCGGCCGACTGGCTGCGGCTGGGCGACACCGGCGTCGCGGCGCGCGAGGCGGTGGGCAGCGTCTGGGCGGGCGCGCTGCACGGCGCGCAGTTCCGCGACGCGCAGCTCGGCGACTTGCTCGCCGGCCTCGACGCGCTGCCTTTGCTGGTGGGCCGCGCCCGCATCGAAATGGAGCGCAACCGCGACGTCCTCGCGCGCGCCGCCGCCACGCCCGACCGGTTCGAGGCCGCGGTCACCGTATCGCGCAACAGCTTCGCATTGAGCGACGCCACCGCGCGCCTCGCGCTCGGCGCGCAATGGGCGCCGCTGCCCATCACCGCCATCGACCTGTCGGACGTCAGCGCGCGGTTCGTCGGCGGCCAGTGCGCAGCGGCGGAAGGGGCGGTGACGGTGGAGACCAGCGGCCGCATTCTGGGGCTCGCCATTCCCACCAGCATGACGGGCAACGCACGGTGTGACGGCGGGGCGCTGCTCCTGCCGCTCGCGGGTGCCGGCGGCGCCGAACGGCTCGACCTGCGCCTGCCAGGCGGCGACCGCTACCGCGCCACGCTGTCGATCCAGGCCGCCGATCCGGCGCTGCAACAACGCCTCGCTGCCGCCGGCTTCGTCGCGGCCGGCGGCGTGTACAGCCTCAGCATAGAGGGCCGCCTGCAGTAGGGCGCTCACCGCCGGGCCGGCGGGGCACGGAATCACCTTTAGCCCGAATGTCGATGGCGGCTATAATGCTAGCGGTTGGTCCGTTCAGTGTTGGCTGCGGTCGGCCGCTGCCGGCTGGGCGGAGGAATTGCATTGGTTCGCATCATGCTTGGAGCGCTTGTCCTGGCGATCGCGGGTGCCCCATTGAAACCAGACTTCGCACGGGTCCGCGACCAGATGGTCGCGGAGGTTCGCAATCTGGCGGCGACCGCCGGCCTCGGAAACGTGCGCCGGCTGGACCCGGAGGTTCTGGATGCCCTTCGCGCGGTGCCGCGGCACCTGTTCGTTCCAGTATCGCTCCAGGCGCAGGCCTATGCCAACCGACCGCTCGGGATCGGCCACGAACAGACCATTTCCCAGCCTTATATCGTTGCGCTGATGACGGACCTGCTGGATGTCGGCAAAGACGACGTCGTTCTAGAGGTCGGCACAGGATCGGGTTACCAGGCGGCGGTTCTGGCGACGCTGGTGCGGCACGTCTATTCCATCGAGATTGTCGATGCGCTCGCCCGCCAGGCTTCGGAAACGCTGCGCGAGGGGGGCTACGCCAACGTCACCGTACGTGCCGGCGACGGCTATGCCGGCTGGCCCCAACACGCGCCTTTCGACGCGATCATCGTCACCGCCGGAGCGCCCCGCGTTCCTCCGCGCCTGATCGAACAGCTGAAACCGGGTGGTCGCATGGTTGTCCCCGTTGGCCCCCCGTCATCGACGCAACAGCTGATGCTTGTGGAGAAGCGCACCGACGGACGCATCCGCAAGCGATCGCTCGGGCCCGTCGCTTTCGTGCCGCTGACCGGCGCCGGCGGGGTGCGTTAGCGAGTTGCGGGAGTTTGAACCGGACCCCGTCCGCCTCGGCCGCGGCAGGGAATGGTGGACAGGGCTGGATTCGAACCAGCGTACGCTTGCACGGGCAGATTTACAGTCTGCTGCCTTTAACCACTCGGCCACCTGTCCAGGCGCCGCCATCGGGCGAAGCGGCTGAATGGCGATGCATGGCTTGCCTGTCAACGCGGGGGCGGCCAAGACTTGTCGGCATGCGCCGCAAAGCCCGACAATCCTCCTCGGCCCAGAACAAGCCCCGCTTCTGGGGCCGCCACCCCGTTGCCGCGGCGCTAGCCAATCCTGAACGCGTCGTGCGCAAGGTGTGGGTGACGCACGAGGCGGCGGCGGCGTTCGAATTTCCCAAGCAGCTGCAGGTGAACTTCGCCGACGTCGCCGACCTCGGCCGGCTGGTCCCGAACGACGCGCCGCACCAGGGCATCGTCGCCGAAGTCGATCCGCTGGAGGACCTGTTCCTGGGCGACGTCCTGATGCAGGCGCCCGACGACGGCGCGCGCGCGACGCTGCTGCTGCTCGACCAGGTCACCGATCCGCACAATGTCGGCGCCATCCTGCGCTCGGCTGCCGCATTCGATGCGCTCGCCATCGTCACGCAGGACCGCCATTCGCCGCCGGAATCCGGCGCGCTCGCCCGCGCCGCGTCGGGCGCGCTGGAGATCGTGCCGTGGGTGCGCGTCGTGAACCTCGCCCGCGCGCTGGACGAGATCGGCGAGGCGGGCTTCTGGCGCATCGGCCTGGCCGGCGAGGCGGAGTTGGCGCTGTCGGCGGCCCTGGGTCCGGAGCGCGTCGCCATGGTGCTCGGCGCCGAGGGCGAGGGCATGCGTCACAACACCGCCGCGCATTGCGACGCGCTGGCGCGGCTGCCGATCGGGGAGCGCATGGAAAGCCTCAACGTCTCCAACGCCGCGGCGATAGCACTATACGCGGCGGGGCAGATCGCCGCCTAAATCAGTCGTCACTCCGGCGCGATCACCACCCGCAGGCCGTCTAGGCTCTCCTCGAACGGGATCTGGCACGAAAGCCGCGAATTGGGCTGCCGATAATCGGCCGTTTCCAGCAGCTCGTCCTCGTCGGATTCCATCGTCGGCATGCGGTCCACCCAGTCGGGATCGACATGGACATGGCAGGTCGCGCACGCGCAGCAGCCGCCGCACAGCGCCAGCAGCTCGTCAAAGCCGTTGTCGCGAATGACCTCCATTACCGACAGGCCCGCCTCCCCTTCGACGACGCGCTCCGCGCCCTTTCGTGTGACGACGATCAGTTGCGGCATGGATGGGCTCCGGGGCATGGACGGTGGAAAGACCACGCAGCCGCTAGCGGGCGGCACG
>DASQNO010000098.1:0-30865 GCA_035644935.1 Sphingomonadaceae bacterium
TGGTGGAGGGGTTTCGCCGTGAGGAACCTTGGCGCTGCAAAACCCCTCCACCATCCTTCGGATGGTCCCCCTCCCCGCGAAATCGCGGGGAGGAAGGCCAGGAAGCCCCTCCACCAGCTTCGGGCACCCACGAAAGTACTACTTTCGTGGGACCCTCGCTGGTCCCCCTCCCCTGCAAAGGCAGGGGAGGACTGGGGTCTACTCCCAGCTGCCGATGTCGGCATTCTCGCCCTCTCCGCCGGGCTGCCCGTCGGCGCCCAGCGAATAGATGTCGAAGGGGCCGCCGTGCGTGCCGGGGTTCTCGTACTTGTACGGGGCGCCCCAGGGGTCCTCGGGCAGCTTCTTGATGTAGCCGCCCTGGCGGTAGCGGCCCGCCTGCGGGAGGCCGGCGGGGGCGGAGACGAGCGCCTGCAGCCCCTGTTCGCTGCGCGGGTAGGACATGTTGTCCAGCCGGTACATTTCGAGCGCCTGTTCGAGCAGCGCGACGTCCGAGCGCGCCTTTTGCGTCATGGCGCGGTCCTGGCTGGGCAGGACGTTGATGATGACGATGGTGGCGAGCAGGCCGATGATGACGATGACGACCATCAGTTCGACGAGGGTGAAGCCGTCTTCGCGTCCTCCCCGGCTTTTGCCGGGGAGGGGGACCATCCCGCACAGGCGGGAAAATGGAGGGGTCTTGAAGCGCCGTAAGCTACGCGCTGCAAAACCCCTCCACCACCCAAGGGGGTGGTCCCCCTCCCCAGCAAAAGCTGGGGAGGATGTAACAGGCGAGGAGGGACGCAACATTCTTCTCAAGCTCCGGCAAGCGTGTCCAGCTGCAGGATGGGCAGCAGGATGGACAGGACGATCAGCGCGACGATCGCGCCCATGATGACAATGATAGCAGGTTCCAGCAGCGAGAGCGCGGTCGCGGTGAAGGTGTCGAACTCGCGCTCGAGATAATCGGCCGCGCGCTCCATCATCGTGTCGAGCTGGCCGGACGCCTCGCCGGACGCGGTCATGTAGACGAGCAGCGGCGGGAACACGCCGGCGCGCTTGAACGCGGCGGACAAGGAGCCGCCGCCGCGGATCGCCTCGACGATGTCCTCCGACGCCTTCTTGAGAACGCGGTTGTGGACGGTGCGGGCGGTGAGCTGCAGGCCTTCGAGCAAGGGCAGGCGGCTGGCGACCATGGTGGCGAGCGTCCTGGCCATGCGCGCGGCGTGGAGGTCGCGGGCGAGGCGGCCGATGATCGGCAGGCCGAGCGTCGCGCGATCGAAGGCGTAGCGGGCGGGGCCGTTACGCAGGATGCGCGCGGCGGCGAGGATCGACAGCAGCAGGCCGAGGATGACCGCCCACCACCAGTTCTGCAGAAATTCGGAGATCGCGATCACCGCGCGGGTGAGGAAGGGCAATTCCTGCCCGACGCTTTCAAATTGCTCCACAACTTGCGGCACGACGAAGACCATCAGCGCGAGCACGACCACGGTGGCGACCAGCGCCAGCACAAGCGGGTAGGCGACGGCGGTCAGCACCTTGCCGCGGACCTGCGCCTGACGTTCGAGCAGGTCGGCGAGGCGGTCGAGGATGAGGGGAAGCGTGCCCGAGCCTTCGCCCGCCGCGACCATGGCGCGGTAGAGCGGGGGAAAGCTCTTCGGGCTGATCGCCATAGCTTCGGAAAAGCGGCGGCCTTCGAGAACGCCCTTGTGGACGCTCTTGAGGACGGTGCGGACGTGCTCCTGCTCCGTCTGGTGACTGACGGTGCGGAGCGATTCTTCGAGAGGAGAGACGGACACGAGAGTCGCGATCTGGCGCGTGAAGAGCGTCAGCTGCTTGGACGTCAGATGCTTGCGAAAGCTGATGCGGCGCTGGAGCAGGGAGGGGACGGCGGTGGTTCCGACATCCGGACCGGCCTCGATCCGGACGACGTAGAACTTGCGCGCATCGAGCTTGGCGCGGGCGTCCTCCAGCCCGGCGGCGACGACGCTGCCGCGCCGTTCGCGGCCGCCGGTGTCGAGGGCGAGATAATCGTAACTAGGCATCTACGGTAGATACGGGTTCCGTCGCCACTTCGGTGCGCGAAATCCGCACGGCTTCCTCAACCGTCGTCTGCCCGTCGCGGACGAGCTGGCGCGCGGCCGACGCGAGGTTGCGCGAGCCCCGGTAGGCGTGGCCCGCGATCACCGCCTCGTCGCCGCCGGCGTAGATGAGTTGTCGCACGGTTTCGTCGATCCTGATCGCCTCGAACACGCCGATGCGGCCCTTGAAGCCCGAATTGCCGCACGCGGAGCAGCCTTTGGCCTCGTAGATGATCGTGCCGCTGTCGAATCCGAGCAAGGCGGACACCGCATTGGACGCCTGCACCGGCTCGCGGCAGACCTGGCAGAGCTTGCGCACCAGGCGCTGTGCGATGACTGCGCGGAGCGAGGAGGCGAGCAGGAACGGCTCGATCTTCATGTCCCGCATGCGCGTGATGGCGCCGATCGCGTCGTTGGTGTGGACGGTGGATAGAACGAGGTGGCCGGTGAGCGAGGCCTGGACGGCGATGTCGGCGGTTTCGCGGTCGCGAATCTCGCCGACCATGACCGTGTCGGGGTCCTGGCGCAGAATGGCGCGCAGGCCCGCCGCGAAGGTAAGGCCCACCTTGGGATTGACCTGCGTCTGGCCGACGCCGTCGACGGCGTACTCGACCGGGTCTTCAACGGTCAGGATGTTGCGGCTGCCGTCGTTGAGCAGGCGCAGCGCGGCGTAGAGCGTGGTGGTCTTGCCCGAGCCGGTGGGGCCGGTGACGAGGATGATGCCGTTGGGCTCTTCCAGGGCGCCGCGGAACACCGTCTCGATCTCCGGCGGCATGCCGAGCACGTCGAGCTCGATGCCCGCCTTGTCCTTGTCGAGGATACGCAGCACGACGCGCTCGCCGGCGCGGCTGGGGAGGGTGGAGACGCGGACGTCGATCAGCTTGCCGCCCAGCGTCAGCCCGATGCGGCCGTCCTGCGGGACGCGGCGTTCGGCGATGTCGAGGCGCGCCATGACCTTGATGCGCGACACCACGACCGGCGCGACGTGGGCGGGCATGCGCAGCGTTTCGCGCAGGACGCCGTCGACGCGCATGCGGATAACGAGGCCGGTCTCGTAGGGTTCGATGTGGATATCGGACACGCCCTGCCGCGCGGCGTCGGCGATGATGCCGTTGATCAGGCGGATGGCGGGCGCGTCGTCGGCGCTGTCGAGCAGGTCGTCGGCGGTCGGGATGTTGCCGGCGATGAGATCGAGATCGTCGCCGAGGCCGAGCGAGCCCGCCGCCGCGGCGGCGGCGTCGCCGTCCATCGCGTAACGTTCGGACAGCAGGCGGTCGAACGCCTCGGGCGCGACCCATTCGACGTCGAAAGGCTTGGCCATGAAGCGGCGCACCTCGATCAGCACGCGCGGGTCCTCGCCTTCCCGCAGGCCCACGGCGAGGTGGCCGTCCTCGGCGCGGAGCAGCGCGACGCCGAACTTGCGTGCGAAACCATAGGGGATGGCGAGCGGCAGGGCGTCCGCCGCCGCGGGGATGATCGGAACGCCGGAGCCGACCTCCACGATGTCGGCGATCTCGGCGACCGCCTGGTCCTCGGTGCCGCGCCGGATGATCATTGCTGGGGAACCTGGCTGGGGGGGAGCGGGGTGGGCTGGATGACGATATCGCCCGGTTGCTGCGCCACCGGCGGCACCGCGCCCATGTAGTCGCGGACGAGCTCGTCCAGCGTCGGTTCGACGCCGGGATTGTTGTTCCACTGCATGTCGCGAGCGTAGCCGTAGCGCTGCTGCGCCAGGCGCCGCGCCTCGGCGGCGGTGCGCAGGATGGTGGGGCGGATGAACACCATCAGGTTGGTCTTGGCGCGGCTCTTCGCCTTGGAGCGGAACAGCGCGCCGATGCCGGGCAGGTCGCCGAGGAACGGGATCTTTTCAATCGTGCGCCGCTCGTTGTCGTCGAGCAGGCCGCCCAGCGCGTAGATGTCGCCATCGTCGACGATCACCGTCGTCTGCAGCTCGCGCTTGTTGAGGATCAGGTCGCTGTTGTTGTTGGATACGGGCCCGGCGATCGAGCTGACTTCCTGGCGCAGCGTCAGCTTGACCGCGCCGCCGGCGTTGATCTGGGGCTTCACCTCCAGCGTGATGCCGACGTTCTGGCGCTGCACGGTGCGAAACGTGTTGTCGAGATTGGGGGACAGCGCCTCGCCCGTGGCGATCGGCACTTCCTGCCCGACGAGGATGCGCGCTTCCTGGTTGTCCAGCGTGACGATCGAGGGGGTGGAGAGCAGGTTGGAGCGCGTGTCGGAGCGCACCGCGTTGATGATCGTCCCGAAGATCGCGTTGCTGCCGAGATTGGCGGCGAAGCCCGCGAGCCCGCCGGTGGCGCCCAGCACCGACTGGATCGCGCCCTGCGCCAGCGAGTCGGACACGCCGCTGTTGGTCGTGGTGGTGACGCTGTTGCCGTTGATGATCGTCGTCTGCGTGTTGAGCTCGCGCGCCGCCACCGCCGCGCCGATCTGCAGGATGTTGGGCTGCGCGTTGGAATAGTTGGTGCCGATGAAGGGGAGGCCCGACCCCGGCTGGCCGGCGAGGAGGAGCTGGACGCCGAGCCGCTGCGCCGCCTGGTCGGAGATCTCGACGATGATCGCCTCGACCAGCACCTGCGCCTGGCGGGTGTCGAGTTGGCGCACGACCTCGCCCAGCGTGCGCTGGATGTCGGCGGAGCCCGAGATGATCACCGCGTTGGCGCCTTCGTAGCGCGTGATGATCGTGTTGCCGCGGCCACCGCCGCCGGAACCGCCGCCGGTGCTGGTCACCTGCGTCTGCTGCGGCGCCGGGGGCGCTGGCGGGACTATGCGGCTGTTGCTCGTGCCGCCACGTGCGCGGTCGCCTGAGCCGCCCTGAAAGCCGGTCGACCCGGACTCGCTGGACACGGTGGTGCTGCGTGCTTGCCCCACGAGTTCCTGGAGCACGGGGACGAGCCGTTCGGCGTCGGCGTTTTCTAGGAAGATCACGCGGATCTCGGTGCCGCTGGCGGCGCGTGCGTCGAGGTCGGCGATGATCGCGGCGAACCGCGCGATCTCGGACGCCGAGCCGCGCAGCGCAACCGAGTTGCTGCTGTCGATCGGCACGACGGTGACACGCGAGCCCTCCGGACCCGTGGTGCCGAGCGCGGTCAGCGCCTCGGCGATCTCGCGCGCGCCGGCGTTGCGCAAGGGGATGACGCGGCTGGCGCTGCTGTCCGCGCCGCGGCGGTCGATCTGGCCGATCAGCTGGCGGATGCGGCGGACGTTGTCGGCGAAGTCGACGACGACGAGGCTGTTGCCGTTGCGGTTGGCGGTGAGCGCGCCTTCCGGGCTGATCAGCGGGCGCAGCGTTTCGGTGGCCGCCGCCGCTTCGATGTTGCGGAGGCGGAAGACCTCGGTGACGACCTGGTTATTGGCGGCGCGGCGCGTGCCGATGCGCGTCGGCTGCGAGGCGGCGTTGGCGATCGGCTGGATGCGGTAGGCGCCGCCGCTGGTGGGCACGGCGATGTAGCCGTTGGCGCGCAGCGTGGAGAGGAAGACCTCGAAATATTCCGACCGGTTGAGCGGGCGGTCGGTGAAGACGGAAATCTTGCCCTGGACCCGGCTGTCGATGACGAAGGCGCGGCCGGTGACGCGCGATGCGTCCTGAATGAACGCGCGGATGTCCGCGTCTCGGAAGTTCAGCACCTGCTGCGCCGACAGGCTGGTGGAGGCGAGCGCGAGCGCCGCGAATCCGACGAGGAAGCGCTTCATCGGACGGGCACCGTGACGGTGATGGGCACGAGCTGGCCGCCGCGTTCCACCTGCACGGAAACGCTGCTGCCGGGCGTCAGGCCGGTGGCGAGCGCCTGCGCGTCCGCGGCGCTGCTGACGGCGGCGCCGTTGATCGCCATGACGACGTCGCCGGGGCGGATGCCCGCCTGCGCCAGCACCGGCGGAGGCGCGCCGATCGTCAGCCCGCTGACCTGGCCATTGACCAGCCGCGGCGTGATGCCGCCGGCCCCGCCCGCAGCGTCGCCCGTGCCGGGCGTCGCGTTGGCGGCGGGGATCGACTGGTCAAGGAAGAGCTGCTCGCGTTGTCCATTTCGCTCCAGCGTGACGCCGTCCTCGCGTACGCCGGCGAGGCGGACGCCGGGCATGATCTCGTCGCCCACGGCGTAGCTGGATTGCACGCCGTCCGGCGTCGACAGGATCGCGGAATCGCGCCCGGACGCGCGGTCGACCCGCACGCCGAACAGCTTCACCGCGAGCGAGGTGACCACCACCGTGGCGGGCGCGGCGGCCTGCAGGCGGAAGAAGGGATCGAAGTCGCCCAGCGCCAGGCTCGCCGGCATCGCGCCGCCGAGCACGGCGGGGATCTTCCATTCGCCGATCGGGCTCACAGGGGTGACCACCGCCCAGGCCAGCCGCGCGCACTGCACCGCCAGCAGGCTCAGCAACGCGATCTCCGCGACGGAATAGACGCTGACCACGGGCAGCCGCCGCAGCAGCCGCCGGGCGCGGGTATCGAGCGACAATCGCATTGGGTTCCCCTTGGCCGCAGGGGCTAGGCCCCGCGCGTGACGGCGGGATGAAGGATATATGTCAGTTTCAAGTCAAGGGTGGATGGCGGACTAGCCGTCTAAACCGCTCGGGGCGGCGTCATTCAGGCCTTTGCCGGGATGACAGTCGTACCAGACCTCGCCCGGGGGGTCCCTCAGAACTTCGCCGAGAACCCCAGCGAGAACGTCCGTCCCAGATCGTAGCGGTTGACATCGATCCGGTTGTCGCCGGCCTGTTGGAACTCTTTGTACTCCTGTCCGGTGAGATTGCGGCCCTCGAGCTTCATCTCGAACAGCGTACCGAGAAAGTCGAACTCCTGCCGCAGGACGAGGTCGAAGCGAATGCCGGGTTTTTCGACGATGTCGGGCTGGCTCGCCGAACCCTGGATCGGGCCGCGGTTGGTGACGCGCTTGCTGGCGTAGCTGACGAGCAGCGTCGCCTGGCTGACGCGTTCGGTATCCTCGATGCCGATCTGCAGGTTGGCGAGATGGTCGGACTGGCCAGTGAGCGGCGCGCCGTCGCGGAACAGCAGGTTGGCGGCGATCGGCTGCAGCGTCGGGCCGATGACTTCGCTGTCGTCCACCTTCAGCTGGGACTGGGTGTAGGTGTAGTTGCCGATGAACAGCAGCCGGCGTGTGTTGAAGAACCCGCCGAGGTTTGCGAGCGGCACGTAAAGCTGCGCCTCGACCTCGCCGCCGTACAGCGTCGCTTCCGGAGCGTTGGCGAAGCCCGTGCGCAACTGCCCGCCGCCCGCGAAGAACGCCGCCGCCTCGATCGGATTGTCGATCTTCTTGTAAAAGCCCGCGAGCGACAGCCGCTGGTTGCGGCCGAAATAATATTCGCCGCGCACCTCGGCGTTGAACAATTCGCTGTCCGTCAGGAACGGGTTGCCGGTGAATTCGCGATCAGACTCGAAATCCTGGAAGATCTGCGGCGCCAGCTCGCGGAACTGTGGGCGGGCGATGGTCTTCGACGCGTTGACGCGGATCTGGACGTCGCGGCGCGGCGTGTAGGTGATCGTCGCGGCGGGCAGGAAATAATCGTTCTCCAGCAGCGAGGCCTGGCCGATCCCGATCGGCTGCACCGACTGGCGCGCGTCTTCGTAACGCAGGCCGAACGTGGCGCGCAGGCCCAGCGCCTCTGCATTCACGTCGGCCTGGACGTAGCCGCCGCGTATCTCGAGGTCGGCGTCATAGGCGGCGGAGCCTTCCGCGCCCGACACGTCGCGCAGCTGGATGTTGAATTGATCGATGTTGAAGTCGGACAGCAGGAAGTCCGGCCGCTGCTGCGACACCTCCAGACGCAGCGCGCCTTCGGGCCGGAAGTACTGGAACTGGTAGCGTGACGAGGCGCGCTCGCTCTTGCTGTAATTGCCGCCGGCCGACAGCGTCACGGGGATCCCGAAGTCGAAGCGGTACGCCGCGTCGACCGAGCCCGCGTACAGATCCTCGTTGAGGTCGCTGAACGCGATGTTGGCAAACTGGCCCGCCGACGACAGGTTGTTGGTGTAGTCGTCGATATCGCCCGGCCCCTTGGTCGCCGGGTTGCCGTCGCCGAGGTAGAAATAGCTGATGTCGCGTTCGTACGGGCTTTCGCGCTGCGTATTGGCGTAGGTGCCGCGCACGTCGATGCTGAGGCGGTCGAACTTAAATTCGCCCACGAACTGCGTGTCGATGAGCTGCCGTTCGAAGAAATAGGTGTTCTGTTCGATCAGCGAGGCCGGCGCGCCCGCGGCCTGGTCCGACACGTTGCGGTTGAAGCCGGCGGCGAGGCGTCCCTGCTTCAATGTGTCGCGAATGTAGAGATTAGTCAGGCGCAGCTGATGCTGCCCGAGTTCCAGCCCGAAGCCGAGAAGGCCGTTCACGATGATGCGGTTGTCGGTAATCACCGACCGAAAATCGGTCTGCGGTATGCCGGCGAGCCCCGGATCAAGCGAGGTCTGCTGCCGGGCGTCGCGCGTCCGCCAAGTGTTGGAATAGCCGGCGCCCGCGATCACGCCAAAGCGGCCGCCCGAGAAATCGAACGAGGTGCCGCCGCTGACGTCGGCGCTGAAGTTCGCCGGAATGTCGAAATTGCGCTGCAGCAGCGTCGTTTCGGCATTGACCAGCGACTTGGCGAAGCCGCGGCGCTCGGCGGCGGAGGTCGTGTTGAACGTGCCGTTCGTCACCGCATCGCGCAGGGGCCGGGGGAAATCGCGCGTGCCGTCATCGAAACCCAGCGAATCGAGGTCGCTGCCGTAATAGGTGTAGCCCAGCCTGGCGGTGGTTTCGGTGTCGACGCCGCCCGACACGCCGATCGTCAGGAACGGCTCGCGCGGGATCGCGCGGGTGGTGAGGTTGATGACGCCGCCGCCGAATTCGCCGGGGTAGTTCACCGAATAGCTCTTCTGCACGAGCGCGGAGGCGATCACGCTGGTCGGGAAGATGTCGAGCGGTACGACGCGGCGCAGCGGTTCGGGGCTGGGCAGGGGCGAGCCGTTGAGCAGCGCCAGCGAGTAGCGATCTCCGAGACCCCGCACGAACACGAAGCCGTTGCCGACGACGGACAGGCCCGTGACGCGCTGCAGCGCGCCCGCGATGTCGCCCTCGCCGGTGCGCGCGATGTCTTCCGCCGACAGCACGGAGACGACCTGCGTCGCGCGGCGCACGACGTTGGGAACGCGCGAACCGGTGACGACGATCTCGCCCGGCTGGTCCGCGACATCGGCGCCCGGGGCGGAGATCTCGACCTCCTCCTCAGCCTGCGCGGCGTCGGCAGGGGCATCGGCGGGCGCGT
Source organism: Sphingomonadaceae bacterium (assembly GCA_035644935.1). GTDB lineage: Bacteria > Pseudomonadota > Alphaproteobacteria > Sphingomonadales > Sphingomonadaceae > CADCVW01. The sequence continues at coordinate 9,336 of DASQNO010000098.1, forward strand.
CCGCCGTGGTGGCGGTCTGCGCCGGGGTGGAGGTCGGCGGGCTGCTCGGCACGGGCGCGGTACCCTGCGCCAGCGCGGCGGGCGCGCACAGCGCGGTGGAGAGTAGCAGCAAGCCGCCTAGTGAAATCGTCTTGGTCATCTGTGTTCCCAGTCACTTGCCGCGAGCGGGGGCGGCGCCGCGACGCCGCCCCATGCGCGATGCGCTAGCTGTTGGCGGGAAGCGTGGTGCAGGAAGGCGTGCCCAGCGGGGCGTAACCAGCGCTGCAGGTCCAGCCTGCATACCAGTTGTCCTGAGCGTTCCGGACCGCGCCAATATAGCTGACATTCTCCAGCTGGTTCGGCGCCGAGGTGTTAGCTCCACCAATCGCGTCCGCGTTGAAGCTGCGCGGGTCGGTCGCGGTGCCGGCCGTCTCGTTGGCGCCGTTTATGAACACGTTGGCAAGGGTGCTGGTGAAGGCTGAATTGTTGTTATTGGTTCCGGTGCCGAAGATCGCCGCGACTTCCGCCGTCGTAACGTTGTTGTCGTCGCGAAACGCGGTCGGGCAGGACAGGACGACGGAACGGAAGACCGGCGGGCCGACATCTTGCAGCGCGGCGTCGGCCGCCCGTGCGGTGGTCCCGCCGGTCGCATCGATGTCTAGGCACGCCTGCGGACCTGTCACGACGCTGTTGAGCAGCGCGTAGTCGGTGCCGCCGCGCAGCAGGATCGTGTTTCCGCCCTGGGTATTGCCTCGCTGAACGAAGGTGGCGTTCGATACGCGCGTGTACTGACGGGGCAGCGCGTCCTCGTTGCCGTTCGAGTCGGCCTCGATCATCGAGTCGCCGTTGCCGGCATCCCGCTGGATGCCGATCACGAATTGCATCGTGCCACGGTAACCCAGGTCCGTGTCGAGGCCGTCGTCGTCTGCGCCCGTAATGACAAGGTACTTCGCATTCTGGCGACCACCAAAGAATTCGACGCCGTCGTCCGAGCTGTTGTGTACTTGGACGTGGTTGATGGTGGTGTTTGAACCCACGCCGCCGGTGGTCAGACCCTGAAGCTCGTTGCCGGGAGCGATCGCGAAGCCTGAGTAGCGGATCTGGACATATTGCAGCGTGCCGCTGTTGTCCGTCGGCACGTTGCCACCGTAAAGTGAGCTGGTCGTGCCTTCGATGACCTGCTGGCAATTGGCCGAACCGCCTGGGACGGCTGCGTTGCAGTCGCTGATCGGCGCTCGTCCGAGCAGAATGATGCCGCCCCACAAGCCCTGGCTCGAGTCCGTTACCGTACCCTCCAGATTAGCGCGAGCCGTAAAGATGATCGGACTTGTCGCCGTACCGGCCGCGTTGATGCGCGAACCGCGATTTACAACGAGGTAATCGTTGCCAGCCGACGCGATAACGATCGTGCCTGGCTGAATGGTCAGCGTCACGCGATTGCCCCCTGCCGCGTTTCCATCGCCCCCAACGTCGCTGCCGACATTCACCGGACCCGAGATCGAGTATACCGCGCCCGGGATGTTCTGCAGCGTTGTGTCTTGCGTGAAGCGCGACGGCATTTCGAAGACCCGCCGATTGTTGACTACGCCCCGGTCGATGAAGCCGGCCGGCGCTGCGCCGGTGAACGGACCGCCCGCGGCGGGCGGCGGCGGCGGGGCGGGCGTCGATGGCGCGGGCGCGGGCGGGGCGATCACGATGAGGTTGCCCTCGCCCGGCGAGGCGACATCGTCGGCCCCGCCGCACGCGCCCAGCGCCAGCGTCGCGGTGCTCATGAGAAGAAGTGCGGCCGTGCGTCGAATGGACATCGTGATCTCCGAATGGTCGTGCGGACAATTGAATGCGAAATCGAATGCGCCGCGCTGCCCCGAAGCCCGGCGTTCCGTCGGGTCCAGTCTCTAGAAGCGGCGCGTGACTCTGCGGCGCGAGCCGCGTGTCAGCTCGGTGATGCTTTCATGACCGTTTGATTGCGAGCGCCGCCAAGCGTCCCGAAACGACGCTAGGCGGCGCTCCGGATCAGCCAGAGCGGCCAGGCGGCAAGCGCCATCAGTGTCCCCAATGGCAGCGCGTCCGATCGGGAGACGGGCCGCCCGCGCACGTGGCGCAACGCCACCAGGAGGAGCCCGGTCGCGCTGGCGAGCAGCAGCACGGCCGGCAGCATCGTCCAGCCGAGCCAGGCGCCGATCGCGCCGAGCAGCTTGGGGTCGCCGCCGCCCAGGCCGACCCGCCCCCGCAGCAGCCGGTAGATGACGGCGATCAGCGCCAGGACGCCGAACCCCGCGGCGGCGCCGATCAGGCTGTCGCGCAGCGGGACCCCGAGGCCCGCACCGGCGGCCAGCACGCCCGCGATCCCCAGCGGCAGCGTCAAGCGGTCGGGAAGCCAGAAGGCGGTCGCGTCCAGCAGCGCCAGCGCGATCAACACCCAGCCGAACGCCGCGCCCGCCACCGCCACCGTCGGCGGCGCGGCGGCGAAGGCGGTGGCGCCCACCAGCGCGCAGGCCAGTTCCGCGGCGAGATGGTCGGCCGAAATCCCGACACCACACTCACGGCAGCGGCCGCGCAGAGCGAGAAAGCTCAGAACGGGCACGAGGTCGGTGACTCGCAGCCCGCGCCCGCATGCGTCGCACCGGGACCGCCCGCGCACGACGGACTCGCCGCGCGGCCACCGCGCGATCAGGGCCCCGACGAAGCTGCCGACGATGAGGCCCGCGATCGCGCCGGCGGCGACGAGCAGCGGCCCGGGCAGCGCCGCCGCCGCCTCGATCATTCCGCCGCCATTTCCGCCAAAGCCGCATCGAGATCGGCGATCAGATCGGCGGAGTCCTCAAGCCCGATATTGAGCCGCACGAGGCGACGGCCATAGTCGCAACCGGTGCGCTGGATGGGCGGGTAGCCCATGACCAGGCTGGTGACGCCGCCCCAGCTGAAGCCGATCTTGAACAGGCGAAGCGCGTCGACGAAGCGCGCCACCGCCGCGTCGGTCACCGATGCGCGGAACACGACCGAGAACAGGCTGGCGGAGCCCGTGAAGTCGCGTTTCCAAAGGTCGTGCCCGGGGCAGTCGGCGAAGGCGGGGTGGAGCATGCGCTCGACCTCCGGTCGTGCGGCGAGCCACGCGGCGATCTCCATCGTGCTGCGCTCCAGGTGATCGAGGCGCACCGCCAGCGTCTGCAGTCCGCGCAGCGCCAGGCTGCATTCGTCGGGCGACACGCCGATGCCCAGCGCGCGGCGGGCGCGGTCGATGGCACGCGCGTGCTTGGGGGCGGCGCAGCTGACGGAGCCCAGCAGCACGTCGCTGTGCCCGCCGACATATTTGGTCAGCGCCTGCATCGAAACGTCGACGCCGTGCGCGAACGCGTCGAACAGCACGCCCGCGCCGTAGGTGTTGTCGATGGCGACGGGCACGCCGTGCGCCTTCGCGGCGGCGCAGATGGCGGGAATGTCCTGCACCTCCATGGTCACCGACCCCGGGGACTCGGTCCAGATCAGCGACGTTTGCGGCCGGATCAGCGCGTCGATACCGCCGCCGATCAGCGGATCGTAGGCCTCGACGACGATGCCGAAACCAGCCAGCAGCCCCGCGCCCAATTCCCGGTTGGGGGCATAGGCGTTTTCCGGCACTAGTACGTGCGACCCCGCCCGGCACAGCGCGAGATAAACCAAGCTGATCGCGTTCAGCCCGCTGGGTACGATCACCGTCGCATGCGCGCCCTCCAGCTCGGCGATGCGCGCGGCGAGTTCGAGCACGGTGGGCGTGCCGTGCAGCCCGTAAGTGTAGCCGCCGCCCGACCCCTGCGGATCGTGCAGCGCGGCGGCGAGGCTGGGGAACACGACGGTGGAAGCCCGGTGCGTCGCCGAGGCGAGGCCGCGGAAGCCGGGGGGCGCGGCAGCGTCGGAATGGATGAGCTTGGAACGCCAGTGCATGTTCGGGCTTCTAGCGCCGGCGCGCCGGGCGTCCATCCGAGCGGTTGTCAGACATCACTGCTTGCGTTAATCGGCGGACGGGGCGGCTTCGGCCGTTCCAGCATCAAGAGTGGGCCGCTTGTGGTCCACGCCAACCTGCCCTCCCGGGCAAGGTGGCGGTTCCGTTTGGAACGATGCGGCCGGACCGGCAACGAAGCGGGATCGCGCGGCATCGTTCTTGTATCCTGACGAGGGGATCGAGAATGTTCATGGTTCAAGACGCGGGCGAGGCGACAGGCTTCATCACCGACGCGGTCGCCGCGATGCGGCCCGCCGAGCCGCTGCTGGTGCTCAAGTTCGGCAGCTCCGTCCTGCGCACCGTCGCCGACCTGCCCCGCGTCGCGGGCGAGATCTATCGCCAACGCCGGCGCGGGTTCGCGGTGGTCGCCGTCGTATCCGCGCTGGAAGGCGAGACCGACCGGCTGTTCGCGGAAGCGGCGAGCGTTGCGGACGGGACGGCATGCACCGGCGTCGCCGACCTCGTGTCGCTGGGCGAGGCGCGCACCGCGGCGCTGCTGCGCATCGCGTGCGACCGCATCGGCATGGTGGCGGAGAACTGCCAGCCCGAAGCGCTGGGGCTCGCCACCGTCGGCGGCGAGACCGCGTCGCGGCCGCTGGCGCTCGACCCGGCAAGCCTGCGCGCCAGGCTGGCGCGCACCGGGCTGGTCATCGTGCCGGGGTTCGTCGGCATCGGCGCAGGAGGGCAGCGGACGCTGCTGGAGCGCGGCGGATCGGACTTCTCCGCCATTTATCTGGGCGGCGAAATGGGCGCGGCGGCGGTGCGGTTGTACAAGGACGCCGACGGTGTTTTCGAGGCCGATCCGGCCCGCGATCCCTCGGCGCGGCGCTATGACGAGATCAGCTGGGACGACGCGCTGCAGGTCGCGCGTCCGCTGATTCAACCGCAGGCGGTGGCGTATGCCGCCGCCCGCCGGCTGCCCATCGAGATCGAGGCGATCGGCAGCGACCGCGTGAGCCGGGTAGGACCCGTGACGGCTGTGCCCCGCGCCGATGTCGCGGGCCCGCCGGTGCGGGTGGCGCTGGCGGGATACGGCGTTGTGGGACAAGCGGTGGCGCGCAGATTGGCGCAGGAACCGCGTTTCGCAGTGGTCTCGGTGCTTGTTCGCGACGAGAACAAGCCGCGCGGCGTGCCAAGTCCGGTGGCGGTGACCACGGATCCGGCGCAGATCGCGCTTCAATCGCCCGACATCCTGGTGGATGCGCTGTCCTGCGACCGTTTGAGCGCCCTTTTGTGCGGCGAGCAGCTGCGCGCGGGCGGGCACGTCGCCAGCGCCAGCAAGCGCGTGGTCAGCGACGCGGGCGCGGCGCTGGCGGCCGGTGCGCGCGGCGGCGCGGCCTTGGCCTATTCGGCGGCGGTCGGCGGCGGCGTGCCGATGCTGGAGACGGTCGCGCGGGTGCGGGCGGACGGCGGGTCGATCGTGCGCGCGTGGGGCGTGCTCAACGGCACGGTGAACGCGATCCTGACGGGCATGGCGCAGGGGCAGGACTTCGCCGCCGCGTTGCGGCGGGCGCAGGCGGCGGGGTTCGCCGAGGAAGACCCGAGCGCGGACCTCAGCGGCGCGGACGCGGCGGCCAAGCTCCGGATCATCGCGCGTGCGGCCTTTGCCGGGGTGGAGCCGGCGGTCGACGTGGAGGCGCTGGACGACGCGGCTGCGGCGCGCATCGCGGCGAGCGGCGAGCGCTGGGTGCAGGTCGCCGAGCTGGTGAGCACCGGGGGCCATGTGGCCGGCCGCGTCCGACTGGCGCCTTCGGCCGTGCTGGGCGTAGCGGACCTGCCGGACGATGAGTGGAACTGCCTGCATCTGGAGCTGGCGAATGGACGGCGACTGTCCTGTACCGGGCGCGGGGCGGGCGGGGCGGCGACGGCGGAAGCGATCGTGGCCGACCTGTACGACCTCGCGGCGCTGGCGCGTCCGGTCGCAACGCGGCTGCCGATTCCGCTGACCGTCGCGTGCTGAACATCCGTTCGGAGCCGCTGGCAAACGCGGTGAAGGCCTGGGACTTCGCGGTCCCCCTGCCGCCACGCCTCGCGCGGTTCGGGCCGTCGGTGCGCGCAATGCTGACTGGCGGCGGGAACGAGCCGGCGGTGGTGGTGATCGGCGGCATATCGGCGACGCGCTTCGCCGCGGGCCAAGCGGACGGCGGCGCGGGGTGGTGGCCGGGAATGGTGGGCGCGGGTTGCGCGGTCGATCCGGCGCGCCGGGCGGTCCTCGCGTTCGACTTCGCCGCCGACGAAACGGGCGCGGCGGCGCCGACGACGCGGGACCAGGCGGAGGTCGCGATCGCCGTCATGAACGCGGCCGGGATCGACCGCGCGGCCATCGTCGCGGCATCCTACGGCGGCATGGTGGCGCTGAGCCTCGCCGCCGCGTTTCCGGGCCGCGTCGAGCGGCTGGCCGTCATCTCCGCCGACGCCCGGCCGCACCCGACGGCGACCGCGATGCGCGAGCTGCAGCGGCGCACGGTGGCGCTAGGCATGGCGCGCGGCTGCGGCGCCGAAGCGCTGGCGATCGCGCGCGGCTGGGCGATGCTGAGCTACCGCACGCCCGAGGAGTTCGGGGAGCGGTTCGCGGGCGGGTTGCCCACGGATGATCCACGCGGCACGAGCGCACCCGGGGCGTACCTGCGCGCGTGCGGTGACAGCTTCGCGCGGCGCATGTCGCCGGGCCGGTTCCTGAGCCTGTCCGGCTCGATCGACCGGCACGATGTCGATCCGGCTGCGGTGCGCGCGCCGGCGCTGCTGATCGGCGCGGCCTGCGACCAGCTGATCCCGCCGTCCGGGATGCGCGATCTCGCGGATCGGCTGGGCGGACCGGCGAGGCTGCACATGCGCGTCTCGCGATGGGGGCACGACATGTTCCTAAAGGAAGCGAGCGAAATCGGGGCGCTGGTCGGGCCATTCCTCGACGCGCCGCTCGGGGAGAACGTCGCATGAGCAAGCGGCGCGCGCCTTCCACGATCGCCGCGTCCGCCGGCGTCGCGGCCCCGCCGCCGCCGGGCAGCGTCGCGCCCCCGCTCTGGTCGTCCGACACCTATGAGTGGCCCGACGCGGAGATGAAGCCGCCCTACGACTACGCGCGCACCGTCAATCCCAACCGCGACATGCTGGCGGGGGCGCTGGCCGAGCTGGAGGGCGCGGCGGGCGGCGTTGTGACCAACAGCGGCCAATCGGCGCTGCTGCTGGCGACGTTTCTGGTGCCCCACGGCGGCCTCGTGGTGGCGCCGCACGATTGCTATGGCGGCACGTATCGGCTGCTAAGCGGCCTCGCCGAGCGCGGAACACTGCGCGTCCGGTTCGTCGACGGGCGCGACGAGCCCGCCTTCGCCGCCGTGATGGCCGAGCGCCCGGCGATGGTCTGGATCGAAACGCCCAGCAACCCGCTGCTCCGGCTGGTCGACATCGCCGCGTTGGCGGCGGCCGGGCGCGGGGCGGGGGCGCTGGTGGTCGCGGACAATACGCTGCCGACGCCGGTGCGGCAGCGGCCGCTGGAGCTCGGCTGCGACCTGGTGATGCATTCCACGACCAAGGCGCTGAACGGGCACGGCGACCTGATCGGCGGCGCGTTGCTGGCGCGCGACCCGGCGGTGGTGGAGACGATCGCGTGGTGGGCCAATGCCGCCGGGCTGACCGGCGGCGCGCACGACGCGCACCAGACGCTGCGCGGCCTCCGCACGCTGGACATCCGCGTCGCGCGGCAGGAGGCGAGCGCGCGGGAGATCGCCGCGTGGCTGAGCGCGCGGCCGGAAGTCGCGGCCATGCATTATCCCGGGCTGGCGACGCACCCCGATCATGCGCTGAGCCTCCGCCAGCAGGACGGCCCGGGCTTCATGGTCGCGTTCGACCTGCACGGCGGACTGCCCGCGGCACGCGCGCTGACCGGCGCGCTGGAGCTGATCACCCTGGCGTCGTCGCTCGGCAGCTACGCGACGCTGATCTGCACGCCCGCCAGTATGACGCACCGAGGCATGCCGCCTGAGGCGCAGGCGGCGGCGGGGATCGGACCCGGGCTGCTGCGGATTTCCGTGGGGCTGGAGGACCCGGGCGACCTCATCGCGGACCTGGCGCGGGGGTTGGCCAAGGTTAGAGCGTGAAGCTTGCATCGCGCGTGGCGAGGCAGCGGATGCGAACGAGGACGTCGTAGCGGAAGCGGTCGGGCCGGCTTTTCCTCGGTTAGCTCAGGCCGTTGAGCTGCCCGCCGGGCGAGAGGGATGTCCGCCATCAAACCTTGCGAACATGCGCGGTATGGCAGCTAAGCGCCGCGGGTCGACGTTCAGGCCGCTGATAGCTAGTCGAAAAAAGCGGACGCTGGTTCGGCCGCTTCTTCTCTGCTGCGAGCAACTAGCTGATTTCTCGAAAGCTGCGTTCTACGGATCCGCGTCTGTTCGCCTAGTGCGGCAGGGACCGCCCATACTGTTTCGGAGATTTGAGTGCCGCAGTAAGCTTCGTTGAAGAAGATAAGCGGCCTAGATTACATCAATCGGAAAAAAGCGCAGCAAGTTCATGTTTCTCCTGCTCGCTTAATTCAGGTCTCCAAATATCAAATATCAAGACGATGCGGTCCTCTGAACCGTCGTTCCAGGCCTCATGATCTATCGTGTCGTCGAAGATCATTAACTTGCCTTCTTCCCACTCCCGCACTTCGTTTCCAACCCGAAAGCGGCATCCCGGTGGGACAATCAAGGGCAGATGGCAGGTCAGCCGCATGTTATACATGCCGGTATGAGGGGCGATGTGGGCGCCCGCCTTCAGCATGGAGAAAAGTACCACGGGTCCCACTCCCGGGATGCGCATCAACGGTGCTTGGAGAACAGCCTCCCAAGTACGCGGGCAGCGGTGAATTAGCTCCGGCGCTAACCAGCCGTTCTCGCACAGGCTGAGGACGCTCCAATCCTTGCTGCCAATCAGCTGCTTGTTGGTCTCAAGAGGTGCTGTTCTGAGGTGGGTTTCAATGTAGGCCCGGAAATCGTCGAGGTCGTTCTTCAAGAACGTGCCAAGCTCCTCGCGGATCGGACCGGTAGCTGCCTCCAAGGCTGGTGCCCAGCTGAATTGATTGGACTCGTAGAATTGAGTCTGCGGCAGCTCGGGAAAGGTATATTCCGTCGGCTGCTGGAAGAAGAGCTTGCGGCGGCCTGCGGCGAGCTCAAGCGAATGACGAAATCGTGGGCTCCAGCTTTGCGCCGGCACACCGCGATCGGACAATCTCTGCACGCGTCGCGCATGGGCTTCAGCTTGTAAGCCTGCAAGCGCCTGCTCCGCTCGTAGGATATCCTCAACTTCTTCTCGTCGCAAATGCTTGCCCTCGGCAGCACGGAGCGCGCTGCTGTAGAAAGAGCATGCGAGCCCAGTGTCGCCGACGCGTGCGCGGCAATCGCCCTTGATGATGAGCCCGAGCACCGATTGCGGTTCGATCTCAAGCAAGCGGTTGATCGCTGCCTCTTCGCCATCTCGGTCGCTTTCGGCGCCGCAAGCGGCGGCGAGGAGCAGCCACGCGCCCTCGTTCGCAGACCCAGAGGACGTTAGCTTCTCGAAATGGCTCCGGGCTTCCAAAGCGCGCCCATTCGCAAGAGCCTCCGAGCCCTCCTCCATCAGCTTCGCCAGATCATCGTCGCTCAGCTGCAAAACATCCTTGCCAAGTCAAACACTCCCTAACTCCACGGATGTGGTCTAGCTATGGGCCTTCATTGAAGCCTTATGAACCGCTGAGCATCCTGGGTCCAGCATGGCAGACATCCGGGATCTTGAGGTGCTTCATGCCGCGCAAATTGCGCGATGATTGGCGGTGACATGTCCGTCACGTCGCTCAACTCCGCGCTTTTGAACGGCCGTTAGCGATCAGCAAAGATCAGCGGTCGAGCGCCGGTTGAGCTTGGAGCATCGGCGACGCCTTTCCGAGTTCTGCGTCTATTTGGCGGACCAGAGCCTGATAGTGCCGAGCTTCGACCGTGCCGTACCGGCGGACGAATTCGGCCTCCGACAAACCTTCCCTGACGCGCAGCAAGCTTGGCGGAAGCAGTTCGTTCTCGGTCACGCCTGCGAGGTTCCGCGCCGTTCGGTAGGCGAACCGCGGATCCACTGCCGCCGCGGCAGCGCGAATGCCCGACCTGTCTGCCGCCAGATCGACGAACGAGAACCCGGAGCCGTCGGGCAAGCTGTCGGAAAGCTCCTTCCATTCACCCAGAGTGGTGGCGGATCGCTCACCCAGGACCGCCCTCAGCGCGGCCGAAAAGGCCCAGTGCTTGGCGAGATCGGCCCGCCCGGCAAGCAGCATCGTCTCGCTGGTCCGGGCGCACGCATTGGCTTGCCGGTTGGCCGAAGGCGCCAGCCTTTTGGCTTCCTCGCCCACGATGTAGAAGGAGAGAGCGACGAGAGCGGCGCGGTTGAAGCGTTGGGCGTCCTGGACCGGCGCATTCGCAAAGACGCGCCGGACCAGCACCGCCAACTCGGCGCTCGGCTCATTTTCCTGGGCCGCCACGATCCAGCAATAGATCCGGGCGACCCGGGCGCCGTCGACCTCGGACCCGCTCGCCCGGATCGCATCGTCGACCAGCCCCGTTCTTGCCGGCAGGCTCAACTCGGCCCGCACCTGGTGGTCGGCGACGCTGAGCCTCCGGACCAGGACGTCGAGCGGGGCAATGTCGATCCCCTTGGCCGCCAAGAGCCGGCGCGCCAGTTCGGCGGCCGGTCTGCCGGCAGCCAAAGGCAGGGACAGCCGGCCCGCCTTCAGTTTGACGGCCGGGAAGCCCTGATGTTCGCCCTGCACCGTCGCGGACGTGTTCAGCCAGAAACGCTCGAGTACCGGGTAACTGGCACGCACGGTCAGAACATCTCCCGAGACCGCCGCGTCCGCTCGCCCAGCGCCGACGACATCATTTCCCAGGGCGGCCAGGCCCCGAAGCATGTCATTGTCCAGGCGGACCGGCGCGCCGGAGACGCTCGGACGCTGCGCCTGCCTGATCTGCCGAAGCGCGCCGCGCGCAGCGTCGATGTTCCGCGCCGTGGAGCGGCCGGGGGAGGGCACCGCGGGCTCTGAACTGAGCAGCAAAAGGCAAAAGGCGACGAGCCCGAGGGCGAGGCCGGATGCCAGTCGAAGGAGGAGCTTGTGCGGACTAGGTTTGCTGGGCGCGGAAGCCATCGGAGCTTTTCACATGCAACGTCCGTTGCGGGAAGCGCGGACGGCGCACGTTACGCTCTGCATGCGGCAAGCCGCCTCCTCAACCCTCGGCCTCTCGGGTGACGGCGGCTTCGCCACCCACTCGCGCGGCCAGCTTCCCAAGCCATACCAGCACGACGATCGCGAGCACGGTCGCGAGGATCGCGTAGGTGTAGAGCCCTGCCAGGCTGTCGCCGAGGCCCAGCATCGCCAGCGTGGCTTTGATGGCTTCGTTCCATGCAAGTGCGGCGACCAGGCCGAATGACGCCGACGCCAGCGCGATCATGGTTTGGATGAAGGCGCGATGGTTCACGGCTCGTCCCTTATCAGCAAGTAAGACGAATCTACCACGCGGCCGAAAAGGTTCAACTCGCTCGAACGAGGGGAACCTCGATCGGGAAGGGTGGTACGGACCCAAATAGAACATCGGTGCGGATCGCACGTTGTGGGCCGTGACAGGAGAACAGAGCGATGAACCACCCGGCTGACGAACCCCACCACCCTTTGCCCCGCGACGCGCGGTCGCGGCACGATCGCTTGCCCGAGGACATCGAAGGCGCGCGTCCGTCAGGTGAGGACGACCCCGCGGCGCCCGAGCCCGACCCGGACGCGCCGCCCCCGATGCATTACCGCAACCCGGACGGCACGCCCTACGACCAGTAGGGCGCGAGTCAGCCGCCGAAGGTCAGGCCCAGCCAGACTGTGCGCGGCGTGCCGAGGTCGCGGACACCTGTGGCGGAGATGCCGGATACGACCGCCTCGTCCAGCAAATTCTCCGCTCGCGCGACGAGCGACACGCCGCGGCCCAGCGGCAGCGACGCGGTGGCGTCGATCGTCAGTGCGTCGGGCAGGCGGCGGCTCTGCAGGTCGTCCTCGAACTGCGCGCCGGCATAGCGCAGCGTCGCCGACGCGGCCGGCCCGGCGGCGGGAGCGTAGGCCAACGTGGCGCTGCCCTGATGCTTCGGGCTCTGCGCCGGCCGTTTGCCGTTCAACGCCGCCGCGGCACCGCCCGCGCGGACGCGGGCGTCGGTGAAGGCGTAGGAGGCGGAGAGGAGCCAGTCGCGCATGGCGTAGCTGCCGCTCGCCTCGATGCCGCGCACGCGGATGGCGTCGACGTTGCGGCGTTCGCGAAACGTGCCCGCGACGAAGCCGACCTGCGGAAAGGTGCCGGGACCCTGCGCCACGGTGACGTTGGCGATGGCGTCGTCGAGCCGGTTCCAGAACGCCGTCACCTCGGCGCGTGCGCGGGGGGCGGGACGCCAGGCGATACCGGCCTCCATCCCGCGCAGCTTCTCCAGCCGCAGCGCCGCGTTGGCCGCGACGGCGTCCGCGCCGACGCGGAACGGGCGGTAGAGCTCGTTCAGCGTCGGCACGCGAAAGCCGGTGTAGGCGGCGGCGCGCACGTCCACGTCGTCGCCCAGCGCCAGCAGCGCGGAACCGCGCGCGGTCGGACGCACGCCCGAACGGTCGGCGAAGACCAGCGATTGCGTTTCGTCCCCCGTGGCGATGTCGCTTTCGCGCAAAGTCCCGTCGCTGATCGACCAGCGGTCCAGCCGCGCGCCGCCGGTCAGCGTCAGCGCGCCCTCGGTCCATTCGTCTTCGATGAAGGTGCCATAGGTCAGCGTCTCGCCGCCCGCCCGGCGCAGGCGCGTGGCGACCCCGTTTTGGAAGCGGAAGCGTTCGTTGGTGGCGCCGTCCGCGCGGCGCACGTCAGCGCCGAAGCGCAGCCGGTGGCCGCCGCCGACGGGAGGCCGCAGCTCGATCTTGGCGCCCAGGCCCGTCGCGGGGGTGGAGAACTGGTCCAGCGTCAGCGTGGTGGTGCTGCGGTCGGCCGGCGTCGCGACGAACCCGGAGGCGAAGTCGCGGTTCTGGATGTAGGCGACCGCGTCCACGCCCCACGCGCCGCGTCCCACGAGCCGAAGGCTGAGGTCGAGGCCTTGGGTGCGGGAGTCCGTCCCCGCCAGCCCGCGCAGGCGGCGGTCGTCGAACGCAAGGCCGCTCGCCTGGAGTTCGAGGCCCGAGCCCAGCGGCTGCACGAGGCGCGCCGCTATGCTCTGGGCGTTGTACCGGGCGGGCACGTCCGCCGCCCCGCGCTGCCCGCGCGGCACGAGGATGTAGCCGTCGCCGCGATCCCAGCCGGCGTTCAGGGTGACGAAGCCATCCCCGACCGCCTGCGCCAGGCCGGCGGAAAGCTCGGTCGCGTCGCGGCTGCCGCCGAACGCGCGCAGCGACAACGGCGGCAGGAGGTCGGGGCCGCCGCTCGTCAGTTCGATCGTGCCGGCCACGGCGCCGACGCCGAACGCGCCCGCCCCGCCGCCCCGCGTCACGCGCGCCGACGCCAGGCGTTCGGGGCGCAGCGCGGCGTAAGGGATGTACCCTGCGAAGGGGTCCGCCTGCGGGACGCCGTCGAGCAGCACCAGCGCCCGGCTCGCCGCGTTGCCGCCCAGCGCGCGCAGCGTCGCGCCCTGCGTCGTGGGGTTGGCGGCGCGGCTGTCGGCGCGGCGAAACTGCTGGAAACCGGCGACGTCGCGCAGCACGTCCTCCAGCCGGCCGGACGCGGAGCCCGTCAGCCGGTCGCGCCCGATCGTCACCGCGCCAAAGGCGGCGTCGCTGCGCAGCGCCGGCAGGCCGCGGCCGATGACGACGATCTCGTCGGGGTCGCGTGAGGGAAGGGCCGGCGCGGGGGCGACGGCCTGCAGGCAGGCGAAAAGGAACACGGGGCCTCGGGGGAAGAGAAGGGGGCGACGGGCGGCGCACCCTATCTGGGGACGCGCACGCCTGTCGTCCATGCGCCGCCGCCGCCGCGCACGAGGTAGTCGGCGGGCAGGCCCAGCCGCAGGCATGCTTGCGCCGCCGGGCCGGTCGGGAACACGGCGCGATCCGCCGCCCGCGCCAGCATTCGCAGGGCGAGCCGCTCCGCCACCGTTAGCCGCCCGCGCCCGGACAGGCCGAGCTGGACGCGCAGGTGCGGAGGCAGCAGGTCCACGGCCGCGCGCACCACCACGCGCTGCATCGGGCGGAAAGGCAGCGGAAGAATCTCGGCGCCCGCGACCAGATCGAGCAGTTCGTGCAGGATCGGCGAGGCCTCCAGCCGCGGGCGCATGGCCGCGATCATTTCGCCGATCGCGGCCTCGGACGCCGCGACATCGGTCGTGCCGTACAACGCGCCGCCCGCCGCGCCTTCGGCGTAGTAACGGTCGCGGTCGGCGGCGGAGACCGGGCGGACATAGGCGCGATAGGCCTCCATGAAGGCGAAGGCGGCCGTGCCCTGCACCCAACGCAGCAGGTCGGGGTCGTCCGCGCGGTAGGCCTTTCCGGCGGGCGTCTCGCCCGCGATGCGGCTGTGCAGGCCCCGCACGCGCGCGGCCAGCGCCTCGAACCGGCTGCGCGCGCCGTAGACGGTGACCATCGCGGCCATGCCTGTGCGCCGCAGCCGTCCGGCCGGATCGCGGCGAAAGCTGCTATGCTCCCACACTGCGGTGCGCACGCCGGGTTCGCCCAGCTCCAGCAGCACCGCCGCGACGCCGCCGATGAACATCGTCACCGGGTTGCGGAACACCTGCCACGACACCGAATCCGGCGGCACGATCGCGGGTTCGCCGTGGGGTTGCGAGAAGTCGATCCCGCCTTCCGCCGCGACCAGTTTGGCCGCGATCCGTTCCATGGGCCAGGCAAGGGCGGACGCCAACATGCCGGGGTGAACGCGCAGGCGAGCCGATTGGCGACCGCCCGCGCAAATTACACGTGAAGAAGGGCCTAGGCGGCCGAGCGCCTCAGCTTGCCGCGGCGATGCCGATCGCGGCGGTCCTTCAGATCGGCCTGTTCGGCCTGCGCCTTCGACAGCAGCGCGGCGATCTCCGGGTCGATGTCCGCGGCGGAGAGGTGCGTCGTGGCGAGGGTTCGCGCCTCGGACGCGGGCAGCGGGCGCCCGAAGTGCCAGCCCTGGCCCTGCTCGCAGCCGAGGGCCTGCAGGCTTTCGTGGATCGCGACCGACTCGATGCCCTCCGCGGTCACGGGCAGGTGCAGCGACGCGCCCAGCGACATGATCGCGCCGACGATCGCGGCGCTTTCCTCGTTCTCGTTCATCGACGCCACGAAACTGCGGTCGATCTTGATGCGGTCGAACGGCAGCGCTTGCAGCTGCGTCAGCGACGAATAGCCGGTGCCGAAATCGTCGAGCGAGATCGTGATGCCCTGGTTCTTGAGGCTTTCGATCGTGGCCAGCGCCAGATCGAGGTCGTCGAACAGCGCGCTTTCGGTGATCTCGAGTTCGAGGCGCCGGGCAGGAAAGCCCGTCTCGGCAAGCAATTTGGTGATCCGCTGCGCCAGCAACGGGTCCTTCAGCTGCACCGGCGACAGGTTGATCGCGATCAGGAGGTCCGGGTCCCAGTCGCGCGTTTCGGTCAACGCCTGCTTCATCACCGCGAGCGACAGCGAGCCGATCATGCCGGTCGCCTCGGCAACCGGGATGAAGTCGGACGGGTCGACCAGGCCGCGCTCCGGGTGTTCCCAGCGGGCCAGGACCTCGAAGCCGTGGAGCTTGCCACCGGCAAGATCGACCTGGGGCTGGTAGAAGGGCAGGAACTGGCCGGCCGCGATGCCGACGCGCATGTCGGCCTCCAGCTGGTTGCGGCTCTGCAACTCCTCTTCCATCAACGGCGTGAACCATGCGGTGCAATTGCGGCCGATCTTCTTGGCCTCGTACATCGCGATGTCGCCGTGCCGCATCAGGACGGAAGGGCTCTCCGTCCCACGCGCGGACAGCACGAGACCGATCGACGCGCCGACCTGCGCTTCCACTCCGCCTGCGCTCAGCGGCCTGGCGAGGCGCAGCAATATGTCCTCGGCCAGGCTGTCGGCGGCATTGTGAGCGGCGTGGGCGCCGGGCAGCAGGATAGCGAATTCATCGCCGCCCAGCCTGGCGATTTCCGCCGTGGGCGGAGCCGTTTCGCGCAGGACGTCGGCGATGGCATGCAGGATCCCGTCGCCCGCGGCGTGGCCGTACGTGTCGTTGATGCGCTTGAAATGATCGAGGTCCAGTATGACCAACGCGACGGGTCCGTAATTGAGGCTCGCTTCCAGGGCCAGAACGAAGCCGCGCCGGTTCAGAAGGCCCGTGACATAGTCGTTGTACGCGGCACTGGACGCCCGGTCCTCGGCGTCGGAGCGCGCGTTGCGTTCCCGGCTGAGTGCGCGGCTCCGCTGCCAGCCGAGCGCGATCAGGCACAGGTTCAGGAGAACGGCCGTGACCGCGGTCGGGTCGATCGCCTCTCCGCCTTGAAGCAGGCCCTTGAATGCGTCGCCGAGAACCGGACCGCCGAACCAGACGAAGATGGCCAGCGCGCCGAACGTGACCAGCGTCGTCGCGTCGGGAGAACTCAACTTGACGGCGGAGGCACCTATCGGCGATCGGGAAAGGAGGTGCATGTCGTCGCCTTCTAACAAGATCCCCGCTTTGGCTAAGCGCGCGGAGTGGTCTTGATGATCTCGCGACCGGGCTAACGTGCAATGGGTTTAAATAGCGTGAAAGCTCCGCCGGTCCGTGTTTCAGCGAAGGATGTGGACGAGGTACAAAGGTTATGACGGCCGAAGACGTTCGGCGGGTCGCCGGTCATGAGCCTATGACGCAAGGATGTGCGTGCTGATGAAGCCAGCTTGGGAACCACCGCCGGCAGCTTCGGGCCGGGAGATCCAGGCCAACGCCGCTAGCGTCAAACCTGACGGAAGTTGATAAAGGGGCAGCCAAGCGCCGTCTTGTTCCGCGGCGTCGGCTAAAGCCGCCGTCCCTGCCTACCGGACGTTCGCACGACGTCCGATAGGCGAGGACCAGACCGGTCAGCTCGAAATCAGCTTAAGCCGTCTCGTCGTTCGTCTTGCGAGTGCGCCGGGCGGGCTTTGCCGGAGCCGTTTCGGCGGACGCGGCACGGGCCTGCCGTCCCTTCTGTCCCAGGCCGATCTTGTGGGCCATTTCGCGGCGCGCCGTGGAGTAGTTCTCCGCGACCATCGGGTAGTCGGACTTGAGATTGTAGCGCTGGCGGTACTGTTCGGGGGTCAGGCCGTGCTTGCCGAGATGCCGCCGCAAGGTCTTGTACGGCTTGCCGTCGATCATCGACACGATGTGGTCCTTGGATGCCAGAGACTTGCGCGCCGTAACCGCGGGGGTGTGCTCGGCCTCAACCGCCGAACCTTCGCCTTCATCCGATGGCGCCGGCGCGCCGACCGCAAGTTCGGAAAGCGTGGAATGCATCGTGCGCAGGAACGCCGGCACGTCGTCGGCCGAAACGCGGTTATTCTGGTTACCCAGCCACGCAATCGTGAGTTCGGTCGCGAGTTCGACAGCATTCAGTGTGGATTCGTCCGCCATATTGGCTCCTGCTTGTTTGGAAAGGGTGACGCACCCCTATTCCGCAAGTCTCCCGGAGTGTCCAGTCTTCTTGCAGACCGAATTCATCGATCAACTCAGGTTTTATTGGAGACGGGCTTATGTCCGGCGCAGGATTTGCCGTCCTGCAGAATTGCAGCGCGACGCCAACATGGGTGATCGTGCCACTTTGGCTCGCGCCGGGACGCGAGCAGAACCGGGGTCCGCCGCAGTGCGCCTCGACCATCGGCAATTCATACGTTTCATCGCCGCGGCTGAACACGTACGGGTGAACACTGAAAGCCGGGGCGCTTTCGCAAGGACTGCTCTTGAAGCGAGGCGGTTGCATCTTCGGCTTCTTGAACGCCGCGCACGCGGCGGTTCGATGATCAATGCGAGAACATATGAAATTCACCAGTTTCGATCCCGAGAGTTTCCTGCGCGACTATTGGCAGAAGAAGCCGCTGCTCATCCGCAATCCGTGGGCGTCGTGGAACAACCCGCTGGAGCCGGACGAACTTGCCGGTCTGGCGTGCGAAGCCGCAGTCGAATCGCGCCTGATCACGCAGGGCCGCGGCGGCCTGAGGCTGGAACACGGGCCTTTGCCCGACACGCGTTTCGCGGAGCTCGGCACGCACCCGTGGACGCTTCTTGTGCAGGCGGTCGACCATCAAGTCCCAGATGTCGCCGCGCTGATGGAGCCCTTTCGGTTCATCCCCAATTGGCGCGTCGACGACGTCATGGTCAGTTACGCGACGGATCGCGGCGGCGTGGGACCGCATTTCGACCGCTACGACGTCTTCCTGCTCCAAGGCCTGGGGCGTCGCCGGTGGCAGATCGGCGCGCGGTGCAATGATGCGACCGCGTTGCTGCCGCACGACGATCTGCGCCTGCTCGCGAATTTCGAAGCGACGGACGAATGGGTGCTGGAGCCCGGCGATATACTCTACGTGCCGCCCCGCGTCTCGCACAACGGCGTGGCCGTTGGCGATGACTGCATGACCTATTCCATCGGCTTTCGCGCGCCTTCGCGCGAGGAGCTGATCGCGGACTGGTACGAACATCTGCTGGCGGAGGCGCGGGAGGATCAATTCTACGAGGATCCGGACCTCGGCCTGCAGCCAAATCCCGGCGAGATCGCCCCGGAGGCGCTCGCGCGGCTGCGCGCGATGATCGCCGGCGCATTGCTCGACGGCCATGCGTTCGCACGCTGGTTCGGCATCCAGAACAGCGCGCCCAAGAACCCGAACGTCGATTGGCGTCCGGACCGGACCATCGGGACCGATGATCTGCGCGCATGTCTGGCGGGCGATCTCGCGCTGTCGCGCAACCCGGCGAGCCGCTTCTCCTTCGTCCGCCGGGACGCGGCTTCGATCCTTCTCTTCGTCGACGGCCAGGTCTTCGACTGCGCCGGCGACACCGTGGCTTTGGCGGAACGGATCTGTGCGGAGGATCGCGTCGAGCGGCCCTCAAGCCTTATCGGGTCGGCGCAATCGGAGGCCTTGGTCCTGGACCTCCTGAACCGCGGCAGCGTTGCTTTCGTCCAGAACGATCGGGACTAAGCTCGCCGATCAGCGCGGCCGCACGGGAAGCGGCGCTTCCCGCCATTCCGAGGGCGCCATGCCGTCGATCGACCATTCACCGACGCTCCATCTGACAAGCCTCAGCGTCGGATGGCCGATCGCCGCCGTCATCCGGCGCACCTGACGGTTTCGCCCCTCCCGGATCGTCAGCCGGAGCCAGCAATCGGGAACGCTTTTGCGAAAGCGCACGGGCGGATCGCGGGGCCACAAGGCGGGGGCAGCGATGCGCTCGACCTCCGCCGGCCGGGTCGGCCCGTCCTTCAACACGACACCTTGCCGCAACCTGTCGAGGCCGTCCTCGGCCGGTTCGCCCTCCACCTGTACGAGATAGCATTTGGGCATCTTGAACCGTGGGTCCGCGATGCGCGCCTGCAGTTCGCCGTCGTTGCTGAGCAGCAGCAGACCCTCGCTGTCCATGTCCAGCCGCCCCGCCGGATACACCCCCGGGAGATCGATGGCATCCCCAAGCGTCGGGCGCGCCGATCCGCTGCTGCGGTCGGTGAACTGTGACAGCATTCTATACGGTTTGTTGAACAGGATCAGCCGCGGCATGGCACTCTTCGTTCCGCGTTAGGCCAATGGGCCAAGTTGACGCGCGCCACCTCCCTATGGCACTTGCCGGCCGATCCGGCGAGCAAAGCCCAGCGCGCTGCCGACCGGAACCCAGGCCGCACGGGTTTCCGTGGGGCTCGGCATCAGCGGGTATAGCTCAATGGTAGAGCACTAGCCTTCCAAGCTTGTGACGCGGGTTCGATTCCCGCTACCCGCTCCAATCCCGTCAGTGACTTAGCCGTATCCCCCGGCGATCGTTCAACGTTGGAATTCCAGCGCCCGTCTTCCGGGGCGGCGGCTCCGATCATCTCGGCCGTCAGGCGCAAGGACGTTCTTCTAAACACTTCGGCCTTCCTTCCGATCTGACACTCGGAAAACGACCAAGCGGCTAAAAATGGTTGTCCTTCGACGACGTCCCCCTCGAACAGCCGGCGACGGTTGACGATCTGGAGAACGGCCCGGCCGCCGGCTGGCTGTTGCGTGGCCTCGCCGCTGTCCTACACGCCCTCGGTCTGCCATCCTCTTCGCGTGACCGAGTCGCGTCTCGCCACACCGGCTCTTTTTCACCGTCGAACCCAGCCACCGGCGGCCCCCGCGGGCCGACAACCTTATGGCGCTCGCGAAGCCCCTTGCGTTTCAACCCGATAATACAAGAATAGCCCGACACTAGGAACTTCGCGAACTTAGAGCCTTCTGCGTAGCGCGAACGCTGGCCGACGGAGCCGCATTCTGGCTCCGTCGCACGCAAAATAAGCGCATTTCGACCGCAATTTTCGTGTTTCTGACGAAAAAACATCGGCCGCGAGGAGCGGGACACCCAGCCGTAGGGTAGTCAGCTTGCGTCAACCTGCTGTGACCGATCACCGGGGTAGACCCGTAAACATTCGAAGCGAGACAAGGCTTGCACGCAATAACCGGCCTACTGGCCGCCGCCTCGATCAGCGCGTCTCCGGCGCTCGCGCAAGACGCGGGGGTGCCCAGGCTCGACGTTGATCTTCCAGTGGCCGCGATGCTGCGCGTGCAGACCGCCGACGAAGCGCTGGCACGCGACGCCGCGGAATACGCCCGTCAGTTCGGAGTTGCGCCGGAGCAAGCCATGCTGCGGCTGCGTGCGCAGGAGGCGAGCGTGGTCGACACGGACCGGCTGCGGGCTCTGTATCGCGACCGCCTCGCCGGTATCTCGATCGAGCATAGCCCCGACTACCGGATCGTCGTGCTGCTGACCGGGGACGACGTCGTGCCCGACCAGGTTCTGCGATCGGGCGGCATGAGCGTCCCCGTGCTGTTCCGCACGGGCGCGCTGGCGACGGGAGACCGTGTCCTGGCCGCGATCCGCACGCACCAGGCGGCCGTCCGCGATAGGCTGGCCAGCCCGCCGGGGATGGGACTGGACCCCCGCACCGGCGAACTGGTGATCGTGCTGAGCGAACCGGCCGCGGCGGGCGAGGACCTGGAACAGCTCGACGACGAACTAGAAGCGCTCACCGGGGTTTCCGTCCGCATTCGCGTGGTGGGATCGCGAAGCGCCGACATGGCGGTTGAAGGCGGGGCGCGGATGGAGGGCATCGATCCGCGCGACGGGCGACTATACGCCTGCACCGCGGGCTTCGTGGTGACCAAAGGCGACCGAACGGGGGTGGTGACCGCCGCGCATTGCCCGGACGCGCTGACCTATCATGACCCTGCCGGACGTCGCGTGCCGCTCGACTTCGTCGGTGAATGGGGCGTCGCGTATCAGGACGTGCAGGTCCACCTCAGCCCCGAAGCGCAGCGCCCGTTGTTCTACGCCGACACCGCCCGGCGCGATCTCCGCGCGCTGACTGGCGCGCGCCCGCGGGCCAGCACGCGCGCCGGCGACATCGTGTGCCGCCGGGGCGAGGCGACCGGATACAGCTGTTCGCAGGTGGAGTTGGTTGACTACGC
>DASQNO010000099.1:0-14713 GCA_035644935.1 Sphingomonadaceae bacterium
CCCATCGTCGTCGGCACGCCCGCTACCTGGAGGATATGGTGGACCAAAGCCGTCGTCGTCGATTTGCCGTTGGTGCCCGTGATCCCCACCACCTTGTGCGGCGGCAGCGACGCGCGCGCCTGCGCGAACAATTCGATGTCCCCGATGACGGGCACATCCGCGGCGCGCGCCGCGGCGGCGATCGGGTGTGTATTCAATGGGATGCCGGGCGACACGACGATCGCGTCGAAGGACTTCAAATCCAGTGTGAGCGGGTCCGCGAACGTCAGGTCCTCCCCGGCCTTCGCCGGGGATGGGGACCATTGCGGCGGAGCCGGAATGGTGGAGGGGTTTTGCAGCGCGTAGTCTCCTTGGGAAGATACCCCTCCACCATGCTGCGCATGGTCTCCCTCCCCGTCGCTGCGCGACGGGGAAGACTTAAGCGCCGCCCGCGCTTCCTCGCGCTCGTCCCAAGCAACCACGCTCGCCCCGCTCGCCAGCAACGCATGCACGCTCGCCGCGCCTGACCGCGCCAATCCCAGAACCGCGTAGCTTCTGCCGGCAAAGGCCTCGCTCGTGATCACCGAAGCTTCAGCGTCGACAGGCCCGCCAGCGCCAGCACGAACGCGATGATCCAGAAGCGGATCACCACTGTCGGCTCCGACCAGCCGAGCTGTTCGAAATGATGGTGGATGGGCGCCATCTTGAACACGCGGCGGCCCGTGCGCTTGTAGAAGAAGACCTGGATGATGACGGACAAGGCCTCGACCACGAACAGCCCGCCGATGATCGCCAGCACGAATTCATGGTGCGTCGCCACCGCGATCGCCCCCAGCGCGCCGCCCAGCGCCAGGCTGCCCGTGTCGCCCATGAATACCGCCGCGGGCGGCGCGTTGAACCAGAGGAAGGCGAGCCCCGCACCGACGATGGCCATGCACAGCACGGCCAGCTCGCCCGCGCCCGACACGTGCGGAATGCCGAGATAGGCGGAGAACACCGCGTTGCCGACCAGATAGGCAATTACCAGGAACGCAAGGCTGGCGATGATCACGGGCATGGAGGCCAGGCCGTCGAGCCCGTCGGTCAGGTTCACCGCATTGCCGAACGAGACGATCACGAACGCGCCGAACGGGATGTACCACCAACCTATGTTGAGCACCGGCCCCTGCACGAAGGGGAGATAGAGGTTGGTGTTGGACGCATCGACGATCATCCACGTTGCGAGCCCCGCGATCGCGAATTCGAGCAGCAGGCGCAGCCGGCCCGACACGCCGCCGTGGTGCGACTTCTTGACCTTGGCGTAATCGTCCATGAACCCGATCAGGCCGAAACCCGTGGTGACGAACAGGCACGCCCAGGTGAAGCGGTTGGTGATGTCCATCCACAACAGCACCGAGATGATCAGCGCGGTGAGGATCAGCAGCCCGCCCATCGTCGGCGTGCCGCGCTTGGCGAGGTGCGACTGCGGGCCGTCGTCCCGGATCGGCTGGCCCTTGCCCTGCCGGACGCGCAGCCACCCGATGAATTTGGGGCCGATCAGCAGCCCGATGAACAAGGCGGTGGCGGTGGCGCCGCCGGCGCGAAAGGTGATGTAGCGGATGAGGTTCAAGAGACCGGGAAAGCCAAGCTCCTGCGCGAGGACGTAGAGCATTCTCAGGCCGCCTTCAGCGCGGCGACGAGGCGGGCTAGGCCGACGCCGTTGGACCCCTTGACCAGGACTGTGTCGCGCGGGGCCGGGCGCACGTGCGGGATCAGCGCCTCCACGGCTGGGAAATGCTGCGCGAATGGCAATTCGGAAGCGAGCGAAAGCATGGCGGGACCGACCAGAAACAGGGTCTCGACGCCGTTTTCGCGAAGAATCGGCGCAAGATCCGCGTGATATGACGCGGATTCGGCCCCCAATTCGCGCATTTCGCCAAGAATAGCGACCCGCCGGCCGGGCTCGCGGCCCAGCGACGCGATCGTCGCGGCCATCGACGCGGGATTGGCGTTGTAGCTTTCGTCGATCAGCGTCGCCTCGCCGCCCTCGACGCGGATCGTCACCCGCTCGCCGCGCCCCGGCAGTCCCGGCATTTCGGCCAGCGCCAGCCCCGCCGCGGGCAGATCGCCGCCCACCGCGTACACGGCGGCGAGCACGGCCATGGCGTTGGACACCCAGTGATCGCCCGGCGGGGCCAGCGTGAACGTCAGCTCCGCATCGGGCAGCACCGCGCAGATGAGGGTGCCGCCGCCCCCGGTGGCCATCGCCTCGCGCGCGTGGACGTCGGCGCCCTCGCCGCGCCCGAAGGTCAGAATGCGCGCGGCGTAGGGCTCGGCGGCGGCGCGCAGGCGGTCGCGATACGGGCTGTCGAATGGGATGATCGCCGTGCCGCCGGGCTGCAGCCCCTGGAAGATCTCGCCCTTGGCGTCGGCGATGGCTTCCACGGAATCGAAGAATTCGCGGTGCGCGGGCGCGATGGCGGTGACGATCGCGGCGTGCGGGCGCACGATCCGTGTCAGTTCAGCGAGTTCGCCCGCGTGGTTCATTCCCATCTCGAACACGCCGAACGCGGTGTCCGCCGGCATGCGCGCCAGCGACAGCGGCACGCCCGTATGGTTGTTGTAGCTTTTGACCGAACGGTGCGCGCGGCCGGGCGCGTCGCGGTCCAGCGCCGCGAACAAGGCTTCCTTGGTGCCCGTCTTGCCCACCGACCCGGTGACGCCAATGATCTTGCCCGACGTCCGCGCCCGCGCCGCGACCGCCATCGCGTTCAGCGCCGCGCCTGCGTCCACGACCATGACGTGCGGGCCGTCCACGGGTTGGCTGACCAGCGCCGCCGACGCCCCGGACGCGAACGCCCCGGGGACGAAGCGGTGACCGTCCATCGTCTCGCCCTTCATTGCGACGAACAGATGCCCGGCCTCCGCTTCGCGGGAGTCGAAGCTGACGCCGGTGACGGCGAAGGGTTCGGACGCGGTCCCGCCGGTGGCGCGCGCGATCTCGTCGGAGGTCCAGAGCGGGGTCATGCCACGCACTCCCGCGCCACGGTGACGTCGTCGAACGGCAGCACCTGGTCGTTGACGATCTGCCCCTGTTCGTGACCCTTGCCCGCGAGCAGCACAATGTCTCCTTCGCCCGCCATCGCCAGGGCGTGGGCGATGGCGGCGCGGCGGCCGGGAACTTCGATGGCACAAGGCGCGGCGGCGAGGATGGCGGCGCGGATGGTGGCGGGATCCTCGCTGCGGGGATTGTCGTCGGTGACGATCACGATGTCGCTGAGACGCGATGCGACCGCGCCCATGTCCGGGCGCTTGCCGATGTCGCGGTCCCCGCCGGCGCCGACCACGGTGATCAGGCGCGCGTGCGCGTGCGGGCGCAGCGCGGCAATCGCAGCCTCCAGCGCGTCGGGCGTATGCGCGTAGTCGACATAGACGGGGGCACCTGCAGGCGTGATCACCGCACGTTCCAGGCGGCCGCGCACGGGCTGGACGCGGGACAGGTTACGCAGCGTTTCATCGACGTCGCCGCCGGTGGCGATGACGAGCCCGGCGGCGGTGAGCGCGTTGGCCGCCTGGTACGCGCCGATCATGGGAAGGGTGACGGTGTGGAGCACGTCTCCACTTGTCACAGTGAGCGTCTGCCCCAGCGCCGTGTGCGTATGCTCGACCAGCTTCAGCGTCTCGCCGCGCGTGCCCACGCTGATCACCCGCAAGCCCCGCGCGCGCGCGGCCGCTATCACCTCGTCCGACTTCGGGTCGTCCGCCCACACCACGACCGTGCCGCCATCCTCCACCACCTGCGTGAACAGGCGCAGCTTGGCGGCGAAATACGCATCCATTGTGCCGTGATAGTCGAGATGATCCCGGCTGAAGTTGGTGAACGCGGCGGCGCGCACGGGAACGCCCTGCGTGCGGTACTGGTCGAGGCCGTGGCTGGACGCCTCGAACGCCACATGGCTGACGCCCTCGCGCGCCAGGCCCGCCATGTTGGACAGGAACGTCACGACGTCGGGCGTCGTCAGGCCGGTGGTCGCCTGGTCGTCCGCGGTGGTGATGCCCAGCGTGCCCACCGACGCCGAACGGTGCCCGGCGAGGCGCCAGAGCTGGCGGGCCAGCTCCACACTGCTGGTCTTGCCGTTGGTGCCGGTGACCGCGACGCAGGTTTCGGGAAACGGCGCGAAGAAGCGCGCGGCGAGATCGGCGAAGGCGCGGCGGGGCTGCTCGCTGGCGACATGCCGCGCGGCCTCGACCCGCAGCTCGGGACGCGCCACCACCGCGACCGCGCCCGATGCCACGGCGTCGGCCACGAAGTCCTCGCCGTTGAAGCGCGCGCCGGCGAACGCGCCGAACACCGTGCCCGGCGCGACCTTGCGGTGGTCGATCGCGAACCCGGTCACCTCGGCGTCCCCTCCCCCATCGATCAGCGCCCCCAATCGCATTATCCGCCCTTCTTGCCGCCCCTCATGACCGCCAGATCCTGGAGATCGACCTCGCGCGATTCATTTGGGTAGACGCCGAGCAGCGGGCCGATGCGCGACACGACCTGCTTGACCACGGGCGCCGCGGTCCAGCCCGCCGTGGCGAAGCCGAAGGTTTCGGCATTGCCGCGCGGTTCGTCCAGCATCGCGATGACCACATAGCGCGGCGCGTCCATCGGGAAAGCGGCGGCGAATGTCGAGACCAGCGACTTGCGGGCATAGCCGCCGTCCTTGGGCTTCTCCGCCGTGCCCGTCTTCCCGCCAACGCGGTAGCCGGGCGCGTCGGCATTGCGGCCCGTACCCTCCAGCACGATCAGCCGCATCATCTGGCGCATGCGTTCGCTGGTGCGTTCGGTGAAAATGCGCTTGCCCGCCGGCAGGCCCGGACCCGTGCGCTTGAGCAGGGTGGTCGGCCGCCAGATGCCGCCGTTGACCATCGCCGCGTAGGCGGACGCCAGATGCAGCGGCGACACCGCGACGCCGTGCCCGAACCCGGCGGTCATCAACGTCGCGCGGCCCCAGTACGCCGGCCAGATCGGCTTGCCGCGTTCTGGCAGTTCGACATCGACCTGCCGGTCGAAGCCCATTTCACTGAACGCCTTCTTCATGCGCGTCTCGCCCATTTCGTCCGCCACGCGCGCGGTGGCGATGTTGGACGAATGGATCAGCAGTTCGGCGACGTTGATCGACCGTCCCATCGGGTGATCGTCGTTGATCGCAAAGCGCCCGACGCGCACCGGCGCGCCCGCGGCGTACATCTGGAACGGCGACTTGATTACGCCCGCGTCCATCGCGGCGGCAACGGTCAGCGGCTTGAACACAGACCCCAGTTCGTAGACGCCCAGCGTCGCGCGGTTGAAGCGCGAGTCGTCGGACGCGCGGCCCGCCGCGTTGGGGTTGTATGACGGCAGCGACGCCAGCGCGATCAGCTCGCCCGAATGGACGTCCAGCACGACCCCGGTGGCGCCGATCGCGTTGAACTTGGTCATCGCCGCCAGCAGTTCGGACTCCACCGCGCCCTGCACCCGGCTGTCGATCGACAGCATGGCGGGCGCGCCGCGGGTGCCGGCACCGCTCAGTTTGGCGTCGAGCACACGCTCCATGCCCGCTGCGCCATGGCCGTCGACGTCGGTCCAGCCGAGAATGTGCCCAGCCAGCATCGTCTGCGGATACAGGCGCTCGGGCTCGCGATCGAACGCCAGGCCGGGCTCGCCCAGGGCATTGACCTTGGCGACCAGTTCCGGAAGCGCGCGGCGCCTGAGATACGCGAACTTCGAATTCGACGTCAGCAGCTTGTAATAGGTGGCAGCCGAGCGCTCGGGCATCAGCGCTTCCAGTCGTTCGGCCAGCGCCAGCTTGTCGCCGATCACCTTTCCTGGCTGCACCGCGATGGTCCACGCGTCGATCGTGCGGGCGAGCGCGACGCCGTTGCGGTCGACGATGTCGCCGCGTTCGGGAAGAAAGCTGGTGATCGCCTGCCGCCGTCCGGCATGGTCCCCGAACGCCGCCAGCCACAGCAGGCGAAGCAGGATCAGCGCGGTAACCCCCGCGAACAGCAGCATCATCAGCATCAGCCGGTGATGCGTCAGCGCCAGGCTGCGCCCGCGCGGCCCGGGGAGCGGACCGCGATCATTGTCCGGCCGCCGGCCGGTTCCGCGGCCGGGCGCGGGGCCGCCGCGTCCGTAACCCGGACGGTCGTCGCCAGGATTGTCGCGGACGCGCGCGGCGATGCTGCTCATGTGGTCGTCTTGGCCTTGGCTTTCTTGTCGGCCACGGCCGCGGTCTGTCGTTTCGGGGTCTTGGCCGCCGGCTTAGGCGCCGCCGCGTCGTCGCCGGATCGGGCCGCTTTGGGCTTGGCGGTCGGCTTGGCGGTCGGCTTGACCTTGGGACGCTCGTCGCGTTCGCGCGGCTCGGGCGCGGCGTCCGACACGCTGGCGCGGACCAGACGCGAGTCGGTGCGCGTTTCGGTGCGCACCGGGCTGTAGTCGGCCATCACGGTGGGCCGGTCGGCGGCGGGCGGCGGCGCGGCGACGGCGTGCATGAACCGCTCGCCCTCATCGATCGCGCCCGTGCCGCCGTCGGTGCCTAGCGCCTTGGACTCGACACGGCCAAGGCTCGCGAGCTGTACCTCACCTTCCAGGAACTGCCCCTCCGTCGGGGCGGTCAGCGCCAGCACGTCCGAATTCCAGCGCTCCAGCTGCCGCAGCCGGCCGCGCGTCGTCAGTTCCGTGTCCAGCGCCCGGATGTCGCGCTTGGCGAGCAGAATGCGCGTTTCGACGCGTTCCAGCGACGCGCGCTCGGCCGCGACGCGGAGCGAGACCATGTAGCAGCTGATCGCCGCGCCCGCGACGGCGCCGACCCACAGGACGGAACGGAAACTCTGAACGATCATGAACGCGATCCTTCTTGGCGGCTGGCGGGTGAGACGGGCGGGGCGGCGGTGCGCGTGGCGGAGCGCAGCGTCGCCGAACGCGAACGGGGGTTGGCGGCCTGCTCCGCCGCGGATGGGCGGACGGCCTTCTGGATGCGGCTGAAGGTCGCCGCCGCGGCGGGCGCGACCTCGGCCGGGGCGTGGCGAGAGCGCGCGGGCGCGATGCCGCCGCGGTCCTTGAGGAAGCGCTTGACGATGCGGTCCTCCAGGCTGTGGAACGTCACCACCGCCAGGCGCCCGCCCGGCTTCAACACCTTTTCCGCGGCCTCCAGCCCTTCGGCGAGCTCGTCCAGCTCGCCGTTCAGATGAATGCGGATCGCCTGAAACGTGCGCGTCGCGGGATCCTTCTTCATCCCCGGGTGATGGCCGACGGCGGTGCGCACCACGGCGGCGAGCTCGGCGGTGCGCGTCAGCGGCCGCGCGGCGACGATCGCCCGCGCGATGCGGCGCGAGCGCGGCTCCTCGCCAAAAGCGTAGAGAATGTCGGCGATGACCGCCTCGTCGGCGCTGTTGAGGAACTCGGCGGCGCTCTGCCCGTCGCGGCTCATGCGCATGTCGAGCGGGCCGTCCGCCCCGAAGGAAAAGCCGCGCTCCGCCCGGTCGAGCTGCATCGAGGACACGCCGATGTCGAGCGTGACGCCGTCCGCGGCGTCGACATGCGCGGCAAGGTTGGCGAAGCGATCCTCCACCAGCCGCAGGCGCGGCGCGGCGGCGGCAAGCGCTTGCCCTTCGCGGATCGCGTCGGGGTCGCGGTCGAACGCGGTCACCGCGGCGCCCGCCTCCAGGATGGCGCGCGCATATCCACCCGCGCCGAACGTGCCGTCGACATGATGTTCGCCGGGTACCGGGGCGAGCGCGGCGAGGACCTCGGGAAGCAGCACGGGAACGTGCGCGGGGGATGCATTGGGCGTCATGCGGCCAGCCCCCGCTCTTCCATGCGGTAGCGCGCGATGTCCTTCATATCCTCGTCGATGTCATCGTGGCCGAGGAAGCTGCGTGGGTTCCAGATCTGGAACGTCTCGCCCGCGCCGATGAACAGTGCCAGGTCCTCGATGCCGCCCTTGCGGCGCATCATCGGCGGCAGGAGCACGCGGCCGCCCGAATCATAAGGCACTTCCTCGGTGGCGCCGAACGCCAGCATGTTGCGGCGGTGGTAGGTGGCCAGCGCCGCCGGCTCGGCCTCCTCGCGCTCGTACAAGCGCTCGAGCTTGGCGTGCTGCACGGCGGCATAGCCATGGTCGTAGGCGGAGATGCAGGGGAAGCTGTCGTGCTTGGCCAAGACCAAGGCCTTGGCATCGCCGCGCTTTTCAACAACCGAGCGGAGAAAGGCGGGAATCGAAACCCGTCCCTTGGCGTCGACCGCGTTGAGCGCGCTGCCTTGGAACAGATGCTCGAACGCCACGCCGCACAGGCTCCCCACAGGAGGGCGGAGCCTGGCTGTGCACCGTGCCGGGGCGTTCCCCTGTCCACGATGCGATGCGCTTTACGAGCGCCCGCCGACCCCTGCCTTCAGAGCGCTGTGAGTAACATGCGCACCAGTGGGAAACAATGGGATTTGATGGGTATTCATGGGCAACACTGGATTGCGAGGGTTTCACCTACGTTTGTTCTGGAAAGTTGCCGAGTTGTTCTTGAACTGTTCGCTTGAACGTGCCTGTGGATAACTATGTTGAGTTCTTCGCGCGCGGACGACTCCCGCGGCTCCACGCGCCGGCAGAACTAGCGCCGGCGCTCCGGGCGCAGTGGGTCTTCCACAGGCACGGTGCGGGCGGTCGCGGCGGGCGCCGCGGGCGCGCTGCCGGGGGCGACGCCGAGCGCGGCAAGCGGCTCGTCCGACGCGTTGGCGGGGGCCGGCGCGACCTGCCCGGCCGCCTCGATGCCGGTGGCTGTGATCGGCTGCTCGTCGCTGGCGCGGGTGAACACGGCGCCCAGCATGACCAGCAGGAACACGAAGGCGAGCCCGGTCAGGCCGATGCGTATGCGCTGGTTATGGGCTGGGTGGCTGTCCGACATGGCGCTGCGCAGGAGAGATAGGGGCTCAGGCGCCGCCTGTCACGGTTCGTCGCTGTTTTGCGTAGCGGGGCGGAGCATGCGCCGTTTGCCGATTGACGGCGGGCCGGGCGGGCGGCAGGGGTTCGCACCCATGACAAAGCCATCCCCACTCTTCGCCGTCGCAGCCGCGACCCTTTTCACCCTCGCCGCTTGCGGCCAGTCCGAGCCGGACGTCGTCGGCGGCGCGCCCGAGGACGCGACCTCTATCGCCGCCAAGAACAAGGCGCCGGTCGAACTGCCGCCCGCGATCGCGAGCAGCAAGACGTTCCGGTGCAAGGACAAGAGCGTCGTCTATGTCAACTTCCTGACTGACGGCCTCACCGCCAATGTCCGAGACAAGGAAGAAGAGCCGCCCGCCGTCACGCTCAAGGCGCCGGCCGCGGGCGAGCCCTTCGTTGGCGTCCCGCCGTCGGGCGACGGCTTCAAGCTGGTCGGCAGCGGCGACGAGGTGACCTACACCTCTCCCGACGGCGGCACGCAGGTCTGCAAGGCCTGATCGGCCGACCCTAGAACCCGTTCCACAAACAAGGGGCGGCGGTCGCAAGACCGCCGCCCCTCTTCGTAGACGCCAATCCGAGGCGTCAGAACGCCCCCGGCACCTCGCGTTGCACCGTGCTCGGCCGGTCGGGGGTCAACAGCGCGCGCCGCTCGCCCTCGGACACCAACAGGCTCCCCTGCCCGCCGCTGCTGGTGATCGGCGAACAGCTGCGCCCGGCCAGGAAGTCCAGCGCTGAACGCGTGGACGCCTCCTGCGGGTCGCCCAGCGGCCGCGTGATGTCGTCCGCCGCGCGGCAGCTCGCCCCGACCTTGTTCGCCAGTCCCTGGAAGTAATCGCCCTGCCGGTCCGCGTTCTGCGTCGCGAACGCCACCACGCGCAGCCGGTCGTCGCACTGGTCGCGGTCCAGCGCGATCTGCCCCACCGGCTTGCCAAAGGTGTTGGTGCCGATCAGCGCCGACCGCTCGCGAAGATACGGGATCATGGAATTGATCACGAGTTCGCTCGCCGACGCGGTGCCGCCCGTGCCGATAAAGGCCAGGCGCGTCGGCGCGATCGATTGCGGCTGCGGGTTGAAGAAGCGCGTCGAATTGTTGGACGACTTCTCCGGCCGGAAAGCGGTGATCGAGAAGATGTCGCGCGTCGACCGGTCGCGTCCGAGCAGATCGCCCATCAGATTGGCGATCGAAACCAGGCCGCCGCCATTGTAGCGGAAGTCCACCACCACCTCGGTGATCCCGGCGTCGCGGAAGTTCTGAAATGCCGTGCGCAATGCCGGATCGGCGGTCGATATGAACGTGCGCAGGTTGACGTAGCCGACGCGCTTCCCGCCGTCCTCGATGACCTTGGCGCCGTAGCGAGACGAAACGGGCGTCAGTTCGAACTCGGTCTTGCGGACCGTCACGTCGCGCGTGCCGGCCGCGTCGGTGATGCGCAACACGCGCGTGACGCCGACGTCCTGCGGGCCCAGCGCGGCGTTGAGGCCCGCGCTGCCCTCGGCGGACAGGATTGCGTTCACCGTTCGCAGATCCGACGCGCTGGTGCCGATCGCGACGATTTCCGTACCGCGGTCGATGCCCGCCGCGAGCGCGGGAGCGCCTTCGAACGCTTCCGACACGAACAGGCGGCGATTGGCCGAGTCGAGCGACAGACGAATACCGAAACCGGCGCTCGAGCCCGAGTTGAAGAACGCCGTCTCCTCCTTGATCGACGTCAGGTAGGTGAAGAAGCGGTCACGCCCCTGCGCCCGCGCGGTCGCGGTGAGCGAATCGATATACTCTTCCACCGTGCTCTGTGTCGGCGTGCGATTGGCGGGAAGCGTTTCGGGGAAAAGATACCATTCGTTGATCTGGCCACCGGCCCAGTTCTGACGCTCGCGTACCGAACAGCCGGCAGGCATTTGCGAAGACGGTGGCGGAGGGGGAGGCGGTACGACGCCGATGGGTTCGCCGGCGACCGGCGGGCGGGGGCTGTCGCCTCCACCGCCGCCGCATGCGGAAAGAAGCGCAAAGGCGCTGAGGGCCGAGACGAATTTACGCATAACTGCTTAAGCTCCAGAAATCGTTCGGTTTCTTAGCAGCTAAACGCGCGGGCGTCAGCAACAATCTTGACGGCCCGCTCGCGCGGCCCGCGCAGGTAGCGGCGATTGGATTACCAGCGGTTGGGCGCGACGCGCAGCACGCGGCCGGAGCGCCGGTCCACCAGCACGACGTTGGGACCGTAGCGAACCCAAAGCTGATCGCGCGTGGCGGGTGGTAGTCCGACGGGGTCGGCAACGACATATCCGGCGGCATAGAAAGCAGGGGCAAGGCGCTGCCCGGCGACGGGCGCGGTATAGGCCCAACCGGCACCGGGCGGAACATAGGCGGACCCCGGCAGGCGGTTGTCCACGGTCAGGATGTCGCCCCGGTGGGGCCGCGCGACGTGCGCATCGCCGGCTGAAGCGCCAACCGTCTGTGCGGCCGGCGTTCCCGCCATCGCCGCGAGAACCGCCAGGCTCACATTCAACACCGACATCCCCATGTCCTCCCTGCTTCCGGCTACGTATCCCACATCGAAGATGAACGCCAGTTTAGCGGGATTTGCGCCCTCCCAGCGCCCCGGCGCTTCTGCTAGGCGCGGTTCCCATGACCATCACGCCCGAACAGGTGGCCGCGCACGGCCTGTCTCCGCAAGAATATGATCGCGTGCTGCACGCGATGGGACGCGAGCCGAACCTGCTGGAGCTCGGCATCTTCTCGGTCATGTGGTCCGAACATTGTTCGTACAAATCCTCGCGCGTGCACCTGAAGAAACTGCCGACCACGGGGCCGCAGGTCATCTGCGGGCCGGGGGAGAACGCGGGCGTGGTAGATATCGGCGACGGACTGGCCGCGATCTTCAAGATGGAGAGCCACAACCACCCCTCGTACATCGAACCTTATCAGGGCGCGGCGACGGGCGTCGGCGGCATATTGCGCGACGTCTTCACTATGGGGGCGCGGCCGATCGCCAACATGAATGCGCTGCGCTTCGGCCGGCCCGATCACCCGAAGATGCGCCACCTGATCGCGGGCGTCGTCGCGGGCATCGGCGGCTACGGCAACTGCGTCGGCGTGCCGACGGTGGGCGGGGAGGTGAACTTCCACCGCGCCTATGACGGCAACATCCTGGTCAATGCCATGACCGTGGGGACCGCCGCGACCCACAAGATCTTCTATTCGGCCGCCAGCGGCGTCGGCAACGCCATCGTCTATGTTGGCAGCAAGACGGGCCGCGACGGCATCCACGGCGCGACCATGGCGTCCGCCGACTTCGACGAGGACAGCGAGGACAAGCGTCCGACGGTGCAGGTCGGCGATCCTTTCACCGAAAAACTGCTGATCGAGGCGTGCCTGGAGCTGATGGCGTCGGACGCGATCGTCGCGATCCAGGACATGGGCGCGGCGGGGCTCACGTCGTCATCGGTGGAGATGGCGTCCAAGGGCGGCGTCGGCATCGAACTCGACATGAACGCCGTGCCGTGCCGCGAGACGGGCATGACCCCCTACGAGATGATGCTGTCCGAATCGCAGGAGCGCATGCTCATGGTGCTGAAACCGGGGCGCGAGGACTTCGCCCAGGCGATCTTCCGCAAGTGGGAGCTGGACTTCGCCATAATAGGCCGCGTGACGGATACCGGCCGCATGGTCCTGACCTTCGGCGGCGAAACGGTGTGCGACATCCCGCTCGGCCCGCTGGCCGACGAAGCGCCAATGTACGAGCGGCCATGGGTCCCCACCCCGCCCCGCGCACCGCTGGACCCGATCGCGTCGCCAACCGACATCGGCGACGACTTGCAGGCGCTGATGGCCTCGCCTGACCTCGCCAGCCGCCGCTGGATCTGGGAACAGTACGACCACATGGTCGGCGCCGACACCGTGCAGCGGCCCGGCGGCGACGCCGCCGTGGTGCGCGTCCACGGCACCGACAAGGCGCTGGCGATCTCCACCGACGTCACCCCGCGCTACTGCTTTGCCGACCCGGTGGAAGGCGGCAAGCAGGCGATCGCCGAATGCTACCGCAACCTGTCCGCCGTCGGCGCCAAGCCCCTGGCGGCGACCGATTGCATGAACTTCGGCAACCCCCAGCGGCCGGAGATCATGGGGCAGTTCGTCGGCTGCATCCAGGGCATGGCCGCCGCCTGCCTGGCGCTCGACATGCCCATCGTGTCGGGCAACGTGTCCCTGTACAACGAGACCAGGCTCCCCGACGGCGGCGGCTCCGCGATCCTGCCGACGCCCGCGATCGGCGGCATCGGCCTGCTGGACGACTGGCGCACCGCCGCCACCGTGGCGCTCAAGACGCCCGGCGACGATGTCTGGCTGATCGGGCGCAGGTTCGGCGACGTCGGCGGCCATCTCGGCCAGTCGCTGTGGCTGCGCGAGATCGCCGGCCGCGAGGACGGCCCGCCGCCGCCCGTCGATCTCGACGCCGAGCGGCGGCACGGGGAGTTCATCCGCACGCTCATCGCCGAAGGCTACGTCACCGCGGTGCACGACCTGTCGGACGGCGGGCTGCTGGTCGCGCTGGCGGAGATGGCGCTGGCCGGCCGCCTCGGCGTCGCGGTCGACAAGCGCCTGCTCGCCGGCAACCCGCACGCCGCGCTCTTCGGCGAGGACCAGGGCCGCTACCTCGTCACCACCGACAACAGCGACCCGGTCGTCCGCGCCGCCGCCGCGGCGGGCGTGCCGCACGCGTTCGTCGGGTCGGTCACCGCCGAGGAGCGGCTGGTGCTTGGCGACACGACGATCGACCTGGAGGAGGTGCGTCGGGGGCACGAGGGCTGGCTGCCGGCGCTGATGCGTGGCGAGGTGCCGGCGTAACGCCGCGCATGGACGCCGGCACGTCGCCCACCGCGCCATCGGACCGCATCGCCAGCCTGGACGTCCTGCGCGGCGTCGCGGTGATGGGCATTTTCGCAATGAACATCGTCAACTTCGCGATGCCGGACGCCGCGCAGAGCAACCCGGCGGCGTTCGGGCACGACGGCCCCGCCGACCTCCTCGCCTGGCTCGCGGCGTTCGTCGCCGTGGAGGGCAAGATGCGGGGGCTGTTCTCGTTCCTGTTCGGCGCGTCGCTGCTGCTCGTGGTCACGCGCGCCCAGCAGGCGGGCGAGCCCGGACAGCGCGTCCATTTTGCGCGCATGGGGTGGCTGCTGGCGCTGGGCGCCGCGCACGCGGTGCTCGTGTGGGACGGCGACATACTGGTGCAGTACGCGCTCGTCGGGATGCTCGCGTTCGGCTTCCGGCAGCTATTCCCCCAGGAACTGGCCGTCGCCGTTGCGCTGCTGCTGGCCGTGCAGTTGCTGGCCGTCGCCGGGCTCGGCGCGGCGCTGGGCGCGACGGGCTCGGCGGGCGCCTATGCCGCCCCCGCCCCGGCGGCGCTGGCGGCGGACCTGGCGCTGCACCGCGGACCCTACGCCGCGCTCGTCGCGCACCGTCTGGGCGACCTCGTCCCCGACAACCTGATCAATCTCGCCTTCTACGGCTGCGAAACGCTGGCCTACATGCTGGCGGGGATGTGGGGGCTGAAGACGGGCTTCCTGACCGGCGCGTGGACGCCCGGGCGCTACCGGCGCGTGGCGGCGCTCTGCCTGGGGCTGACGATCCCCGCCTACGCGGCGCTGGGCCTCGCCTACTGGACCGGCGGGTTCGACACGGACGCGGCGTTCGCGGTGACGACGGTCATTCCCACCGTGCTGCGCCCGATCATGGTGGTCGGGCTCGCCGCCTTTATCGTGCTGACCGCGGGCGGCGGCGCGCTGACCGCGCGGATCGC
>DASQNO010000100.1:0-32321 GCA_035644935.1 Sphingomonadaceae bacterium
GTTCTGCGGCCAGGCCGCGTATTGGCGGATGAGCGCGTCTTTACCCGCGACCCGCTTGGGGAAACCCTCCGGCGCATACGGCATCTCCTGAACCGCGTCGTCCGCCCAGACGCCGTTCACGCGCGCCATGTCCTTGTCCTCGAGGCCTGTCAGAAAATCCATCACTACTTGTCGCGCCTGCGCGCGGACAAGATAGGCGCTCGGGCGTGCCTCGGCCGCTTCGGTCGCCGGGCCGAACACGTTACGGCTGCCGGTCTCGCCGGTAACGGTGAAGCGGTGCGCGGTGATCCGCCAGTCGCGCCCGTCGCGCGCCAGCGCGTAATCGTAGCGGCCCGAAACCTGCCAATGGCCAGCGCCGATCCAGTGGTCGGCGACCACGTTCGCCGTCGCGGTCGCCGTGGAGCCGCTCAGCTTCACCTTGACGTTCGAGATCGCGTGGCGCGTGCGGTCGAAGCCTGGCAGCACGTTGGCCCATTGCGTCATCAGCGCCGAGGCGCTTTTCACCTCGGGCTCGCCGCCGGCAAGGCTGGTGTAGTCGACGCGCACCTCAGGGGCGTAGAGCCGCTCGAGCGCGTCGAACTCGCCGCGGTCCGCGAGCGTCCCGACGCTCTCGACGACGGTCGTCACGGCGGCTTCGTCGGCGGGGGTGGCCTCCGCTGGCGCCGAGCCGGCCATCAGAGCGGAAACAAGCAGGGCCGCAGTCTGGTTGGTCATGTGAGGTCTCCTTCGTTCGGGTTGACGAAGACCTTGTCGCTGATCCCGGCGTTCGAGGATTGAAGTGGACTGCGCGAGTTTTGAACATTCCTGCTCCGGCCGTACGCGTGGCCGTAGCCGGACACGGAAACGGCCCCACTCCGGGTGGAGCGGGGCCGTCGCGGCTCGTAGCGCCGGCGGTGCGGCGGACTAACTGAGCGTCGCGGCAAAATGCGCGGCGACGAAGTCAGCTGAGAGCGCCACGGGCTTTCTGCGGTCGTAGAAGTCGAACTGGCTGACGCCATCGAGCCATAGCTCCCGCTTCGGACCCGAGAGCCTGGCGAAGAAGCTCCGCGCGCCCTGCGGGATCGCTGCGGCCTCCGAATGGACCATCGCAACCGGCTTCTCGCCGAGGCGCGGCGCGATCGACAGCGCGTCAAACGTCAGCCAGCCTTCCCAGGAGGCGAGATCGAACGCGTTGCGCCACTCGGGGATCAGGCCGCGGTCTGCCTGGGTATAGTAGGGCGCCTGGAACATCACGGCGCGGCTTTCCGTGGCGCTCGCTGCGGGGACGAGCGTCGGCGTGCCGGTCCGGGTGAACTCGTCGGCCGCCCGGCGGCCCGTCGTGACGAGCTTCGCGACGCCCTCACGGCCACCATAGACCTGATCGACGATCACGGCATCGTGCAGCCAGGGGGCGACGAGCGCCATCGACTTCAGGTGCGGGGAGGCGGCTACCGCGCCCGCCATGTAGCCGGCGCTGGCGCAGATGCCGAGCCCGCCGATGCGGTGCGCGTCGACCTCGGGCCGCGTCCCGAGAAATGCCGCCGCGGCAGTGATGTCTTCGGTCTTCATCGCCGGGCTCTCGAACTGGCGCTGCTCGCCCTCCGATTGGCCCCAGCCGCGGAAGTCGAAGGCGAGCGCTGCATAGCCGCGGTCGGCGAGCTCGGCGGCGTAGCGGGCGGGCATCTGCTCCTTCACCGTCATCCAGGCGCCGGTGACGACGACTGCGGCCAGTTTCTCGCCAGCCTTGTACCCGTCGGGCAAATAGAGATCGCCGACGAGGCGCTTGCCCGCGCTCTCGAACATGATGCGCTTCGAGGTGGCGGCCTCTGCGGGGACAGCGAGCGTCGCGGCGAGGACGGCGGCGGTGGCGAGCAGGGTCTTCATGACGGGTCTCCTTGGTCAGCGTGTTGGTGAGGAGCCTTGTCGCCGAACACGACCGCGCTTGATTGAAGGGGCGTGCGGGAGTTTTGAACGATCCTGCTATAGGCTTGCGCGGTACTCCTTCGGCGTGGCCCCGGTCAGCCGCTTGAAGATGCGCCCGAGATGGGGCTGGTCGGAGAAGCCGCAGGACAGCGCCACGTCGATGAGCGATTGCTCCCGGTCGGCGAGCATCTTCTTCGCCTGCTCGACACGGTATTCCATGACGAACTGGTAGGGACTGTCGCCGAGCACCTCCTTGAACAGTCGCGAAAAATGCGCCGGGCTGATGCCGGCGACACCCGCCAGATCCTCGATCGTGATCGGTTGGCCGAAGTTGGCCTCCACATGGTCGAGCACGCGCTTGTAGTGACGGGCGGTGAAGCCGCGGCTGAACTCGAGCGCCTCGTGCCGCTCCTCGCCGTAGCGCTGGAGAAGCTTGACGAGGAACACCCGGGCCAGGCTCTCGTACATCACTTCCGAGCCCGTGATCCGGGTGCGCAGCGCGTCGAGCAGCATCGTGCCAGCATGGCAGAGATCCGTATCCTCCGCCTGCGGCACGTCCCGCACCTGGCGCTCGGTCAGGATGAGGCCGAGCTCGGAGCGTGCGAATCGCTCGAGCCGCTTGGGGTCGATGGTGATGACGATCACCTTCGAGCGCGCATGCCAGTACCAGCCCGAGCTGATGCCCGCCGGCGTCAGCACGATCTCGTGCAGTCTATACGTGAAGTCGCGGTGGACGCCGTCGCGCCAGTTCTCAACACGGTGCGGCTCAGCGCGCAAATTGAGGAGAAGATGGTGCTGGTCGAAGACTGCTGTAGGCATCCCAGCGGGTTCGGCTTCAAAGAACTCGAGGTTCAGCAGCTCGGCTGCGCGCGGACGCACGACGTCGAAGCTGCGAAGAAGCGCCTCAGATGGGTAGACATCCTGGTAACGCACGAAGCGATGCTAGCGCAGATTGGAACTAGCGTCAGCCGCCCTTCTACGTGAGGAGGCTGGCCTGGAGTGCGACCCTGGAGAAGAGCGAAGCCGACGTCTGCTTCTCGGTCGCGGGTTAAGCAGTCGATTGGCTCGAAGTATGACCAGTATGCAAGATCAATCCCGGCTGTTTACGGACCCATTCAATCGCGGTCGCCAGGGACGTCGAGCGCGATCTCCTTCAGCAGTCCCGGCCCGTTCGCGAGCCGGCACCCGAGTGCCTCAACAAACCGTTCGTAGCGTTCGGCCCCTTTCGCCCGTGCTGCCGCGGTGGTCTGTTCGGGCAGGCTAGGCGTCGCTGTCAGCCAGAACCGCACGAACAGGGCTACCGTTTCGAGCGTCACGCCCTGGTTCCGCTCCATGCGTTCCAGCACGCGCACAATCCGGTCGAGGCGCTTGGCCATGGCCGCTTCCCGGCGGTCGCTGTCGTCCGGTGTCAGGAACGGGGTGATGGCCGCTTCGGCTACGAGCGACTTCGGCTTGCGCCGCTGGGCAGCATAGGCGTCGAGCGCGCGCATGGTCGCTGGGTCGAGGTACACGGTGAATTGCCCTTTGCGGGCCATGTCAGAGCTCGATGCCGTCACCGGGATCGAGCGCCGCCTGACGGGCGGCGCCGCGCATCCGGCTGGCCAGCAACCGCTGGCGCAGCGCATCGTCTTCCGGCTCCTCCGCTTCCAGGTCGAACTCGTTCGCAGGTGCCGGCGCGGGCTCGCGCACGACCTCCTCATGGTCGGGCAGTTCAGGCTCACGGCGCAGCCCGGCGTTGGCGTCATCAGCTTCGCTTTCCGGCGCACTCTGCACGACGCGATCCGTCCAGTCGTCCGGCTTCGGCGGGGCACTACGCAAGCCCGGGCTTGTGGGCGTGGGCTCTGGAGGGGCCAGGATGCGGCGCTTGAGCTGCGGGTCTTCGTAGTAGCGCGCCTTCTTGGCCCGAACCGGCGGCGACCCGGAGACCAGCACGATCTCGTCGCTGGGCGGAAGCTGCATGATCTCGCCCGGGGTGAGCAGCGGCCGCGCCGTTTCCTGCCGGCTGACCATCAGGTGCCCAAGCCAGGGCGAGAGCCGGTGACCCGCGTAGTTCTTAGCGTCGCGGATCTCGGTCGCCGTGCCGAGGCTGTCGCTCACCCGCTTGGCGGTGCGTTCGTCATTGGTCGCGAAGGCCACGCGAACATGGCAGTTGTCGAGAATCGCGTTGTTCGGCCCGTAGGCCTTCTCGATCTGGTTGAGGCTCTGCGCGATCAGGAACGAGCGGATGCCGTATCCCGCCATGAAGGCGAGCGCGGACTCGAAGAAGTCGAGGCGACCGAGCGCGGGAAACTCATCCAGCATGAGCAAGAGGCGGTGCCGGCGGGATCGCGACTGGAGCTCCTCGGTCAGGCGCCGCCCGATCTGATTGAGGAGCAGCCGCACGAGCGGCTTGGTCCGGGAGATGTCTGAGGGCGACACGACTAGGTAGAGCGTCATCGGGCGAGCACCTTCGACGAGGTCCGCGATGCGCCAGTCGCAGCGGCGCGTCACCTCGGCCACCACCGGGTCACGATAGAGCCCCAGGAAGGACATGGCGGTTGAGAGTACGCCGGACCGCTCGTTGTCTGACTTGTTCAAGAGTTCGCGGGCGGCGCTCGCCACGACGGGATGAACGCCTGCCTCGCCGAGATGAGGCGTGGTCATCATCGCACGAAGGGTGGTCTCGATCGGACGCTTGGGATCAGACAGAAAGGCGGCGACGCCAGCCAGCGTCTTGTCGGGCTCGGCGTAGAGGACGTGAAGGATCGCGCCGACGAGCAGCGCGTGGCTGGTCTTCTCCCAGTGGTTCCGCTTCTCCAGCGCACCTTCGGGATCGACCAGGATGTCCGCAATGTTCTGGACGTCGCGGACTTCGGAGGGGCCACGCCGCACCTCCAGTAGCGGGTTATAGGCTGAGCTCGCCGCGTTGGTCGGATCAAAGAGCACTACGCGCCCGAACCGCGCGCGCCATCCGGCGGTCAGCGTCCAGTTCTCGCCCTTGATGTCATGGACGACGCAGCTGCCGGGCCAGGTGAGCAGCGTGGGCACGACCAGTCCTACGCCCTTGCCCGAGCGCGTGGGCGCGTAGCAGAGCACATGCTCCGGTCCGTCATGGCGAAGATAGGCGTTGAGGTGCTTCCCTAGCACGACGCCATCGGAGCCGAGCAGACCCGCGGCGGCCAAGTCGTCGCGCGTCGCCCAGCGGGCCGAGCCGTAAGTGGACACGTCCTTGGCCTCGCGAGCCCGCCAGACCGACATGGCCATTGCGACGGCGATGGAGACGAAGCCGCCGGCTGACGCGATGTACGCGCCCTCCATGAACACCTGCGGCGCGTACGCGTCGTACCAGTACCACCAGATGAAAAAGGCGGGCGGCGGGTAAACGGGCCAGCCGAACACCTCGCCCATTGGCGGGCCGAGCTGAGCCTGGAAGCCGAGCCGCCAGGCGGCCCACTGGGTGGCGGCCCAGACGAACAGCAGCGCGATTATGCCGACGAGAAGCACTTGGCCCCAAAGAATGCGTGTTCCAGACATAACCACGACGCCAACGCTTGCTGGCACTCTGGTTCAAGGCTTCTCATCCCGGCGTCGCGCTACGGCGGGTCTCCGCGTGCACAAAGGCGAAAGCCGACCGCTTTTTGCTTCGTTCGATCTTCTCGACGTTCCGCGAGAACGCAACGATCATCGCGGCCATCCTGCGGACTAACTTCCGCTCCGTGACGCCAAGGCGAACCGCCATCTCCTGATAAGTAAGGCCATCTACGCGATGCCAAAGTAGCAGTTGCTGTTGGCGAGCCGGAAGCCACTGGAAAGCTTCCATCACAACATCGTGCGCGACTATCGCTTGTTTGACTTCTGCCATCGATCGAGTCTGATGAGCTCGGTCGAAAGGCGCTATCCCCAGAAATGGGGAGGGTCATCGGCCTGTTGGTCGTCTAGCATACTGCTCCAAGTGCGCTCGCTTGGAAGGCGGAGGGCGGCTGTCGGTGGGGGTGTGCTTTGAGAAGCTGCTTGGGTGCCGGAGGTGAGCACTCCCCGATCCCCGGACGACATTATCCCTCCGCCAACCGACGCACGACCAGCTTAGGCGAGCGTTTCGTTTCCGCGCCCATTCCGCACTAGCTGCGTTGGAACCTGGGCGGTTGCGGGCGCTGGGCCGG
Source organism: Sphingomonadaceae bacterium (assembly GCA_035644935.1). Lineage (GTDB taxonomy): Bacteria > Pseudomonadota > Alphaproteobacteria > Sphingomonadales > Sphingomonadaceae > CADCVW01. Next base: position 6,042 of record DASQNO010000100.1, read on the forward strand.
TTACAACCCGATCCCGCGTTTGCGACCGAAGCTCCACTCTACGCCGCCGCCGGGTAAGCCGACTCCGCTGATTTGCTGGCCGAGTCGCTTCTCCAGCGACGGCGACCAGGGCACTAGGCTGAACCCGAGCCCATCGTTGATCATGGCGAACCGCCGTGAAGCCAGCTGCAGGCGCTGGCGATAGACGCCGCCCACGTGCTCGCCGTCAGCAGCCGGCTTGTAGGGCAGCGCGTTCCCCGTCGAGAGCTTCGCGGCGACTGCATCGAGCTCCTGCCGCCGTAGCGTGTCGAGGAGGTCGCGCGCGAACAGGACGCGCTGCCCTTGCCGCCACGCCAGGCCTCCGCCGACCAGATGGTCGGTTCGGCGTTCGAGCGCATCGCGCACCTCCGCCCCGAACCCGCCAGAGCCGAGCACAACCGGCTCGCGCGCGACGAGCTGGCGATCGATCCACGTCGCCCCGTGCGCGGTGATCTGGGCCTCGATGCCGAGGTCCGACCGCACGGCGAGCGCCACCCGTTGCCGCCCGCCTGCGTCCTCGAACCGTCGCAGCTCGACAACCGAGCCGATCGGCCCGTCACCGGCCGCGTCGAGGTCCGGCAACTTAATGTGGTGCGCCCGCCCGTCGACACCCTCGACGACGGCGTAGGCTGAACCTTCAAGCTCATCGTCGAGACCGCGCGCGGCGAGCCGACCGAGCATCGGCCCCACGTTTTCTCCTTCCAGCACGAACCCCGACACATCGACCTCGCGCCCGCCGCGGCCCATGGAGCGATGCAGGCGCTTGATGATGTCCTCACGCTCGCCGAGCGCGCGTAGTCGCGGCTCGGCGTCGACGGCGAGCAAGAACCGGCCTGTGCCATCGCCCTCCGCCAAGCCCAGCCGCTCCAGCTTGCGCAACCGCCCGAGCTTTTCCTCCCGAAGCGGATCGGGCTCGGCGAGAACCGGCCGACGCACATCCACCACTCCTTCCCGGCCAGCGGCCTCGCGCGCGAGCGCGCGATCGAGCTTGGTCCAGCGTTCGGCCTCGACCTGGGTCTGAAGATCGCGTCGGACTTCGAGATCGGTTCGCGGGCCGAGCTCCTGTGTGACCAGCGCGCCGGCGCGGTCGCGCATGCCGTGGCTAATATAGTCGCGGCTGATGACGAGGTCCTCGCCGGTGTCGGTTTTGCCGCGGACGAGGACATGGATGTGTGGGTGTTCAGTGTTCCAGTGGTCGACCGCTACCCAATCGAGTTTGGTGCCGAGATCCCGGGCGGCCTGATCCATTAGGTCACGCGTGAACTGCCGCAGGTCGGCCAGCTCGCGCGCGTCGTCAGGCGAGACGATGAACCGGAAGTGGTGCCGGTCATCTTCGCAGCGCTCGGCGAAGCGCGCGGCGTCCACCCCGTCGCGCTCCGCATCGAACAACTGCCCGCGCTCGCCGTCCTGCGTCACGCCGTCCCGATGAAGGTAGGAGACGTGCGCCCGAAGCGCTCCGGGCGTCCGAGCCCGGCGAACGACACGCGCCTTGATGACCGCACCACGCGACCGGCTGAGCAGCGCGCGCGAAGCGCCGACGCTGCCGGAACGGCCTCGGCCCCAAGTCGCGCCCCGACCGCATCCAACCGGACGGGGACCGCCGGCCTTCTGGGCGGCCCGAAGCGCCTGCTGCAGGAATGACTTGGCCTTGGGCTGCGGCGTCGAGCGGATGCGGCCCGGACGAATGCGGAAATCGTCCTCAGCGCTCATGCCGATCGCCGCAAGGTGTAAAAACCGAAGCGTTTCCGCCAGTTTCCTGGAACGGCCAGCTTATGCCCGTGCGCCGCAAGGTGCGCGCGGTGCTTGGTTTTGTTGGACTTTCTGCCCCGACCGACCGGCCGCACCTTGCGGCTTGTATCCTGCCCTCCCTGTTGCTTACGATCCAAGCACACCCGCACTCCGCCTAAACTTGCGACACAGCACGCCGAGGAACGACAGGGCGTCCGAGCCGTCACTCCGGTCTCCGCACGGCGAAAAGGGAATGAGGAGCGTCGGTCGGGGCTGGTGTCGCAACGCTGCTGGGCTGAGGCCTACGAACTTGAGCCGGTGCGGACTCTCCATTGCTCCCTTGCAGTGTGGGCGCATCCGGTTCGTCATCAGTTCTGCTCGACGCCTCGCCGGTCCCGATCCGCACGAACAGCGAAGCGCGCGTCCACGCGAGACGATCGACCCGCGCCACGACCTTTGGTGCGGGCGCAGCCGAACTGCCGACCATCGGGCCAAGACGCGTCATGTAAGCGACCGTCTCGGCAGGCAGCGGACGGCCGCGGGAGACGTAGTCCTCCCAACGGCCCGGCCCCGCATTGTACGCCGCCAGGAACCCTGACGATCCGTAGCGGTCATGCATCTCGCGCAGGTAAGCGGCGCCCGCCAGGATGCTGTCGCGCGGGTCGTAAGGGTTCGGCCCGAGCCCGTGTCGCGAGCGCAGCTCGGCATAGGTGCCGGGCATCACCTGCATCAGGCCCATGGCGCCCGCGTGCGACGTGACTGCGGGATTGCCGGCGCTTTCTACGCGCATCACTGACCAGATCCATGCCTCCGGTATGCCGAACCGCTGCGACGCCTCGGCGACATAGCCGGCATACGGGTGGGCACCGGGAGGAGCAGAGACCGGAGCAGCCGGTGACCCGGTCGGCGACTGCGCGGAGGCAAGCGGAGCGATGCCCAGCAGCAGCGCGGCGGCGAGCACGGCCGGGATAGAGAAGAGGGTCGCGCGGCGGGCGCGGTGTGCGGCGAACGCGCTGGCGCGGACGACGCGAGAGCTGGCCGGAAGCATGATCAGCGCGCCTCATCGACCAGCAGCGGGACCGCGCGACCCAGCACCGAAGTGCGAGGCAGCGGCCCGAAGTAGCGCCCGTCGAGCGAGCCCGGATGGTCGGCGTTGAGCAGGAACAACTGCCCGTCAGCGATAACGCTGCAACCGCTCCAGTGCGGCAGCGGACGCCCAAACCGGTCGGCCTCAAGGGCGATCGCCCGCAGCTCACCATCGACGGTGACGCGAGCGCCAATGCGGCAGACACGCTGGCCCGGCAGCGCCTCGGCGCGCTTCAACAAGGGCGCGCCGCCGCCAAGGTAGCCGCCTTCCACGAGCCAGCTCGCGAGCGGCTCGGGTGGCATCACGGCGGCCAGAACTCCGGGGCGAAGGCGGCCGTCGTCGCGCACCGCGTAGAGACCGGTCGGCACGCTTTCGGACACGTTCCAGACGAGGCGGGTCGGCATCTCGGCAACGGCCGTGACGGCGATAATGGAGATCGCCGCTTGTGCCGCGATCAACACGCCCCAGGCGAACGGGCGTGCAGGTTTGGCGTTGGTGGTCATGCTTGGATCCTTCGACGGAGCAGCCAGGCGCGATGGCGCGGAGCTGCGTAAGGGCGTGGAGTGAGGCCGGCCGCGAGGCAGCTGTGTACGTGCCGCCAGTGCTCGGGCGCGGCGTCGGCCGGGTCGATGCCGAGTGCTTCCACCCCGTCGATTGCTTCCAGCGCCCGGGCGACTTTCGGCCAGCCCGAGATGCGGAGCAGACTCTCAGCCCCGGGCGTTACGAACGGCACGGTCGAGAAGGCCTCGCCGGTGCGCACAGCGCGCAGGATGTCGAGCCGGGATTCGACGGTTTCGTGGTCGCCGGCGCGCCAGCGCACGAACGCGAATACTGCACCTGGCGCGTAGGACAGCACACGGGAGCGGCGGTCCGCGATCCGCTCGGCGGCATGCTGGCCGAAGCGAATCCATCGTTGGATCGCGCCGTCCACATGGACGAGCTCGACGTGAGTGAGGCCGGTCACGGAGCGGGTCCGCGTCAACGCGGCCGGGAGCTGGCATAGGCCGGCGAGACGGCGGAGTGGCGCTTGGCGGGCAGCACGGTGTCGCCCGTGTCGTCGCTCGTCGACGCCTTCTCGCCGCGGCTGACCCACGCCTGGAGATCCTCCAGACGGTAGACGACGCGGCCGCCGATCTTCGAGTAGCGAGGACCGGTGCCATAGGTGCGGTGCTTTTCTAGCGTGCGGCCGGACAGGCCGAGAAAGCGGGCAGCTTCGGGTGTGCGCAGGTAGCGTGGCGGTAGGTTCGGTTGGTTGGACATCGGTGTAGTGCCTCCGGGCCGTCCCAGGCGCTCGCGGAATGCGGGCGACGACGGCGGGGCACTTGTGGCGAAGCGGTCGCGGCCGGACCTATGGCGATGTCGAGCCCCCTCGAGATCGCCACCGCGGCAGTCGGCCCGGCTGGCTATCTCGCCGTTCGCGTGGGAGGCGCCATTAGACGCCGTGCGTCAGCGCAGGCGGCGGTACGGGTAGAACAGCAGTCGGCGATAGCCGCCGCGCATCAGTTTGCGGCCGAGGCGGGCGAGCCGAATGGTGCGGTCGCGCTCGGGGTGAGTGTTCCAGTCCGCATCACCATCCAGCGCCAGCGGACTGAACATTTCTTCCGCGATTTCGCGGTAGCTAGCGTGATCCAGACGGCCGTCGAGGGCGCGCAAAGCGAGCACGAGCCGTGTCCGACGTTGCGCCGAAAGCACCTGCGGATCGACACCCGGACTGCCGCCTGCGAGCGCTCGCCAGACGCGCATCGCGGCGGCGACACGGATCGGGAAGAGCGGGTCGAACGGCAGTACGGCTGCGTCGGCGACGTCTGCCGACAGAAGTTCGACGCGCAGCCTGGATGCGGCGGAGAGCGCTCGCGCGTCAGCGCGGCGCTGCGGTCCGGCCAACGCTGGAGGGGTGGGGACGACGCCAACAACGGTGGGAAGCGCCTGCGCCGTCCAGATCAGAGAATCGCTGTTTGCAGCGAAATCGCACCCCCCAAGCTGCCGCGAACGCGTCGCGGGCAGCTGCGTCGAGCCGCGCCTCTGACGCGAACCGGGAGAGGCATTCGTGGTCGGCGATGTAGTCGGGGTTGCGCTTCAGAAACTCGCCCGCGAGCGTTGGCGTGTCTACGCTGCGGAGCGACTCATACTCGGTAGGATCACGCCAGTTCGGACGCGACATTGCGGTTACTCGGCCACCGCCCGGGCGGGACGCCGAGGCGTTATCGCAATAGTTGTCGAACTACCATCCCTTTGAGAAGAGGGCGTTTTCGCAACGACCTTTGCTGCGGAGGCAAAGCTCGCCTTTGCTCAGTGGGGTGCGCCACCGCGAAGCAGGTGACGGTAGCCGTTCGTCGTCATCCAGCGGGCGCGTGCCAGGTGGGAGTCGTACGTCCGTCTCGCACACTCGGGATCAGTGTCGGGGTCGCAGCCGAGCACCAATCGCGTGACCTCGCGCCAGTCGGCGCCGTCGTTTTCGGCATCGAGAAGGCGAAGATACGTAATCGCATGGGCCTGGTCGTAGCCGGTGAGCGTTGCGTCATTCGGCGCTTCGACGGCGATCGCGATGGCCTGCGTCATGCGGGCGACCTTCGATTGTTGCTTAGCGGAGAGGCGATGCGCTCGACTGACGCAAGCGGAGCCGTCACGCAACCTCCGCATCGGTTTGATGCGGCGTTGTGCACGAAAAATGCGGCTCGTTGTGGACTCTCGCGACAGGGGAGGGGCGTCCGCGTAGCAGCATATGTCGAGAATACTCCGTGGTGGAATACTCGACAACCGTGGCCCGGCATGGCCATGGAGATTCGCGAGGTCCTGGCCCTCAACCTGAGACGTTTCCGCCAAGCCGCTGGTTTGAGTCAGGAAGAACTCGCCCATCGTGCCGACATCGACCGAACCTACGTCAGCGCGCTCGAGCGGCGCCAATACGCAGCCGGTATCGATGTTTTGGACCGGCTCGCGCGGGAGCTTGGCTGCGAGGCCGCGGACCTGCTTCGCCGCCCCGATCCGGGAGCAAGCTAGAGAGAACCGGACAAACGATCGCGCACGAGCGTGACCCGTGGATGGCGTAGCGCCGCCTTTGTCCAGACCAAGTAGAGCGCGTTCTCCGGCGCCTCACGCGGGCCGGCGATGTTCACGAGCGACCCCTCGGCAATTGCTTCCGTGCAGATATAGTCGGGGAGCACGCTCCAACCCGCGCCGGCCGCCACCAGCCGGGCGACGACCCGCAGATCCGGTACAGTGACAGCCGCGCTCAGCTCCGGCGACGCTCCGAAGACGGCTGCGAGATGCTCTCGCACGAGGGGCAGGTCCTCGTCGTACGCCACCAGCGGAGCTGAGGTGAGCGCGTCCAGGGTCAAGGGACCTGCAGAGAGCCGGCGGGCAAGTCCCGGAGCCGCCACCAGCAGCAGGCGTTCGCGCGCGATCTCGGCAAAGCCCAGCGATCGGCTGGCTGGCCGCGATGCCGTGACGGCGAGCTCAGCAGTTCCGTCGTCAAGCCAGCCGTAGATGCGATCCCGGTTCCCCGTGAGCAGACGCACCTTGAGGCCGAGATCGACAAGCCCTGCCAGGCTCGGCGCTACGCGATGTCCCAGGAATTCAGCCGGACCAGCAATGCAGACGGTGCCGGTAAGAACGAGCGATCTCGCCTTCACGGCGCTGAACGCCGTCGCCACGGCGTCCAAGTGGGAGCCGATCATGCGCGCGAGCTCGTCGACGGCAGGCGTGGGCAGCACTCCACGGGCGGTGCGCACGAACAGCGGCTTCTCCAGCACTGCCTCAAGCGCCTGGACGTGGGCGGACGCTGCGGGCTGTGTCAGGCCAAGGCGCGCGGCTGCCTTGGAGATCGAACCTGACCGGTGGACCTCTAGGACGGTGCGCATTTGGACAAGGTAGCTCACGGTCGCCCCCAGCCATAGGATTGCTTATGGCTGGTAGCGGTAGAGCAAAGTTCTACGCCGAGCCAGGGCGGATTATGTCTGCCTTCTTAGAGAAGGAGGACGACATGACGGCTACGATCAAGATCTTGATGGTGCTCACCTCACACGGGGCGATGGGTGACACAGGCAAGCCGACCGGCGTCTGGTTCGAGGAGGTTGCGACCCCTTATTATGCTTTTGTGGACGCCGGTGCGCAGGTTGACGTCGTCTCCATCCAAGGCGGCAAGGTGCCTATCGATCCCCGGTCGCTGAAGCCGGCAGGCGAGAACGGAGCGACCGTCGACCGCTTTCTCAAAGACGCCAGCGCGATGCGTAAGATCGAAGTTTCGCTAAAGGTCGATCAGGTCACGGCTCGGGGGTACGACGCCGTTTTCCTGCCCGGCGGCCACGGCACGATGTGGGACTTGCCCAAGAGCGCGGCGCTCGGGGATCTGCTCTCGACCGCATGGCGGAGCGGCAAGGTTGTCGCGGCCGTGTGCCACGGTCCCGCAGGCCTGGTGAACGCGAAGGACGAGACCGGTCGCCCGGTCGTTGCGGGGCGTCGTGTCAGCGCCTTTACCGACAGCGAGGAAGAGGCTGCAGGGCTGACGAGCACCGTGCCGTTCCTGCTTGAGGCGCGACTGCGTCAGCTCGGCGCCCGCTTCGAGGGCGGGCCGGACTACCAGCCCTACGCCGTTCGCGACGGGCGGCTGGTGACCGGGCAGAACCCGGCGTCGTCGGAGAAGGTCGCTCGCCTGACGCTGCAGGCGATCAGCGAAGCCGTTCCCGCAGCCGCCGAATAGTGCGTTAGCGCCCCGCCCGGGGTGACCGGGCGGGGCGTCGCTGGCCTCAGTCGCTGCGTCGGCCGTTCGGGCGCGACCAGATGAGGCTGAAGGTGTCCGCGCCCTCGTCGTCGAAGAGGTTGGCGTAGATGGGAGCGGTGAAGCTGGGGTCGTCGAGCTTCAGGGCCAGGTAGTCGCGGCCTTCGTTCGAGCGCTTGGTCCAGGCGGCGCCGATCTCCGCCTTGCCGACGAATACCCGGTGCGAGGGAGCGTTGTCGTTGCCGTTCTTGTCCTGCGCCGTGATGCGAACGCCCTTGGCCTGAACCGAGAGGGTGACGATGTCGCCGGTGTAGTCGTTGCCGGACTTCTTGAAGGTGCCGATGGTCGCCATTGTTAGTCTCCTTGGTGTTCGAACCCGCGCCCATCGCGGCCTCGATGGCGATCGCAAGGCCGGGGACGATCGACGCCGCAGCCCTTGGGCCCGCAACGCAGTGGAGGACGGGGAGCGGCGGCTTTCTTGCCTCGCGAGGAATGACCGCTCGCGGTCAGGGGAAGAAAGTCGCGAAGCCCGTTGCGGCCAGGCGATCGAGGCGAAGCCGGCCCTGGTCAGATCAAGCCAGAGAGAGGCCGTGTTGGCCGGGACCGGAACACCTCAGGCAGAGACGTGGCGGCCCCTCGCGCAACCAGACAAGAGCCAGGGCTTACGGGTAGCGGTGAGAGAAGCTCCGACCTGCGCAAAGGCAAGGTCGCGCTCCGGCCCGGGCCCGTCGCTGGTGATGGAAGATGCCGCGCGCCCTGACGAGTCGAACCCGCAGCGGCGTTGCTCAGAGCCGGAGCTCAGGGCAGGTGACGATGGCTGGTCAAGGTCGCGCCCGCGTTACTCGCCACCTTCGTTGACCCCGAGACGGCGAAGGCGGGTGTCGGCGGTCCCAAGCCGCTGCCGCAGTCAGGACTCTGCGATGAAGGCCTGCGACGCCCCACCGGACCCTCGCGGTGCGAGGGCGGTCAGGCGCATCCAAGCTACCGCTCCGACCACCGCGCCGCCAAGCAGGGCGAGCACCTGAGCCCAAGCTGCGCTGACCGTTCCCATCTCGGTGATCCCGAGCGCGGCATGGTAGCCGGCGAAAGCGGCAGGCGCTGCGAAGCCGAACGCGAGCGCACGCCGGACGCTCGTGCTGGGTGTCGCCGCGAACAGGCGCTGCACCACGACCAGCGTGACTACCGCCGAGGCGAAGCCGATCACGGCCGCGCCGAACGGTCCGGCGCCGGTTTGATGCGCGAAGAAGCCGACCGACAGGCCGACAAAAGTCGGCACCGCATAGACGGTCAGGTTGAAGAGCAGCCAGCATAGGATGCCAACAAAGGCGATTAGAGCGATCACGAGCATGTGCGTCCTCCGGTCAAGCGTGGTTGGACGCGCCTCCACCACCACCGCAACGCGCCTGAATCATAGCAGATTTCGGTGGGCGGCGGCACTCGGAAACGAGCGCCGCCGCGCCGATGCGAGCGATCCGTCATTGCTCATACGGATCGTAAAGGTGGACGATCTCGGCCGTGTCACCGTCGAAATCGACCTCCGGCATGACGCCGTAGCCTTCGGCGGTTTGGAAGAGGACGACGCAGACCATCAGCGTGGTGGCGAGGTTCCAGGCGTTGGCCTGAGCGAGGGTGAGAGGCATTTCCGAGCTCCTGTCTGGGAGCGGGGACCGTCCCCGCTCGACAGGCGCCCGGCAGACCGGCGCTCGGCCGCGGTCACCTCGGCGGCGTCAGCCAGAGAGGCCGCAAGCTTTGCTTAGCGGACCCCTTGAGGGTTGATCGTGGAAGGATACACGGCGGCAGAGGATCAGCGCCAACGAGAGCGGAAACGGCTGCCGAAACCGAAACTGTAAAGATGCTCGGAGCAGCTCGATCTGCTCGCAACGGAGCAAAAGCAATGAAAACGAGAGTTGGACCAAGTGTCGTGCGCGTGAGCGTTCGTCCGTCAAATCGCGGCAGGTTCTTCCTGCTCGATATCGCGCGCCGCCAAGTCGATCACCTTGGACCCTACGGCATCAAAGCCAAGCGCGGCCAGACAGACGAACGGTTTAGGGAGCGTGGCTACATTCGCCTCGTCTTCCCGAACCACGCGCTGGCGAAGCGTTACGTGCAGCGCGTTGAGCGGCTGGGCGAACCTGCCGTGCGTTGTCGCTTAATGCGCAATGCGAACCGTTACCGACGGTAGCGGCTGAAAGAAGGGCGGCGCTTACGCGCCGCCCTTCCGGAAGTCGAACAACGGGATCCCTAGTTTGCGCGCCTTGTCAGCCAGGTTGTCGTTGATGCCGTTGCCGGGGAACACGATGACGCCAATCGGCAGCACGTCCAACATGGCGTCATCGCGCTTAAACGGTGCGGCCTTGACGTGCTTCGCCCAGTCGGGCTTGAAGGCGACCTGAGCAACCTTGCGGCTGTCGGCCCAGCAGGCGGCGATGCGCTCGGCACCGGTCGGCGATCCACCATGTAGCAAAACCATGTCGGGGTGCTTGGTGTGTACCCGGTCGAGCGCGGCCCAGATCGCGGTCGTGTCGTTGCATTCTCGGCCACCGGTGAAAGCGATCTTTGCTCCGGCGGGAAGCATCACCTCGGTCTCGGCCCTGCGTCTGGCGGCGATGAAGTCCCGGCTGTCGACTACCGCGGAGGTGAGCGCCTTGCGGTTGACGAGGGATCCGTGGCGGGGCTGCCAGGCGGAGCCGACGTGCGTGCGGTAGAGGTCGGCGGCGGTGTCGCGCATCAACTCGTGCGCGTTGCGGCGTTCGATGAGCGTCAGTCCCTGAACCAGGAGCTGTTCCAGTTCGACTGAACGCACCTCCGAACCGTCCTGTTCACGCTGGCTGCGGCGCTGCTCCTGCTCGTTGTCGTCCAGCTCTCGTTCGACGCGCTCGGCGGCGCGGTGGAATAGGTTGACCGTGCCCCAGAGCAAGTCGTCTAGATCGGGTTCGAGCCGGGTGTCCTCAAGCGTGGAGACCAGGGCGTCGAAGATGTCCGCGATCGCGCCGGTGACGCGTTCGCCCTCAGGCAGCGGGCGGGGGTCAGGCTCGTTCTGGAAGGGACGGAAGCCGTAGAGCTGAAGCTCGGCCAGGATGGCGGCGGTCGAGGACTCGGCGTGGGGTTCGTCGTGGTCGGTCATGGTGGCGTCGCTCCGGTTCGCGGCCGCGCCTCTCGCGGCCTTCCTGGGCGCCGAAGAGCGGGGGCGGGACGGGCTTGCACCGCGGGTCTCCTCGCGGCCGAAGCGTAGCGGAGGACGGCGAAGGACGGCTTTCTTCTCTCGCGAGGAGCCGCCTAGCGGCGGGGAAGAAAGTCAGCCGCAGCCGTTGCCGGCCCGGCCCGGCTCCGGTCCGATCGCCCCTCTCGGAAGGCCGAAGGCGCGGCTCTCCCGTGCCGGTGCGTGCGCCTGGGTCTCCGACACGAGCCGCTACGCGACCGCAGTCCTCCGCGCCGGCTTCGCCGAAGCTACAAAGCGCTCGACGTCCTCGGGGGCGAGCTGCACCCGCAAGTGCGCCGAAAGCGCGGCGGCTCCGAGTTGCCGCAGGTCGTCGTTGAAGTCCCCAAGCTGGGCGTCAAGCATGAGCGGCTCGATCCCGGCCTCGCGTGCTCTGGTGGCCAGCATGTCCGCCGCCCACCGTCCGGCATCGTCGAGTTCGCGAGCGACGTAGAGCCTTCGCAGCGTCGGTTGGAGCTGCAGGGCGGCTAGGTGCGCGGCCGAGAGTGCGGCGACTGCAGGGAGCGTGGTCAGAACCTGCCTCAACGACAGCATGGTCTCGACACCTTCGCCGGCTGCTAACACGTCGGTTGCGACGCCGAACCGAACGCCGTGCCCGAGCAGCTGACCCATGGCGCGCCGCGGTGAGGCGACCGGGGCTTTGTCGGTGCCCGATGGGTCGAGCCAGGTCCTGTGTGCGCCGGTCACGGTGCCGTCTAGGTCGGTGACGGCGGCGATCAGAGCGGGCCAGCCTTCGCGCCCGGGCGCCTCGCCATCTTCGGGGCGGTAGAAGCAGTGTGGGTGGAAGCGGAGCGCTCCAGTGCCGCTGAGATCGGTCAGGCAACGCCGATGCAGATAGGTCTCAGCCAACGTGCCCCGGATCCACTTCGACATGCCGAAAAGTCGCCGCGCGGCCTCCGGTGAGCCGGTCGGCACAGGTAAAACCGGCGTTCGCGAGATCGGCTCCGGGTCGGGCAATGACAGGAAGCGTCGGGCCTCATCGAGCACGTCGGGCAGGTCGGTCAGGCGCTGGTTAGCGGCGATAAGGTCGAGCAGGTCACCATGCTCACCCGTAGCGGCGTCGGTCCACTTTCCAGCGGTGCCCTTGCCCGACTCCGGCCCGGTTAAACGGACGTAGAGGCTACGCCCGGCGGAGTTCTCAACGTCGCCGACGAGCCAGTAGTGGCCGTGTCGGCGCCCGTTGGAGAGGTAGTGGCGGCACACCGCCTCGGCGTTCTGAGCCAAGCGACGCGCCAGGTCGGATGCGTGTTCGCGCATGATGCACCTTGGCATGAAGAAAGGGCCCGCCGTCGCCCTTGGTGGGAACGGCGGGCCCTCGGGTGAGCAGGCAGGGACGGACCTACTCGGCCGCGTAGGCGTAGGGGGCGTCGGCCTCCGCGACGTGCTCATCATCGGCGAGATCGTCGTTTTCGCCCATGGCCGGTTCGCCGCCGTCTGCCGCCGTTTCTTCGCCGGAGGGTTCCTCTCCGGTTTCGATCACCGCGCCAGGCGAGACGATCGGCTCCGCCTCGACCGGGCTGGGCAGTTCGCGACCCGGCGTGCGCAGCGGCTCGGGGAGCCAGCCCGTGCCGACGAGCAAGCCTTGCGCCCGCTCGGCCATTTCGCCCTTCTTCAGGTGGTCGATGGCTTGCGCCTGCCGCTCGCCCCGGGCCTCGCGAACCGCAGCGACGATGCGGGCCTTGGTGACCCGGCCAAGGAAGTTGTCCACGGTCGGGCTCCAGCCCGCGCCCGCTATGTCGAGGTCGACCGCCGCCGCCAGCCGGTCGGCGTGCGCGAGCGCACGGGGCCGGCGGTTGTAGGCGTCGTAGGTCGCGTTCACCGACATGGCGACGCAGTGCGCGAACAGATGCTGCCGGGTGTCGTGATCGAAGCCGACGAGCTTGTCCCACAGCGCCTCCGGCTCCTTGGGCAGCGCCGCCGCCCATGCCTCGTGCCGCCGGTCCACGGACTTGGCCGAAGCCGTGTCGGCGAGCCCGGGCGCCTGGTGCGCAAAGCCGACGCTCTTGGCTTCGATCTCAACACAGCTGTCGAGCGCGTAGCTGTAGAACCGCCGAAGCACGAGCGCGTGCAGGCAGGCCAGGAAGGCCACGTGCGGGTTGGTGCCCAGAGCATCCCTGAGCGCGACGGTGCGGTGGGCGGTCAACTCGGCGAGCAGCCGGTCGGGGATCGGGCGCATGCCTTCGTCCTCCTCCGGCTCAGGCGCGACCGACGGCTCGGTGCTCACCGTGGCCCCCCTGGTGTCATCGCCGTCGATGCGAGCGGCAATGTGCTCGACCGCTCGCCCGTAGGCTTCGCTCATCTCCGGCGTGGCTTCCACTTCGGGCACGGGCGGTTCGTCCGCGGGCCGGACGTAACCGCGATCCACGCGGAGCCGCCCGTCCGGGCCAATGCTGACGAACGCTCCCGCGCTCACGACCTCGGCCGGGTCGAACATGACGGGGCCATTGTCGAGCTCCTCCAGCGCCGTCTCGATCTCGCCCAAACGCTGGTCCGCTTCGTCCGAAAGCTCCTCGGCCGCCGCGAACTCGCTCTCAATCCGCTCCTGCTCGGTGATGAGCGCGTCACGCGCGGCCTCCTGCTCGGGCGTCAGCGGAGTCTGCTCGCCCACGAGCCGGCGCAGTCCGTAGAGGTGGGCGTAAGGCAGGTCGACGAACGTCTCGACCCACTTGAACCCCTCGGCCGCGACCTCGTCCGCTGCCTCGCGCAGCTTCTCGGCCACCAGCATGTCGAGCAAGCCCGCGTCCTGCAGCCAACCGCCATCGTCCGATTGGAAGAGGTCGTTCAGCACCTCGCCTCCGGCCTCGACATAAGCGTCGATCCCGACGAACTGCGCCCGCTTGTCCGACGCGCGAACGGCGCCTTCGGTCAGCATGCGCCGGATCTCGTAGGGCTGCTTCGAGTAGTGCCGCTGCAGCGCCTCCCACACCTGCTCTTGGCGCTGGTGGTCAGGGTTGACCGTGAACGCCATCAACTGGTCGAGCGTGATGCCGTCCTGGGCGTAGACGTCGAGCAGCGCGGGACTGACCGCCGCCAAGCGGAGCCGCTGCTTCACGACCGCAACCGACACGAAGAACGCGGCCGCGATCTCCTCCTCGCCCATGCCCTTCTCGCGCATGGCCTGGAAGGCGCGAAACTGGTCGAGCGGATGCAAAGGCGCACGCTGGACGTTCTCGGCGAGGCTGTCCTCCTCGGCCAAGCCTTCCGTACGCACGATGCAGGGAATCGGCGCGTTCTTCGGCAGACGCTTCTGCTTGGCGAGCAGCTCCAGCGCGCGGAAGCGGCGGCCACCGGCCGGCACCTCGTACATGCCGGTCTCCTGGCCGGCCTCGTCGACGACGGCGCGGACGGTGAGGGACTGGAGCAGGGTGCGCCGGGCGATGTCCTCGGCGAGCTGCTCGATTGCGACGCCGGCTTTCACCTGACGGACGTTGGACTGGGACAGCACGAGCTTGTCGAGTGGGATCGCACGCTGCTCGCTCAAGCTGATCTTCAGTTGGGCCTTGGCCATGGTCGTTCTCCATGACGGGCCGGCTGGGAACCTCTCCCGACCCTTAAACCCGTCACGAAGCGCAGCGCCGCCCTCTCACTCTGGAGAGGAAGACGCCGCGAGGTTGGTGAAAGAGAAGCGACCCGCTCAGGCCGCCCGGTCGAGCAGCTTCTTGGCGCGGCCTTCGAGATCGAGCCGCGCGTCCTGCTGTGTTTTGCCCCGGGCGTAAGCGGTGATGCCCTGAACGAAGTCGAACACGCTTTCGGGAGGGCGACCTTCCTCGACGAGCACCGTCTCGATGATCTTTGCCGTCTCAGCCTTGCCGAACCCGCGCTTGCGCAGGAAGTCGGACCGGTCCTCGTCGGTGCGAGCGACGATGCGCTCCCGGGCTTGCCGGATGCCGTTCACGAACGGCATGGGCGAGCTGTCCGCGAAGCGGGTCAGCGCCGGCGCGGCCTCGTGCGCGAAGCGGTTGGCCGCATACTTCGAGTGACGGATGCTGATCTCCTCGAAGTCCTCGACGCCCCAGAGATTGCGGTTCTGGCAGACTGCGCGAAGGTAGAAGCTCGCCATTCCGAGGGTCTTCGCGCCCACCTCGGAGTTTTAGCAGTAGAAGCCCCGGAAGTAGAGGTCGGGCGAGCCGTCCGGCAGCCGCCCCGCTTAAATAGGATTAAGATCGTCGACCAGGAACAGGAAGACGTCACGGTCACTGGCGTAGAGCGTGGTCGTGTCGGCGGTGACATCGACGCGCGGGTTGTAGACGCCCGTCGACCAGTCGAGCACGCCCGGCACTTTCCACCGGGTGTCCCCCGTGCCGTTTCCCGCGATCTTCTGCACGGCGGCGACCAGCTCGTGGTCGTAGATGCGGCCGTAGTCGGGGCCGGTGATCGCGCGCAGCTCGACGCGGACATCGTCGGTTTCGAGCGTCTTCACCTGCTCTGCGCGGTGCGAGGTCAGCCCGTATCGCAGGTTGATACCGGCGAGAGCGGCTGGAAGCTGGCGCAGGTAGGCGGCGGGCGCGCCGACAAGGCCAGCCAGTTGGCCGAAGCTCCAGTGAGTCGGAGCGACCGACCCAGCCGAGCCGGGCAGCACGAGGGCGAGCGCCCCGGCGTTGTCGCGGCTTGCCTCGACGCGCACAGCCGCGCTCTCGACCGTGCGCGTGCGGCTCCGGTCGGCACGGCCCTTCACCGACGCCATCAACTCGGACAGGGACAGATAACGCTCGTCCGCCGGCCGCGAGAACCACTCGGACGACACCCGCCCGATCCGCTGGCCGCGACTGACATCCGCCTTGTAGCCGCCGCTCGGCTCGCGGCGGGCGTCCAGAACCTCTAGGTTGGTCATAGCTCGTCTCCGCGACGGGCTGGCCGGGAGCCTCTCTCTCGACCCTCAACCCGTCACGGCGATAGCCGCCGATCTCTTCCTCTACGGCGGGGCGTTGCGGGGCGCGGCCCCGCAGAAGGGGTCGGGCGAGACTTCGGCTCGCCAGCAGGGGAAGGCATTCCCCTCCAGGCAGTCCTAAGTGCACGCCTTGGCTCTGACGTGATCCGGCCGAAAGTCCTAAACGTTCGGGCTTCGCGTGAGACTCTCGACGGAGTAGGTGGACTTCAAACTCTCATAGTGACTTGGACGACGACCGATCTGCTCAAACTAGACGCGCGCTATGCAGCGGAAGGGGTGCACTTGCATCAGCGTCCGTTCAGAACCGCGCTCGACATTCTCGGCCCGGCGTTCGCGATGGGCTTCGGCGGCAATCCAGATGTCGAGCGCATAATGGCTGCCTACCGCGCTCTCGTGCCGGAGGTCGACGAAAACTGGCCGGGCGCCGGCGTCGGTCTGATCGCGTCCGTAGACCGTGTCCGCAAATTCGTCCTCCCAGTGGTGTTCGGGGATCCGGGTCCCATCGAGCCGTGGCGAGGACTCGGATTCTCCAGCCCCCAGGAGTGGTGGACCTGGTGTCGCGGTGACAAAGATGTGGCGGCTGAGACGGCCTTCGGGTTCGCCGACGTTCACGACTTCGCAAACGGGTTCGATGGACTCCGACAATCGGCGCAGGCAGCCGCAGAACTCTGGACGATGGCGCGGTCTAATCTGGAAGACGTCGCGAACGCGCTGCCGAACAGTTTCAGCATGGACTCGATCATCCAACCGATCTGCCTGACGGCGGAACTCGCGCTCAAGGGCGCGCTGGTCTGGACCGGGGTGCCGTCCAGCAGCTTAAGGGACCGAAAGGGCATGACCTTGCCAGCCTGGCCGAGCGGCTTTCCGCCAGCCGCCCGCACCGCGACGATGCTCGCGTCAGCGAGACGGTGGCGGCGTTGCCACCGTATGTCGCCAGCCGATACAGCCCCGCAGGCTTGACACGTTTGAAGGTCGTACGGCTGGCGCTTGCCACCCAGTTTGTGGCGGCGTCGAGCATCCGGCGGATCGCAACTGCTGATTTGGCGGACCAGATGGAAGCGGACGCCCACTGGCCCGGACCGCGTCGCCCGGTGATATGACCACGATTAGAGAAGGGCCGGCTGTCGGCTGGCGAGCACCTTATCGGCAACTGTGTAAGCCGGCACGTCGAGTTTCCATCTGGGAGGGAAGATTGGTTGCGGCAGCGGCCGCGGGTTCAGACGGTAGCCCTGCTTGATCCGCTGACGATCCGCGGTCCCGCGGAAGTCGGGGTGAGCCACGCGCGCATATTTGGAGATTTCACAGAAAAGATTCTGGCAATCGATGGGCTGAAGTCTGCGTCCAAACAGTCCGCGAAAGTCGATGCCCCGCACGGCGAGCTCCTCTTGCTGCCGGTCGGTTACCCAGTGGAGGAGCGTCTCGGGGGACACACCGCCTGTGGAGGCGAAGCACTTCGAGATCCCATCAAGCGCGCCTGGCCCAGCTACGACGAACTCGGCCTCGTCGAAATCGAGCATGGCCGAGTAGTTGAGGTCGATGGTATATTGGAAGGCGAGGAACGGGCCCAAGCCGGGGTAGCTGAGAACGCGCTCGTAAACGCTTTTCAGATCCGGCAGTTGCTTGAGCCGATCTGGCAGACGATCCGCCATCATTGCTGCGATTAGCTTGAGATGATTGGTATGCTTGCGTGTCGCCCCTAAGAGTGGAGCGGGCATAATGTACGCTGCAGAATAAATGCGCTGATTGTCAGCGAGGAGCCCAGAAAGGGTGCGATCTAGGCTCGCGAGGTCGACCGTAGACCAAGCGAGCGGGCCATGCGCCCGTTCCAGCGCCTCCCAGGTCTCAATCTTATTGAAGATCTTGAAGAACAGCGTGCGGAAGAACAGCTCGCGCGGCGCTTGCGACCGATCGGGGTGGTACTGAATTTCACGGATCAGATACTGGGTGACACGATCGGCTGCCCGGAACGTGTTCGTAAAACGGTAAGCAGCCAAGATCGGATCATCGGTCCAGGGGCTCGGCTCATTGCGCAGCCTTCGATAGTAGATTGCGAGCCGCTCGGCCGCGAAGCGCCAGTAGCTATCGAAGACGACGGTCGTGGCGATTGCCGACGATGGCCTTGATCGAGCAGGAGCGGGCTTGCGGATGCGAAATCTCCTGGTCGCAGATTCGGGAAGGCGACTATAGGGGCCGGTGTCGGCCGGGTCAGCAGCGGCGGGTATGGGAAGCGTGGAGACTTGCAATGGCGGGCGAACGGCAGGTTACGGTAGCCGAGTTCGAGGCGCATGCGGCGGCGACGGACCAGCTGAGCGCGCTCGAGCTGGACACGGCCGTGCTCGGCTTGGTCGGCGAGGTTGGGAGCCTGGTCAGTGCGCTTAAGAAGAAGCGTCGGGATACGGATGGCTTCTTCGGCTACCATGACGCCGTTGTTGAAGAGCTCGGTGATGTGCTCTGGTATGTCTCGGCGGTTGCGCGTCGCGGAGGCACTTCGCTGATCGAGGTGATCGCGCGCGCAGGTCGGTTCGAAGGCGTTGACGCAGCCGTTCGGTTCAGCGATTTGGCATCGTCCGCCACCGCAACCAGCGAGGCGTTTGAGGCGTCGCTGCTGCTGTTGGCCGGCGAGGCTGGCGATGTGGCGAAACGGTTCGCAGTAGGCGCTTATCGGGACAACACAGACGCCCTTCGCGGCGATCTGATCAAGTTCGTTCGCCCGCTTGGCGAAGCCGCGGCAGCCGCTGAAGTTTCGCTCGAAGCGGCGGCCGTGCAGAATATCGCGAAGCGGGAGGATCGCTGGCCTACTAAGCGGCAACATCCAGAGCCGACTGATGACGGGCTCCATATAGACGAGCAGCTGCCGCGGCAGATGAGGGTGCTGATCTACGAGCGCGAGGTGAACGGCACCAACTTTGTCTTTCAGAAGTCGGGCGGCATGCTCTTGGGCGATCGCTTGACCGATAATCATCTGCCGCCCGATGACTACCGTTTCCACGACGTATTCCATTTAGCGCACGCTGCCGTGCTTGGGTGGTCACCGACGACGCGGGCGCTCCTGAAGATCAAGCGCAAGAGCCAGAAATCTGTCGATGAGAATGAGGACGGCGCCCGCGCCAACCTGATCGAGGAGGGCTTGACCACCTGGGTATTCGAGACTGCCAAGCAGCACCGATTTTTCGCGAATACGCCGAAGCTCGGCCTCGATCTGTTGAAGGACGTCAAGCGCTTCGTCCGCGGCTATGAGGCCGAGAAGCTGCCGATGTGGCTCTGGGAATCCGCTATCCTGCAGGGATATTCTGTCTTCCGCGAACTTCGGTCCGCCCGCGCTGGCGTTGTCCTCACTGACATGGACCGGCGGCGTATCTGGCTCGAGCCCATGACCGAGGCAGACCGGAAGCTATGCGGCCTCAGCTGAGGTGGTGAGAAGACGGCAGCGGTCGACCAGTGCATTGGCCTCAACTCGGGTCCAGCCCTCGACCACGCCATCCCGATTGTTCTTGCCGCTGTCGATTTCAGCGTGTGTCGAGATGCAGGTCAGCGTACCCATACCGGCACCGGACTCGTCGGCGACGAACTTCTGAAGACGTCCAAGGCCTATGAAATTGCCAAGGCCGCGGGCGATGTAGGCGTGGTTGCGGTACATGACTGTGAGGAGCAGCCGATTGTCTTGCGTGAGCTTAAAGCTCAGAAAGCTCAAACATTGGCGATTGGAGACCTTACCGGCGTCACGCGTTGGATCGAACACTGTCATCTCATAGGCGTTGCGGTAGGTGCGACCCGACTGCACCTGCGTCCGCATGAATGTCACGAGGTCGTCCAGGGGATTGATGGTTCTAACATGTGCTCCCTCAATCTTCTTCCAGGCGGTAAGACGATCGAAGTAGCGGCCCCAATCGCGCGTGATCTGCTTCATTCGCGGCAACACCGTCTCGCGGTAGACGCCGTAAAACGCCTCAGGCCCATGCCGGTCGAGCAGACTTTGAGGGAAAATCGTGTTCGCCACGCCACTGAGCGTGTTGCGGTTATGGTCGCGGAGAAAGCGGTCCACCTCACGGATGACCGCGACGTCCATCTCCGTCTCTGCGAGGGGATCGGCAATGTCGATCACCACGTTATGGGCCTCGCCTCCGCGCGCCTGGACGGCGGTGGCGGCGGCGAGCCAGGCTTGCGCGCTGGTAGGTTGGGGTTCGATCGGCAAGTACATGATCAAGGTTCTCCGGCCATGGTCGCCGCAGCGAGGAGCCGGGGCGCGAGATAAGCGGTGTCCATCCAGGCATGGCCTGCGAGTCCCCAGCCTTCGCCCCAGGAGTTGCGGACCATCACAAACTGATCGACGCCTCGCGTGCCGTGCCCCACCGCCACAAGCGCATGCACTCGCTTGGGCATGAGCGGCTCATTGGCGGAGATCAAGCCGGTCGGGTCGGGGCGGTAGAAGGCAGGAGAGATGCTCATAGTGAATAGGACCGGCTGATCTTGATCGAGCTGACCTACGATGTCGGGTACGCTCGCTTTCGCCGGCACGCTCTCGCGCCGAAAGATGGGGTCAGCACTCGCTGGCGGCTTCCATGCGGCGAAGTCGGTGAATAGTTCAGCGATGTAGGGCCATTGTGCTTCAGCCGGCTGTCCGTCGCCCCGAAGCGCGGCGAGCATGGTTGAGAAGTGAACGCCTTGGTGGGGCTCGACACCGTCCCGCTTGAGCGCATGATAATAAGCCCATTCAACCGAGAGCGGGTCCGATCCAGGACGTGCGCCGGCGTGGGCATCGCTCGCCGCAAAGGCCATGCACGTGGGCCGCGGGTCCTGGTCGCGGGCAGGACCGAAGCTGGCGCGAAGGTCCTTCAGAACGGTGATCGACATCACGCAGCCTGCAGCACCCGTAAGCGCTCAGGCTCCCACATGCCGGGTTCCTCGGGGCCGCGAAGGTCATAATGGAGGTGAAGTGCGTGGAGCGGCCTGTCGGGAAGCCACGGGCGGCTCTCCTGAAGAGTCACCTCGCCGTGAACGCGCTCGTTTGAGCGTGCGGTGACACGGCGAGTCAGCACACCGCCGACCAGCGTTGGGTCGTCCACCTCCTGATCATCGTCCACCAGTGCGAAACCCGCGGAGGTGAGCGCATCGAAGTCCCACAGGTAACCGGCGCTGCTGTTCTCGCGCAGACGCACTACGAACAGGTCGTTGCGCCCACCTTCGATCAGAACGCCTTCGTCGCGATCGGTGAGCAGCCAGACGTCAGACCGCCAGTCCGGTGGCTCATAACCTTCAAGAAGGTGGCGTTTGATCTGCTTGGGCTCGAACGAGAGCAGCCGCTCGCGCTGCTCGCGCGATATCGCCTTATGGCGCTCCAGCACGTGGACAGTTGCGCTGTAACTGGTGCCGAGGCGCAAGGAGAGTTGATAGGCGACTACCGGGTCGGCCAATGTCTGCGCAGGCCACTGCTGGCGCTGCACAATGAGTGCGAGCAGCCAAGCAGGGGCCAGGAACATGGAAGCGAACGCGTCGGCTTCCCGCTCCTGTCGTTCGAGCCGGGAGCTCAGGTCGAACGGCGCGCGGCGCAGAATGCCCTCATCATCAAGGCTCGGCTCGTGCTGCATGTAGAGGTGACCAAGTTCGTGAGCGCCGGTGAAGCGCTGAACGGGCAGGGTACGCTGGGTCGTGATGAGAACGCCGGGCTCTTCAGCGGGAACATACGCGCCCAACAGCTTGTCTAGCGGCTGAAACATCAGGGTCGCACCGAGTTTGGTGATGGTGCCGAAGACGTCGACCCTTCCGCCGGTGGTTCGCTCAAGATGCTCGCGTACGCCGAGGTCGCGATGCAGCGTGTGCGCCGCCTTCGCCCCGGTAAGGATCGCGCCGCGATTGTCAGCCACCGCTCGCCACCTTTGTCGTTGCGCGCGACTTCAAGAAGTCCGCAAATCGTGCGAGTTCCTGTCTGTCCTGAGAAGAGAGCGAGGCCGCCGCGCGTGCTACATGCGCTACTTCTTCGGGCAGCTCGGCCGACGAGTCCTGCTCGCCCGTGAACCAGCTGACCGGCCGCTGGTACAGCTTGGCCATGCGGGTGAGCTCGAGTGCATCGACCTTCCGTTGGCCAGCCTCGATGTGCGACAGCGCGCTCCGCGGTATGGAGAGATGGCGGGCAACGTCCTCCTGCTTGAGACCGACATATTCTCGGGCGACCCGCAGGCGTTCGCCGAGCGTTTGCCTGTCCGGTTCGGTTGGGGGCATTGCAAAGCCGGCGGGTTCATCGGTCATGGTGTTCCTCCTCTTTTACGAGCGAGACCCAAACCGCACGCGTCTCGGCGAGTAGGTCGGCCACGCATGCTTCGATATCGTCGTAACCACCGCGCGGCGCGAAGGTTGGCGGCAGGCTCACGCCGATGATTTCCTCGATCGCGCAGATAATCTCGACGACGACAAGCGAGTCGATCTCAGGCTCGCAAGCGCTGGGTGCGCGGGGCCGTAGCACCGCCCGCGCGCCAAGTTCTTGGTCCAGCGCCTCGCGAATGCAGTCTTCTACATCTTTGGCCGGAAAGGCCGGATTGGCATTGAAGCGGGTATGGATGCCCATAGGAGCTCCGTCGTCAAATCGAACACGGCATATAGCACATGTTCGATTATCAGACAAGAGGGTCTGCGCGGGCATGAACGACTACCAATGCGCTTAGTGCGTTCTCTCGTTCACTCCAGACGTTCGATGATGCCGGCGCTCAGCTGCCCATGTCTCTAGGTCCAAAACGGCGTAGCGCACGAACTTGCCGAATTTGTAGAAGGGAGGTCCGCCGCCGAGCGAGCGGTAGCACTCCAGCGAGTGCGGGCTGAGCGCAAGGTAGCGCGCAGCGCCCTCGGTATCGACGAACGGGATCGTGCACGTGTCGTCCACCATAACGGCCTTCCTCATTATCTCGACGGGCGGCCAGCGACCACCAGAGTTGCGGCAGTCAGACATTGTCAATCTCCCTCATAACAGCGGCCTTCCGCTTGGGCGGAGGCGTCCGGTTCGGGCCCGCCCGCTTCCGATATGGCCGGTAATTTCCGAGCTTGGTGCGCGAGGCGTAGGTGCGGTCCTCCAGACCGGGCGGAGGACCGGTCACCGCGGACGGAGCGGGCTCAGGAAGGAGCGGGGGCGCAATCGGCTCCGGCTGCTGGGTCGAGGGCGGTGGGAGGGGTGCTCCGCCGGTGAGGTTCCGGCGACGCGCCGAAACCGTCTCGGCTGCAGCCCGGATGGGATCGTCTTCAGCATGGACGTAGCGCATGAACATTGTCACGGTCTTGTGGGCGGTGAGCGCCATGCCGACCTTCACGGGCACTCCGGAGTTGGCGATATCGGTCGCCGAGCGGTGCCTGATGGCGTGGGTGCCGCAGTGCGGGATGCCCGCTCGCTCGATGATCCGCCGCCAACCGGCCGAGTAAGTGTGCTGCGGCATGGGTCGTTGCGGGTCGAAGATCGATGGCACGACGAAAGGCGAGTCGTCGAGAAGCGGGGCGTTGGCCAGCAGCTCGGCAGCTTCGGTGCTGAGCGGCTTCGACATGCCGCCCGTCTTGCTGTCCGGCCACACGACGCGCCGGTTCTCAAAGTCGATCCAATTCCATTCGAGGTGCAGGATCTCGGAGCGGCGGGCAGCGAACGCAAATTGCAGCCGGATGGCGAGCGTCAGGAAGGGGTGTTCGAGGCCTTCGGTGTCCGCGCGGTCCAGGTAGGCGAATAGACGCTTCAACTCCGCGTCAGTAATCAGCCGCGTCCGGCCGCGCTGCGGGAATTTCGGGATGTGCCGGGTGGGATTGCTCCCGTCCGGCCGATAACCCCAGACCTCGGCCATGTTGAACATCTTGCGCAGGCAGGCGAGGACGTGGTTCGCCGCTGTGGGTGTCGCCTCCATATCGCCGATCAGCTTGGCGACGTCGGTGCGGGTCACGTCGGCCGCCTTAATCGATCCGAGCGCCGGGATGATGTGCGCGTTGATGTTGACCCGGTTGCCCTTGACGGTGCTCGGCTTGTTGCGGGGGATTGAGTAGTCCGAGAGGAAACGGTCGCAGAGTTCCCTCATGAGCGGAGCTTGGCGCGCGGCGCTACGCTCGGCACTGGGGTCGCCGCCGCGCCGAACGTGCGCGAGCCAGTCTTGAGCGATGACTCGCGCTTGCTCGACGGTGATCTCACCGAAGCGACCGATAGCCGGCTTACGCCGCTGCCCATTAGCGGCGGTGTAGGCCACCATAAACATCTTGCGTCCTGTGGGCGTCACCTTCAGGAGGAAACCTGGTGTGACGGTATCGCGGAGTTCGTACTCCGTAGGTTTCGGAACGGCGCTCTCGGCGGCGGTTTTCGTGAGCTTCAGTCTGGGCATCGGACCTCCTTGAGGGCCGATCTCGGGTGCAAAATAGGTGCAGCGGGAGATCAAACCCTAGCGTATTACCGGCGGTCCAACCTTTCTCTTCTGAGCCAGAAAACCTAGTGTTCTCAAGGCGTAGTAGTGGAAAAGCAGGCAACCGGATACACTTGGCATAGCGCACCTTGGAGGCCTCAAAATCCGGTTCCGCAAGGAGTGTCGGTTCGAGCCCGACCGCCCGCACCACTAGGTCTGAGTTCCGACTAGGGAAGTCGGCTTGGCCGCCTTCGCAAGCCGGTTGGAAATGGCTGGCGTCCATCGGCTCAGTACGGAGCCTCCTGTAGAGGAGGAGTGCCCGCCGAGGGCCTGACCTTTGCGCTCGGGAGAACCATAGCTCTCCGGAGACGCAGATTGCAGGTTCGAACCCTCTCAGCGGGCCGATGGCGCGGAAGCGTTCCATGGTGCTTCCTAGCCTCCACGAGTAGCCCCGAGCGGGGGAACGCCTGTCTTGAGAGTGGCGTGCCGCGTTGAACGTGAGCACCACGTGTTCGCTACAGCCCTTTGACTGAGGCACCGAGGCCACGCGGTTGAGACCACGTCACGCCACGGCTCCGCCCACGCACTGCGCGCGGTTCAACCCAGCGCTGCGTCCTTGCGCAGCGCGGCCCAGAAGGCACGGTCCGACCATCGCGGCCCGCGCTCGGCCTTCCAGATGCCGCGCCGGCGCAGCGCCGCTCGGATGTTGTCCGCCTGCCGCACGACGACCAGACGCTCGGTCTTGCTCACATACAGGCGCTGCTGGCCTGCGCCCGCCGCGAAAAACAAGTCGGACGGCAAGTTGCGATCGTCGGGGTGCACGTCGGTCGCGTTGGCCAGCTGCGGTATGGCCGCTCGCTTGTCATCCGGCATAGGGCGGTTCAACCACCAGCCGAGGCCGTAAGCCGGGTTTGGTGCCGAACCCTGAAAATGGGCGGCGAGCGCGCGTGAGTCAACCAACGCGCGTTGGTCCACCATGCAGTCGCGCCGGACCAAGTCGCCATACTTCGCCCATTCGCGCGCGGTCAGCCGTGCACCCGAGCCGAGCCTGGGCAGCCCGTCAGGCCCGTTCCGCCACGAGCCGACGAAGACGCCGGCAGGATCAAGCACGCGACGCTTGAGATATTCGGCAGGCGTCTCACGCTCGCGAAGCTTGCGATGGAGCACGGCCCCGAACAGCTGGAACGGGTCTCCGCCATATGCGAACCGCTCGCCCGGCGTCGCAACCACAGGCATGCCGATGCCCTCGGCATAGGTGAGCAGGTTGCCCCGTGTCTGCCGCGTGTCCAAGCCGCTGGTCAGGCTCAGGATCTGGCGGATGGTGATCAGCCGCTTGACCGGATCGTTGCGCCATTCCGGCAGCGTATCCGCCGCGGGCTCGTCCAGCACCATGAGCTGGTCCTGAACTGCCGCGGCCGCCATTACGCCCGTGAAGCTTTTGGCGCCGCTGGCGAGTTCGTGCGGGCGATCCGGGGCGCCGCCGTTCGGATAGTTCTCAAACACGACTTCGCCCGCCCGCATGACCAAGAAGGAGATGCCGCCCCGCTCAGCGGTGTAAGTCGCGGCGGATAGCGTGGGACCGGCAAGGGCGCGGCGCGGCACGAGCGAAAGACCGCCTGCCGCCAAAACGCCGCCAAGCAGGGTGCGTCGAGCGATCATCATAGCCTCATGCCTAGGCCGATCTGTCTTAACTCAATCTGGCCGACGTCTTCTCGACGGCAGCGTCAAGGAAGCGGACCGAGCTATGTTCAGACCGATGCGCCGATCAACCCCGGCAATTCGGGCGGGCCGTTGATCAACATGCGGGGGAGGTGGTCGGCGTGAACACGGCGATCATCGGCCCGGGGGAGAGGAACGTCGGGATCGTCCTTGCCGTGCCTTCGGATGTGGCTCGTCGGGTGCTGGAAACCATCGTTGCGCGCCACCCAGATTTTCGCTGACCTCCCTTGTGTCCGCCTGCGATTTAGCTTCCTCGAGTGCGGCCGCACCGCTGCGTGCCGGTCGTTTGTCAGCCGCGGATGAACGCCACGTCGGGTTTCAGGGCGGGCAAGCGGCGTTGGGTGTCGGGGTATGGGAACACTCCACGTCGGTACCGGCTGGTTGGCTTGGCTCCCCCGCTGCCTTACATGATTGCGCATGGAAAGTATCGGCGGTGACCTCAGCACCATGGCACCGCGGCCCTTTGCGGAAGGGCAATTGGCGGCGATCCGGGCCATCTCGGCTCCGCGCTATTACCGGCCTGGCGAGGTGGTGCTCGAGGCCGGTGACGCCCTC
>DASQNO010000101.1:0-7028 GCA_035644935.1 Sphingomonadaceae bacterium
CGCCCGCCTTGCGCGCGGCGGCCTTGGGCCGCGTCACCACCGCCCGCGACCGCGGCTGTGCGGCGGGGCCGCGCCGGATGCGGGCGGCCTGGCTCACGTCCGCCGGTGCGGCAAAGCCGCCTCGACGATGCGCCGCACCAGTTCGGGATAGGCGATGCCGCACGCGCGCGCCTGTTCCGGAACGAGGCTGAGCGGCGTCATTCCCGGCTGCGTATTGATTTCTAACAGGTACAGGCGCTCCGCCCCACCGTGATCGTCCCAGCGAAAGTCGGACCGCGACACTCCGCGGCACCCCAGGATGCGGTGCGCCTCCGCCGCCATGCGCATCGCTTCGGCGGCGACATTCTCGGGGATCTCGGCCGGGCAGACATGTTCGGTCATGCCGTCCGTGTACTTGGAATCGTAATCGTAGAAGCCGGACTTGGGGCGCAGCTCGGTCACCGCCAACGCTTCACCATCGAGCACCGCCACCGTCAGTTCGCGCCCACGGATGAACGGCTCGGCCAGCAGGCGGTCGAAGTCGACCCAGGGTCCGGCGCTGTCGCGCGCGATGGGCGACCCGTAATTGCTCACGTCCGTGACGATGGCGACACCCACCGACGAGCCCTCGTTGACGGGCTTCAAGACATAAGGCCGCGGCATCGGGTCTTCGTAGAACAACGTGTGGCTCTCGACGATGCGGCCTTCCGGCATGCGGATGCCGTGCGGCACCAGCGCCTGCTTGGTTAGTTCCTTGTCGATCGCGATCACCGACGTCGCCATGCCGCTGTGCGTGTACGGCATGTCCATCAGGTCGAGCATGCCTTGCACCGCGCCATCCTCGCCGGGCGTTCCGTGCAGAGCGTTGAACACGACGTCCGGCGCGATCTCCGCGATCGCGGCGGCGACGCTGCGGTCCATGTCGACCCGCGTCGCGCGCCAGCCCAAGGCTTCCACCGCGTCGGCGACTCCGGCGCCGCTGACCAGCGAAACCTCGCGCTCGGCCGACCAGCCGCCCATCAGAACCGCGACGTGCACTAGATCCTCCCCAAGCGGAGCTTGGGGAGGGGGACCATCCCGCAAAGCGGGATGGTGGAGGGGTCTTGCAGCGAGACGACCACGCGCGGCAAAACCCCTCCACCAGCTGCACTGGCCCCCCTCCCCCCGCTGCCCGCGGGGAGGACGTGTCCGGGCACCATCATCCGCTTATTCCCACCCGTTGTATCTCCCACTCCAGCGTCACGCCCGAATGCGCCAGCACCCGTGCGCGCACCTCTTCGCCCAGCGCCTCGATCTCGGCCGACGTCGCCTGGCCCAAGTTCAACAGGAAGTTGCAATGCTTCTCGCTGACCTGCGCGTCGCCGATGCGAAGGCCGCGGCAGCCGGCCGCGTCGATCAGCGCCCAGGCCTTGTGCCCGTCCGGGTTCTTGAACGTCGATCCGCCCGTCCGGCTGCGCAGCGGCTGGCTCGCTTCGCGCTCGGCGGCGATGCGGTTCATCTCCGCGCCGATCACAGCCGGGCTACCAGGTGTCCCTTTGAACAGCGCGTCAACGACGATCGCGCCCGCCGGAAGGTCGCTGTGACGGTAGGTGAAAGCGAACCGCGCGGCGGGCCAGGTCTCCACAGCCCCGTCGCGCCCGACCACCGTCGCCTCGACCAGGATGTCGGACACGTCGCGGCCATAGGCGCCGGCGTTCATGCGCACCGCGCCCCCGGCGGTGCCCGGAATGCCGCGGAGGAATTCCAGGCCCGCGATGCCGGCGTCGCGCGCCTTGCTGGCCACGGTGATGCCCATCGCGCCCGCGCCCGCGCGAACCAGTTCCCCTTTTTTAACAGTGACTTGCGCAAAGCTCTTGGGAAGACGGACGACGACGCCCGGCACGCCCTTGTCACGCACGATGAGGTTGGACCCGACACCGACGGGAAGCAGCGGCACCGACGGTCCGAGTTCGCGCACGAACGCAGCAAGGTCGTCGATGTCCTTGGGCCGGAACAGATATTCGGCGGGACCACCGGTGCGGAACCAGATGAAGTCGGCGAGCGAGCCTTGCGGTTGGATGGTGCCTTGCGCGGAGGGTAGGCCCCACCCCAACCCCTCCCCTGAAGGGGAGGGGCTAAAGGACGAGCAGCCACGGACAAGCCCCTCCCCCTTGGGAGCAGCTTGGGAAACGATGCTCCCAGGATCGTTTCCTGCTGCTGGGTTGGGGTGGGGCAGTGCCGCGCTCACGCCGCCTTCGCCTCACGCGCGGCGGCAACGCCGTCGGCCAGCCCCGCCGCCCACTTGGTGATGTCGCCAGCGCCTAGGCAGATCACCATGTCGCCGGGCGCCGCGATGTCGCGCAGGCTCGCCGCGAGCGCGTCGGCGTCCGCGATCTCCTGCACCATGCGGTGGCCGCGACCCTTCATGCCTTCGACCAGCGCCCCCGCGTC
Source organism: Sphingomonadaceae bacterium (assembly GCA_035644935.1). Taxonomy (GTDB): domain Bacteria; phylum Pseudomonadota; class Alphaproteobacteria; order Sphingomonadales; family Sphingomonadaceae; genus CADCVW01. The sequence goes on from DASQNO010000101.1 coordinate 2,410, forward strand.
GATGCCCTCGATCGGCGCCTCGCCCGCGGCGTAGACGGGCGTCACGTAGACGATGTCCGCATCGTTGAACGCCGCCTGGAAGTCGCCCAGCAGGCTTTCCAGCCGGGTGTAGCGGTGCGGCTGGACGACGGCGATGACCCGGCCTTGCGCGCCCTCGCGCGCGGCGGCGAGGACGGCGCGAATCTCCACCGGGTGGTGGCCGTAATCGTCGATCACCGTCACGCCGTCGACGGTGCCGACATTGGTGAAGCGGCGCTTGACCCCGCCGAAGGCGTCGAAGCCGCGCGCGATCGTCGCGTCCGGAATGCCCATCTCCGCCGCGACGCCGATCGCGGCGAGCGCGTTCAGCACATTGTGCCGCCCCGGCATCGGCAGCCGCACGTCGGCGATCCGGCGCTGCACGCCGGCCCGGCAGCGGACCAGCACGTCGAAGCGGTTGCCGCCGGGCTCGGGCCGCACGTTCTCCGCCTGCACGTCCGCCTGCGCCGCGAAGCCGTAGGTCACCACGCGCCGGTCGCGGATGCGCGGCAGCAGCGCCTGCACCTCCGGATGATCGACGCACATCAGCGCCGCGCCGTAGAACGGCACGTTCTCGATGAACTGAACGAACGCGTCCTTGACCGCGTCGAAGCTGCCATAGTGGTCGAGATGTTCGGGATCGATGTTGGTCACCACCGCGATCGTCCCGTCGAGGCGCAGGAAGCTGCCGTCGCTCTCGTCGGCCTCCACCACCATCCATTCGCTGGCGCCCAGCCGGGCGTTGGACCCGTAGCTGTTGATGATGCCGCCGTTGATCACGGTGGCGTCGACGCCGCCCGCGTCGAGCATCGCGGCGACCATCGAAGTGGTGGTCGTCTTGCCGTGCGTTCCCGCCACCGCGACGGTGGACTTCAACCGCATCAGCTCGGCCAGCATCTCCGCGCGCCGGACGATCGGGATGCGCGCGGCGGACGCAGCCGCGCACTCGGGGTTCTCGGGGCGTATGGCGGTGGAGGTCACCACCACCGCCGCATCGCCGAGATTCTCCGCCCTGTGCCCGATCGCCACGGGGATGCCGCATTTGCGCAGGCCCTGAACGACGTAGGAGTCGGAGACGTCCGACCCCTGAACGGTGAAGCCCATATTGTGCATCACCTCGGCGATCCCCGACATCCCGATGCCGCCGATGCCGATGAAGTGGATCGTGCCGATATCGGTCTTGACGCCCGTCACGCGTACGCGCCCTCCGCACGTAGTCCATCGGCCGCAGGGGACGCGCCGGCAAAGCCGACTTCCGCCGGGTGCAGCGGCTGCCCGTTGGCGACGCGCTCGACCAAGTCGGCGAGGTCGCGCGCGGCGTTGGGTCGGCCGACGCCGCGCGCCTTGGTCGCCGCGAACGTCAGCGCGTCGGGCTCCAGCCCCAGTTTCTGCATCTGCTTGGCGAGCTCGACGGGCGTGAACGCGCTTTGCGCGATCATACGCGCGCCGCCGCTCGCCGCCATCTCGCGCGCGTTCACCGTCTGGTGGTCGTCGGTCGCGGACGGCAGCGGGATCAGGATCGCCGGGCGGCCGGCGGCGGTGAGCTCCGCGATCGTCGACGCCCCCGCGCGCGCGATCACCAGGTGCGTCCACGCCAGCTTGTCGGGCATGTCGGGCAGATAGGTCGCAAGGTCCGCGGGGATGCCGAGCGCGGCGTAGCGGTCGCGCACCTCCTCGATATCCTCGGCCCGGCACTGCTGCGTCACCTGCAACCGCTGGCGAAACGACAGCGGCAGCATGCCCAGGCCGTCGGGGACGACGTCCGACAGCACGGTCGCCCCCTGCGACCCGCCGGTGACGAGCAGCCGGAAGATGCCGTCGGCGTCCAGATGCGGGTAGGGCTGATCGGCCAGCGCGCGCACGTCGTCGCGCACGGGATTGCCGACGAGGTGGACCTTGTCCGCCGCCTTGGCGGGCACGCGCTGCACGCGTTGGTAGGCGGTGGCGATCGCGGTCGCACGGCGGGCCACCATCCGGTTGACGCGGCCAAGCACCGCGTTCTGTTCGTGCAGCACGGTCGGCACCTTGATCCGCGAGGCGGCGAGCAGCGCCGGCAGCGCCGGATAGCCGCCGAAGCCCACAACCACCGACGGGCGGAACGTCCGGTACAGTTCGCCCGCCTTGGCCCGGCCCTGCATGACGCCGCGGATCGCGCGCAGCCAACCAAGCGGCCCGCCCAGCAGCCGTCCCGCCGGCAGGACATGCGTTTCGACGCCGTCGAACAGCCCCGGGATCCGCGCGCCGCGGGGATCGGTGACCAGCGCCACCTTGTGTCCGCGCGCCTTGAGATCGGAGGCCAGCGCGTGCGCGGGCGTCATGTGCCCGCCCGTGCCGCCGGCGGCGAGGATGAAGTTGCTCATTTGGACGCGCTCCCGCGCTTCACCACATAGGGCGATCGATTGAGGTACGGGTTGCGGCGGGTGAAGGCGAGCAGCAGGCCCATGCCCATCGACAGCGCGATCATCGAAGACCCGCCGTAGGAGATGAACGGCAGCGTCATGCCCTTGGACGGCGCCAGGTTCACGTTCACCGCCATGTTGATCATCGCCTGCAGCCCGAACTGGACGGCGAGCCCCGCGGCGGCGAGGACGACGAACTTGTCCTCCTCGTCCAGCAGCTTGACCATGACGCGCACGATGATGGCGATGTACAGCAAGGCGATGGCCAGGCAGGCGATCAGCCCGAATTCCTCGCCGATGACGGAGAAGATATAGTCGGTATGCGCCTCGGGCAGGCTGAACTTGCGCGTGCCGCCGCCCGGACCCATTCCCATCAGCCCGCCCGCCGTTAGCGTGCGCAGCGCCGAGTCCACCTGGTACGTGTCGCCGCCGGCGAACAGGAAATTGTCGATGCGCTGCGTCGCGACGTCGTAGAACAGGTACGCGCAGACGATCGCCGCCACCGCCGCCGCGCCCAGCCAGGCCAGCGTCCGCATCGGTACGCCGGCCAGCGCCAGCAGCGCGATCCACATCGCGCCGAAAATAACGCAGGAGCCGAAATCGGGCTGCTTCATCAGCAACACGGCGATAACTCCGGTCAGCACCGCCGTGATCCAGAACACGGGCAGCGTGCGGTCCCGGTCCTTGAGGCTCAGCAGCCATGCGATCGCGACCGCGAAGCAGGGCTTCAGGAACTCGGACGGCTGGAACTGCCCGATGCCGACGCCGATCCAGCGGCGCGCGCCGTTGATCTCGGCGCCCAGCACCGGAACGAAGATCATCATCACGAAGAAGAAGCTCGCGCCGCCCAGTGCCCAGCGCTTGGCGGCCTCGCGCGGCAGCATCGACACGGCAACCATGACGGGAACGCCCAGCCCGATCCACATCAGCTGCCGCCAGAAATAATGCAGCGGCTGGAACGTCACGTCGCCGCCCGAATAGCGCACGGCGGTCGCCGGCGACGCCGCCGCGACGGCGAGCAGGCCGATGCCGATCAGCACCGCCACCAGCATCAGCAGGACGCGGTCGATCTCCCAGAACCAGCGCGCCACCGCGCTGCGATCGGCGCGGCCGTAGCGCTGCGCCGAATTGGGCGACCGGCCCGATTTGGGAGCCGCCGCGTCGGGAAGGATCGTCGCCATGTTCTAAGCCGCCCCTTCCTGGCCCAGCGCCTCAACCGCGGCGCGGAACGCATCGCCCCGCGCTTCGAAGTCGCGAAATTGGTCGAACGACGCGGCCGCCGGAGACAGCAGAACCACCTCGCCCGGCCTCGCCGCGGCCGCTGCCCTGCGTACGGCAGCGTCCAATGTTCCGCAATCGGCGACGGGCACATGCGGCTGCAATATCTGCGCAAAAACGGGACCCGCCTCGCCGATCGTGTAGGCGGCGCGGACATGCCCGAGATGCGGGGCGCACGCGTCCAGATCGCCGCCCTTGGCGCGACCGCCAACGATCCAGTGCACGGCGTCGAACGCGGCGAGCGCGGGAGCGGCGGAGGCGGGGTTGGTGGCCTTTGAGTCGTTGATGAAGGCAACGCCGGCGCGGTCGGTGACGCGCTCCATGCGGTGCGGTAGACCGGGGAAAGTAGCAAGCGCCGGCGCAACCGAGCTTTCATCAACATTTAGCGCACGCGCCGTGAGCGTTGCCGCAGCAACGTTCTGTGCATTGTGAGGACCCTGTAGCGCCGGCCAAGCCGCCTGCGCCGTAATCTTCACATCATCGATGAACTGGATGAACAGGTTGGCCTCAGCCTTGTCCAACACATCTTCATCAGCGGATAAAACGTAGTCCACGATAGCGACGCGCCCGTCGGTCTGCATCTCGAAAAGCCGGGCCTTTGAAGCCGCATACGCCTCGAAGCTCCCGTACCGATCCAGATGATCGGGCGTGATGTTGAGCAGCACCGCCACGTCGCAGTCGAGGCTGTGGGTCAGGTCGATCTGATAGCTCGAAAGCTCCAGCACATAGACGCCGCCGTCGGGCAAAGGCTCCTGCGCCAGGATCGGCAGGCCGATATTGCCCCCCATCGTCGTCGGCACGCCCGCTACCTGGAGGATATGGTGGACCAAAGCCGTCGTCGTCGATTTGCCGTTGGTGCCCGTGATCCCCACCACCTTGTGCGGCGGCAGCGACGCGCGCGCCTGCGCGAACAATTCGATGTCC
>DASQNO010000102.1:0-18315 GCA_035644935.1 Sphingomonadaceae bacterium
GCACAGGATCGACGTCGCGGTCATAGGCGCCACCACGCCCAGGTGGCCCGGCCGAAACGCAAAGCGGCCGGCGCCGAAATCGCATTCGGCCCGACTGTCCCCAAGATCCTGGTGAAGCACCAGCTCGGGTATCGGCGGATCTGGGAAGTCTCCGGGCGGCTGATCAACCTCGATCATCCAGATGCCGTCCGACGCAACCATGCGACGGTCGGTGACGTGTTCTTGAAAGTTCGCGGTCGTCCGATCGCTGAAATAGCTGTCTGGGGCGGTCATCCGCGGTCGCCTTCAAAGAAGGCTGAAGCACGCTGGCGACATGGCCATGTGAGCCCGATCGCATTCCTTCGTACGCGATCGCCGGCGCCTACCTCGAACTCATGCCGGAAAAGGCAGGGCGGCTTTTCGTCAATCGCCTGGGACGGGTGGCTACTCTGCGCGTGCCAACGCTCTGAACTCAACGCGGTCCTCATGATCGGCTCGTGCCTCGATGACGACGATAGTCACTCGGGCTGACCCCCACTGCCCGTCGAAACAAGCGAGCCAGCGCCTGCGAACTTTCATACCCCACTTCGAAGGCGATCTGGGTCACCGGCGCATCGGTCAACTCAAGCAAGGCTTTCGCTTTCTCAATGCGAACCTGGAGCTGGTAGCGGTGCGGAGGGACGCCGGTCGATTGCTTGAATGCGCGGGCGAAGTGGAACGGAGAAAGTCCAACCAGTGCAGCAAGTTCTTCGAGCCCGACATTCGCGCTGGCGTGCTCGTTGAGAAATTCAGTGCACCGGCGTGTTTGCCAAGGCGCGAGCCCGCCCCTCGACGATATCCTGATTGGCCGGCGCGCCTCCCGAAGCAGCTCAGACCACAGCGTCAGCAGCGCCGCGTCGGCATAGAGCATTGGGGCATCTCGATCGACCGAACCGGCCTCCCAGATCCTATCCAGCAGCTGATGAAAGAAGGTATTCATGAAAGAAGAAGCGTGCAGATGGCCGAGGTCGACTGCATCGCTGTTCGTTTCCACCCACCCAGCCAGCTTTTGCGGCGAGAAACCGAGAACGCGGATGTTGTGAGGATCCATGGCAGTCACCTGCGTTGCCGACCGACACGGCACTACAACGATCCCGCCAGGTTCAGCCCGAAATCGTCCGGCCCCCAGATCGCAGTCGACCCGTGCTCGCTTGCGATCCTGGATGATCACCATTTCGTCCAACGGCGGGTCGGGGAAGTCGCCGGCCGGCTGACGGATGTCGAACATCCACACCGGCATCGAGGCGACCAGCCTGCGGTCCTGGACAAAGGGGGCGAAAGATCCTTCCCCGTACCAATCCTCGAAGCTTAAGTCGGCGCACATTATCGCCTCGCGCCTCGAAGCCGTCGGTAGTCGCTAGGGCTTGCCCCGACCTCTCGTCGGAACAGCCTCGCCAGCGCCTGCGAGCTTTCATATCCGACCTCGAACGCGATCTCCGTTACAGGCGCGTCCGTCATCTCGAGCAGCGCCTTAGCTTTCTCGATCCGGACATTCAGCTGATAGCGGTGCGGCGGGACGCCTGTCGTTTGCTTGAACGCGCGTGCGAAGTGGAACGGCGACAGGCCGACAAGCGCTGCGAGCTGCTCAAGCCCCACATCATCGCTGGCGTGATCGTGAAGATACTCGATGCAACGCCTTGCCTGCCAGGGCGCCAGGCCGCCGCGCGTGACCGGGCCGAGCGGCTTGCGCGCCTGGCGCAGCAACTCGCTCCAGAGCGTCAGAAGGACGGCCTCTGTCTGAAGAAGGGACGTCTCCTCTCCCTCGGCCGCTTCGGCCCAAAGGCGGTCGAGGAGCTGTTCGATCAGGACGTTCTTGAACCCCGTGGAATGCAGCCGCCCCAGGTCCGGGGCACCAGCGTCCTGATTTTCTCCCGCTGACCAATCGCGGAGTTTGACCGTGGGTATCGCGATAACGCGAATATGGTGTGGGCTATGGACCACGATGTCCGACGCAATCATCGGCGGGGCTATCACCATCGACCGCTCGTCCGGGCGCATCCTGAAGCGACCTGCTCCGAAATCGACGGTGGCGTGCACCCCCCTCATGTCCCGCTGCAGCACGAATTCCGGGACAGGTGGATCGGGAAATGCGCCTGCGGGCTGGACGATATCGAACATCCAGACCCCGCTTTCGGAGACCAGCTGCCGTTCAGTCACATAAGGCGCGAAGGTCCCCTTTGTGTAATGGTCGAAGTAGCTAGCGGGCGCGGACACGGGCAGCCATGGGTGGGGGCCGTTCAGCAAAGCTGGGCAAGCTCAAGCCATGATCAACAATCGCCATTTCAACGCTCCCGTGCGCAGACAAGCAAGCTTACACGTCGTGAAGCTATGTCCAAAGGCGTTTGCTGCTGCGCCGGGCCAAATGCGCAAGATCGGTTCGCCGACCGCAAAAGCGGAACTCTAGCGCCGGACCTCAGTCGCTCGGCAATACCGCTGCTAACACATTCATAGTGACGCGGTGAACCCGGCGATCGCCTGCGCCTCCACCGGGCGCTCCTTGGCGCCAAGACGTCCGCAGCGTTCCTGGGTGACGTTGGTCACCTTGTCGACAACGAATAGCTTCATCTGCTCACCGACCTGGGCATGCACATCATGCTTGCGCCTTCACCGGGGTGAGTCCACGCATCACAGGACCAGCCGCGACTATGAAGGCCGCGAGGCATCCGAGGAGGACGCCCATGGCGCCGAAGGCGGACGCAAGACTGTAGGTGGCCGCCCACGGTTGACTGATGAATGGCGAGATGAACTGTCCGAGGAAGATGGCCGATGTCAGGCCGCCGACGATGGCTCCTCTGGAGGCTGTAGGTGCGAGTTCCAGGGCAGTGAAGCTGAAGGCGGGCATCATGAGTCCGAGCCCTCCCCCCGCTATCGCCATCGCCGTCAATGTGACGGCGAAATCGGGTGAGAACGCTACGAGCCCATAGGAGATACCCATCAGCGCGAAGCCCGCGGCGAAAACGTTTCCGGGCGACGCGGCTTGGCTGATTCGCCGGTAGTTGAGAGAGACCGCCGCCGACACGATCGTGGCGAACCCAATCGCAAGCCCCGCCAGAAACGGCGTGTCGATGCCTCGGTCCGCCAGCAGGAAGGGCAGCTGGGTGGGAATGAGGTAGAAGGCGATGCTGTTGAGCAAGGCGCCGACGTAGAGCAGCAGGACCAGGCCCCGGTTCGCACGCGCCGGCGCGACCGCCTCGCCCGCAATCGGCTGGGCTGGCGGTGCCGGCGGGTTCCTAAGCTGGGTGATGACGAGAGGGATCAGCAGCAGCGCAAGAGCGTAAATCGCGAACGGTGCGCGCCAGTGCAGTCCCGCGAGGAGCCCGCCACCGGTGATGAAGGCGAGACCTCCGATGCCGGTAAAGGCGCCCTGACGGCCCATGAACGCCTGCCTCTGCGGGCCCGCGAAGTAGTCGCCGGCCAAGGCCGTGGCCACGGTCATGATCGCGCCCACCCCGATGCCGAGCGCCGCCCGTCCGACGAGCAATGCCGGAAGACTATCGAGGACGAGGCCGGACGCACCGGCCACCGCAAACAGAATGATGGCCAGCACCAGCAAGGGACGTCGACCGATCCTGTCGGCGAGAAGGCCCGCCAACGGCGCGCTGATGACGATCGCGGCTGCGGGGACGGTGAGGACGAGGCGGGCCAGCAGCCCGACGTTCGGCGTGCCGTCGAAGTGCGCCTCGAGCGCGGGGAGGGACGCCGCGATGGTGGCGCCCGACATGACGGTAAGCGAACTGACCAGCAGCAGCGTCAGCGCGGGCCCCTTGAGTGGCAAGCCGGTAACGGTCAAAGCCGCCGTCCCCAGTAGCTGTTCTCCTGGTAGAGCTCGCCGACCGTCTTGCCTTCCGGCGTCTGCCAGTCGCGCATGATCTCCGATGCGATCGAGCCGACCGTCACCATCACCGCGCCCGCCTGTGTCATCCGCATCATGGCCGCCATCTGGTTCAGCTCGGTGTCCGAGCCTGAGGCGTCGACGACCACGTACGTCTCGTATCCCGCGCGGATCAGGTCCAGCGTCAGCAGCAGGGTGCAGATGTCGAGCGAGATGCCACCCAGGATTATCTTCTTGCGCCCGGTGGCGGCGATCGCGTCGCGGAAGGCCGGTTCATCCCAGGCGCTGAGCGTGTGACGCTCCACGCGGGTGGCGTGGCCGGCATGATCGGTGACTTCGCGAAAGAACTCGCCGCGAAAGCTGCCTTCCTCCCCCAGCATGATGGTCGGCATGTTGAAGAGCCCCGAGAGCCGCGTCAGCGCCTCGGCGTTCTTGCGAAGTAGCAGGTGATCGATCGTCTGAAGACCGGGCAGGAAGCCGTCGAGGACGTCGACGAGGACAACGGCGGCATTGTCGCGGGAAAGTTTGTCGGCGTAGTTCATCGGGGTCTCCGGCCGTTGTGCCTGCCGGCTCTGGTCGAGAGGGTTTTCGGCCGCGGCCCCGCTCTTGCGCCGCCCGGACCGATCTTGCGATTGTCGCGTGCTTGCTTCTCGATCCGGCGAGGCTGACGAGCCAAGCTGGCATGACCTTGTCACAATGTGGAGATCGGCAGGCCCCCGACCGTTAGAAGCGGTAGGCGAGCATCGCCTCGGCCAGTCCGACGCTGCGGCCCGGCGGAGTTTCGCGAAAAAACTTTCCTGCACCGAAGCGGGCAATGGTGGCGCTCAGGTTTAAGTGACGGTCGATCTGGTGAGCGACCGTTGCTCCGATCTCGCGCCCGACGAAGCGCTCGCGACTGAGGTCGCCGGGTTTGATGGGAAAGCCGGGCGGCGAATAGAGCCCGTCATCCGTGCTTAGGCGCCAGAAGAAGCGCGATTGAAGCGTCAGGCGCGTTCGCGGAGCCACGCCGAGCGACATCGACGGCGTGAAGCCCGCGAGGTTGCCGGGACCGAGCGGTGTCGTGTTGCCGAAATAGCGTCCGGGCGGCTGCGGCGCGCGGAACGTGCTGAGCGTGGAGTCCCCCCGCCGGCGGTCTCCGCTCGCGATGCCGCCCTCCAGAGCAAAGGCGGGCGCGAGTGCGCCATCGAACCTCCGTTCGACGCGACCATATACGGTCCAGGCACGGATCGACTCCTCGTTGCCCGTGACGGGGTCGGTCAGTTCACCCAGCTGGAACGCCGCCTCCGCATCAAAGGACCATTGGAGTAACCGGCGGCCATATCGCGCGCCCAGCGTGTGCCGCGTCTCGTCGCCGCTCGCATTGTCGTATCGACGGCCCAGGCGCCGGTCGCCAAAGTAATAGATGTCGACCTCCGCGCCATCGTCGAGCTTTCCAGCCGCATAAAGCGCCGACAAGCGAGCTCCCGGTTCGCGCCGGTCATCGAATGCTCCGGACCGGCTGGTCACCGGCTGCACGACGAAAGCATCCACTCGCCAGGCGCCGACCTGCACGCGCAGCAACCCGCCGTCGTGGCTGGCGCGCACGTTGGGGCCTTCTCGCACCGACACGAGCAGGCCGCGGCCGTAATGGAGTTCCTGCCGGCCCACCCGGACGCGGTGCTGCCTGTTTGCCCCGAAGCGCCCCTCCACGAACGCCTGGTGCAGGTCGAGTTCGTCCTCCTCCACCGGACCGAGAGGCAACTTCTCGCCTGCTACGCTGCCATGCTTGAATTCGGCGAAGAAACGGACGCGATTGTCGATGACGATGCCGCCATGCACCATGATGCGGCGATGATAGGTGTCGTCGGTTCCCGGCCGCCCGCCGAAGTTCTCGTCGTCGTAGATTCTCGCGATCACGCGAAACTGCCCGCCGACGTAAGCATAGCTGGCGCCGCCATCACCCAGGGGGATGTGCTTGATGCGATCGAGATCTTCGGTGCGCCGGTCCGCATCGGCAAGGTAGGCCCAGTCGTCTTCCTGCGCGTTCGGCGCGAACGGTGGCCGCGCGGGCGGTCCCGCGGTTGAGACACCTTGTGCGAACGCGGCATCGGCAGCCGGAATCATGACAAGCCCCAAAGCGAGCATGACGAGGGCGCGCACTCGGGCTCGGCGGACGACCACCCTCAGCCGCTTCGAGGCAGTCGCGAGACGAGCGGGGCGGAGCCGTGCTCGTCAGCAATCAACTCGGCCGCGAGCGCTCCCACCTCTTCCGCTGACACGCCGGTCACATCGGTCGCGGGGCGGCTGCGCGTCGCGACCAGTGCGGCAATCATGATCTGCCGTACCCGCACACCGGTCCCCTCCGACTCGGCGTGGAGCGATCTTCCTAGCATTGCCACCGCGGCGGCCGTGATCGACACCAGACTGGAATTCGGAACCGGGAACTCGGCGGCGGCCCCGAGGATCTGCACGTAAGTCCCGCCGCTCCGCTGCAACAGCGGCACGAATGCCCGCGCTACGGCGTAGTGGCTGGTGAGGTTGTCCGCGATGACCTGATGCCACTCTTCAGCGGACACGCCGACCAGCGGCCCACCCTGCCACCAGCCGCCGAGCGAGGCGACGACGGCGTTCAGCGGACCTGATGCGGCGACCAGCTGGGCCAAGACCTGCGCACCCTCGAGTTCGCCCACGGCGCCGGGGATCAGAGCCAATTGGTCAGTCTGGCCGATGGCGTCGAGCAGCCGATCGCCCTTCTCCTTCGCTCGCACAGGCACGACCACCGCGAAGTCGCGATCGAGCAGCGCGCGCACGATGCCTTCGCCGACGTCTCCAGTGCCGCCAGCCACGAGGACGCGCAGAGGTGGGGTGTTCGTCATTACCGCGACCCTCCGATGCTGCTGGCCGCGACGGGCGACCACGAGGGCGAGACGGCCGGCAGCTCCGGAGCCAGGCCCGCGAAATCGCCCGCGCCATGCACGATGTGCCCGCCCGTGAGCGTGAGCGTCGACACAATCGTGGAGAGCGCCCGGTCCTCGACCCTGAAATAGTCGTCGCTCAGGACCGCGAGATCCGCGTACTGCCCGGGAGCGAGCCGGCCCTTGACGCGCTCGTCGCCCGAGAACCATGCGCTGCCCAGGGTGTAGGCGTTCAGCGCCTCCGCCCGCGTCAGCCGTTCGCCCGGCTTGCGCACGGTCTCACCCCCGACGGTCAGGCCAGCCGTCATCCAACGCAGCGCCACCCAAGGGTTATAGCCCGCCACGCGAGTCCCGTCGCTTCCGCCGCCCACGGGTATCCGCGCCGACAGGATCTGCCGCAGCGGCGGAGCCAGCGACGCGGCATCGCGGCCGTACCGCTGCCCGTAGACATCGCCGGCATACGCCAGCCGCGCCTGTACCGCGATCCCGCCGCCAAGCGCGCGGACACGGGCGATGTTTGCGGGCGAGATGCTCTCGGCATGATCGAACGCCCATCGCGCGCGGTAGCCGGTGTCTTTGAAGACGCGCTCGAACACGTTCAGAAATCGGGTGATCGACTGGTCGTAGGTCGCGTGGATGCGGATCGGCCACTGCGCCTTGGCCAACACCGTCACGACCTCGGTCAGTCCGCGCTCCATATCCGGCGACAGTTCCGGGCGCGCGCTGAGGAAGTTCTCATAGTCTCCCGCGGCGGCGAGCAGGTTCTCGCCGGCCCCTTCGATCGTGAACCCCTCCAGCAAGTCCGTCGCGCGGTTGACCGCCAGCCGCTCGCGCTCGGTCCAGCCGCGGAATTCGGCAAGCTCCGCGCCCGCTTTCTGCGGAAACAGGTAGTTGCCGATGCGGATCGGCAGGTCGCCGCTCCTGGCGAGCGCGTCCGATGCCGCGTAGTCGCCCGGCCAGCTGTGCCCGCCGCCGCCCGCGTCCACCGCCGAGGTCAGACCCAGGCCGTTGAGTTCGCGGTACCAGTGCAGCGCCGAGTTCGCCTGGTCGGCGCCTGACAGCCCCGGCATGTCGGCGATCGCCTTGTAGAGCAGCTGCGGATAGGGCTCCGCGCGCATAACCACGCCGCCGGAGGGCTGGACGTCGTAGCGCATGCCCTTGCCGGGAGCTGGAAGCGGCGTCGAAGCGCCGATCCCCATCGCCTTGGCGCCCGCGCTGTTCAGCACCGCTTCGGAGTACAGGTACATGACCAACACCGGCGTATTCGGCGCTGCCGCGTCGAGTTCGGCGACCGTCGGCCCGCGCTTCTCCGCCATCTGGTCGCGGCTCCAACCGCCGACGACGCGCACCCATTGCCCGGGGGGCGTGCGCTTGGCCTGTTCGGCGATCATCCGCAGGCCCTCGTCGATCGACGTGACCTTTTCCCAGCGCAGCTCGAGATTGTGGAAGCGGGCCTGGCGCGAGAGGTGGAGGTGGCTGTCGTTGAGACCCGGGATGACCCGCGCGCGCTTCAGGTCGAGCACGCGCGTCGCGCCGGTTGCGCGGGCCAGGATCGTGCGATCGTGGCCGACCGCCTGCACCAGTCCGCCCGCGACCGCGATCGCGCTGACTTCGGGTCCCGCCTGCGTCGTGATGCGCCCATTGTGCAGGATGATGTCCGGAGCCCCGCTTTGTGCCCAGGCGAGCCCATCGGTTCCGCCCACGAGCCCCGCCGCCAGTCCGCCGGCGACGACCTGCCGCCGGCTGATCACCGTACGTCGCCCTGCCGCAGGAATTCGGCCTCGATGATCAGCTCGACCTCATCGACCAAGTCTTTGCCCATGCCGTAGATCAGTCCCCACTGGCTGCGCTTCATCGTACCGCGGGCGGAGAAGCCCAGCGCCGGCACCTTGGCGAAGGGATGCGCGGCGATCGATCCATTGTACGTGGCGTTGAGCGTCAGCGGCCGTGTGACACCGAGGAAGGTCAGATTGCCCGTGATCGCCGCGGTCCGCGGGCCGGTCCGTCGCACGGCCGTCGAAACGAAACGCGCCTGCGGAAACACGCCCGCGTTGAAGAACTTACGGTCGCGGCCAAGCTCGGCGTTCCAGTCCTTGTCGCGGTTCTGATAGTCCGTCTCGACCGAACCCGTATCCACCGTCGCCGTGAGCTTGCTCCGCTCCGGGCGCGCCGGGTCGAAGTCGAGCAGCGCCTCCATCTTGGTGAACCGCGCGGTGTAGTTGGCCAGCCCCATGTGCCGGATGCGGAAGGTCACGCTGCTGTGCGTGATCTCGCTCGCATAGCGCCCCGCGGTGGCGGCGACCGGCACCCGCTGGGCGACCACTGCGGTGGGAGTGACGAGCAGCGCGGCGATTATGGCTGTGCGGAACATGTGGGGGCCTCCTCAGGCGTCGATGGTCAACGACACGCCCTCGAAGCGCAGCGGCTCCTTGGGAATGATGCGGTTCTTGAGCTGGACTGGGACGGCGGAGACGATGGCCGTCGCACCGGCCCGCAACGCCGCCAGCGCTCTGGGCGGCACGACCATCTGCGTGGTCACCGACTCCTCGAGACCGTGCTCGGCCCCCGGTATCGGCAGCAGCGTGAAGGTGCCGCAGTAGGTCGCCTGATCGATCGGCGCGCCGGCCGCGGCGCCGTGCATCAGGAATATGCGGTGGCAGAGCGGATGGATCGGCAGCTGCAGCCGCTTGTACTGGATCATCGCGCGTCCGGCGGTGCGCTTGCGGTCGCCATCGGTCACCTTGACGCGCTGCGCGGCCGCCGCCGAGATCCGTCCAAGGCGTTGGCCGGCACCCGTAAAGCTAGGCATGTTGGCGGCGTGCAGCGTGTGCCGCCAGTCGACGCGATCATAGCCGTAACCGAGGGCGCGCGTGTCTACGAGATCGCCGACGCGTGGATAGACGGGGGCTTTTTCCGCCCCCCAGAACGCAAAGCGGTAGTCGCGCCACGCCGCCTCCTTGGGCTCGCGGTGCGTCGGCGACGCGGCGCGCCACCCCTCCCAAAGCCTGTCGATGTTGCCGTGGTGGAGGGCGAACATGGGATCGAAGCCGGCGCCATCGAACGACGCCATGTTGCCGCCGATCCAGTTATGAACGTTGTTGTGCGCGCTCTGCTCGAGCGTCCCTTCGATCTGCGGCGCGTCGACCGAGCGTCGGTAGCCGACGAAGTGACGAAAAGTCGGGCCGCTCATCGAAGGCCCAAGCTCGGTGAAGTCGGCGGGCAGCACATCGTCGGGCGACTGGATGCGCGTCGTATCGTTCAGCGGATTGCCCGCGCCGAACATTGCGCGCGGCAAGCGGTCGCTTCGCGTCCAATCCCAATAGGGCAGCGCGAAGTCGCTGCGGCCGGTCAGCACGCGGATCTTCTGCTCCAAGTTCGACAGATAGGCCCGGTGCCACGGCAGGAAGAACCAGCCGTAGTGGATCTGCATCGCAAAGCTGTTCGTCGCGCAGAACATCGAGTGCTGCGAGCCGTAGATGTGCCACCCCAGCGGATCGAGCGCGTTCACCTCCGAGCGCGCGCGCATCATCCGCACGCCCTCCTTAAAGGTGAGAAGGTCCTGATCGTCCGCGCGCATATCGTTGATGTCGCGGCGGACGGGCGAACGGCCGGTGAGCGTCTGCTTTGCCTGCGCGAACCCCGCCACCGCCGTTCCGATGCCGCCGGCTGCCAGCGCGCCGAGAAGCTTTCGTCTGTCGGTGTCGATCATCCCTGCGCTTTCACAAATCCCCGATCTCACCTTCTTGTCGCCCGCCTTCTGGGCGCGCGCGTCTCACCTTGCGCTAAGCGGTCTGATCTTGCGCAGTTCTCAGCTTGGCGTGGTGCATGCATACTGCCGCCGCCGCGGTAACCTGCGAGGCGGCATCACGACTCTTTCGCGACGACCCGATCGACAGCTTTCCGGACGAGCGGCATCATCGTCAGCCCGACCGGCAGTGCTACCGCCAGCGCGGTCGGGAACGCGATGGCGTAAGCGCTCAACCAGTCCGCGTTGAACCCGCCGGTATTCAGCGCGGTGAGAACGGCCGAGATCAAGGACGACATCGTCACCGCCATCGCCGCTCCGAACACGACGTTGTAGAAGCGACGGGGAATGCGCATCGTCAGTCGCCTGCTCTGACCGCAGCGGCCGACGTCGGATCACCCGCGAAGAACCGCAGCAGCGCTTCGGCCAGCACTGTCGGGTTCTCGTCGCCCAACCAGTGACCCGCGCCGGGAACGGTGAAGGCTTCCACATCGTCGGCCACGGCCTTCAGCCCCTCGGTGATCCAGCCGGCGGCGCTGGCCTCGCCGCCGACGCCGAGGACAGGCATGGTCAGCCGCCGTTCGGCCAAAGCCCTGTTGGACTCAGCGTCCTTCCAGACGGATGCGTAGTATTCGATGCCCGCCCGCAACGCGCCCGGGCGCTGCATCTGCCGCACGTAGAGTTCGAAATCCGCAGCCGACACGGCGCCAGGGTTCGCGGCGATGTGGGAGAAGAACCACCCGAGCAGTTCGCGCTCGCGCCCTCTGAACGCCCACTCCGCGACATCGGGCACGGTGAAGAACGAGAGGTGCCAGTTCGATCCCGGATGCCAACCTGGCTTGGCAGCCATCTCGTACTCATAGCCAAAGCCCGGCAGCCCGAACTCCATGAAGGCCAGTCGCTTAACCCGATCCGGGTGCCGCGCGGCCAGATCGTAGGCGACACCCGCACCAAGGTCGTATCCGACCAGATCGACGGTTTCGATACCGAGGTTGTCGAGCAGTCGAACGACGTCGCCGGCGATCGTCGCCTTGTCAATAGGACCCGCGATAGTGGTGCCGCCTGCGCCCCGCAGGTCCGGCGCGATCACGCGATGGCTGTCCGCAAGACGCGGAGCGATCGAATGCCACATTTGAGAATGCTGCGGCCAGCCATGCAGCAGGAGGACGGGTTCGCCTTCACCACCCGAGCGGTAAGTCATCCGCAGACGGTCATCGAGGTCGGCGAAGTGATGACCGAAGCTGCTCCACGGGTGGCGCGCGGAAGGGAAATCGCTGCGTGCGGCTTCTTCGTTCTGCGAGCCCATGAGAATCCTCCGGTGTGAGAGGACCCGTTCATACGGACGATGGCCGCCCGGTTGCGCTCCGCCCGTTGCGCCCGGCGAACCGATCTTGCGGTTATCCCACCTGCTCCAGGCATTCCTCCGGGAGTCGTACAGAGGCTGACTTCTGCCCCCAGAGTTAACATGGTCCCTCTCAGCCGTTGCTCCCCGCCCCTTCATTCCCCGACGGAGTTGGTTGTTCATCACACCACCATGGTCGGCCTAAGTGAGGGCAAGGGTTGGCACCTTCATGCAACGATGAACCCGCGCTCTCTCTATTCTGGAGCGGAGAGTGGTGGCCTCTCCGCTCGCTTTGACTGTTCTCGTTCGAGCCCGTCTCCAGCAAGCGTCGGCGTGATAGCGCGCATCTCCAGTCCGCCGCCGAGAGCGACGTACAGGTCCACCGCATTGGTGAGCTGCTCGCGCCGGGTGAGGAGCACCTGCTGCTCGGCGGCGAACAGCTCGCGCTCCGCGTCCAGCACCTCCAGAAAACCTGCGACACCGCTGCGGTAGCGAAGCGTCGCGAGTTCTGCCCGATCACGCTGAGCGGCGAGCTCACGCTGCTGCGAGGTCATGCGGTCGACGAGCCAGCGGCGGGCGGCAAGCCGGTCGGAGACTTCCCGGAACGCGTTCTGCGTCGCCCGTTCGTATCCGGCCGTGGCGATGCCGCGGCGGGCGACCGCCACATCCAGATTGCCCCGGGTACGACCAGCATCGAAGATCGGCACCGCGGCTCCGGCACCGGCGCTCCACGTGAACGCGTCGCCGGTGAACAGGCTGTTAAGGGCGGCGCTTGCGAGGCCGAGCGCACCGGTAAGGCTGATCTGAGGAAAGAAGGCCGCACGAGCCGCGCCGACGTCGGCGTTCGCGGCGCGCAGCTGCTCCTCCGCCTCCAAGATGTCGGGACGGTTCGTGAGCAGTTCGGAGGGAAGCTCCGCCGAGATATTCTCGACGATCCCCTGCCCTGCCATCGGTAGCGGGGACGGCAGCCGCGCCGGAACGGGCCCGCCGACCAGGAACTCCAAGCTGTTGCGGGTCTGCGCCCGCTGAAGCTCCAGATTTGCAAGCTCCGTCTGGGCCTGCGTCAGCAAGGTCTCGATCTGCCGGTAGTCGAGTGCGGAGGTTACGCCGGCTTCGAGCCGCAGCTGGCCGATGTCCAGCGCCCGACGCCGGCTTGCCACGGCACTCTGCGCTACCGCGATGCGCGCGTCGAGCTCCCGCTCCGTCAGGTACGCCTCCGCCACGTCGGCGACGAGGCTGATCTGAAACGCCCGTTGGCCGTAGATTGTGGCAAGGTAGTTGGCGCGCGCCGCCTCGGTCAGGGCACGGACCCGTCCCCAGAAGTCGAGCTCGAAGGACGTGATGCTCGCCCCGACATCGAACCGACTGGCGGTGACGGCCCCACTGCCGAAGCCTTCCGACCGGGAACGCGCGGCACCGGCGGCCGCATCGACGGTGGGGCGACTATCGGCACGCTGAATTCGATACTGGCCGCGCGCCTCGTCGATGCGCAGCACCGCCGTTCGAAGGTCCCGATTATGCTCCAGGGCGCGTTCGATCAGCGCCTGCAGGCGGGGGTCTTTGAAGAAGGATCGCCACTCGATCTCAACCGCCCGCGGTCCCGCTTCGCGGGACCAGGAGTAGGTGGGGAAGGTCGGGGCGACGGGCATGCCCGGCTGCACGTACTTGGGCTGCTGCGAACAGCCGGCGAGCAGCAGAGCAGCCAAGGTCGCAGCGAGCCTACGCATGAGCAAGCGTCTCCGCTCTTCCCCCGGCGGCGGGCGACTTACCCGCCCGGGTGAGCACCGTTCGCGTCACCACGAAAAAAAGAGGGATGAAGAACAAGCCGAGGCCCGTCGCCGTAATCATCCCGCCCATAACGCCCGTTCCAAGCGCGTTGCGCCCGGCGGCGCCGGCACCGGTGCTGATCACCAGGGGAAGGACGCCCAGGATGAATGCGAGCGACGTCATCAGGATCGGCCGGAAGCGCAGCCGCACAGCTTCCAGGGTCGCCTCGGAGACGCTGCGTCCCTGTTCCTCCAGTTCCTTGGCGTATTCGACGATCAGGATCGCGTTCTTGGCGGAAAGGCCGATGATCGTGATGATGCCGATGTTGAAGTAGACGTCCATGGACATGCCACGCACCAGCCCGAACAGCAGCGCGCCCAGCACGCCGAGCGGGACGACGAGCAGAACGGCAACCGGGATCGACCAGCTCTCGTAGAGCGCGGATAGAAGAAGGAACACGACAAGCAGCGACAGGCCGAGCAGCAGGGGCACCTGCCCCGCACCTTGCTGCTCTTCGAAGGACAAGCCGGACCATTCGATCCCGAAGCCTTCCGGCAGCGCCGCGGCGAGGCTCGCCATCTCGCTCATAGCGTTACTCGTCGCCTGACCGGGCGCGGCCGAGCCGGAGATCGTCATGGCGGGAAAGCCGTTGTAACGCTGGAGCTGTGGCGATCCCGCCGTCCAGTCCACCTTGGTGAACGCTGAAAAGGGCACCATCTCGCCCGTCGCGTTGGGAACGCGGAGCGCCAGGACGTCCTCCGGCGTCATACGCTGCGCGGCGTCCGCCTGCAGCACGACGCGCAGGACGCGGCCCTCCCGGTTGAAGTCGTTCGCGTAGGCCGACCCGAAGGCGATCGACAGCGTGTTGTTGATGTCGTCGATATCCAGCCCGAGCGAGCGCGCCTTGATCCGGTCGATGGCGACGCGCAGCTGCGGGCTTTCCTCCAGTCCTTGCGGGCGGACGCCCATCACCACCCGGCTTTGGGAGGCCGCGCCGAGCAGCTGGTTCCTTGCCTCGACCAGCCTCTGATATCCAAGCGCCGACTTGTCCTGCAGACGCAGGTCAAACCCGCTGGAATTGCCGAGCTCCTGCAGGGCCGGCGGATTCAGCGCGAAGATCATCGCGTTCTTGGAGTTGCCCAGAACGCCCATGGACCCTCCGGCAAGAGCCGCGGCGCCATCGGCCTCTCCGCCGCGCTCCTTCCACGGCTTGAGCGTCACGAACATGATCCCGGCGTTCTGGCCGCTGCCAAAGAAGCTGAAACCGAGGATCGCCACCACTTCACGAACCTGCGGCTGGGCCAGGAAGTAGTCCTCCGCCTCTTCCAGAGCCACCTGCGTGCGCTCCTGCGTCGCTCCCGGGGGCGCCTGCACGACGGCGATGATGTATCCCTGATCCTCATCGGGCAGGAAGCTCGTCGGGACCGACATGTAGATCGCCGCAACGACCGCGATCAGAGCGGCGTAGATCGCCATCCACCGCTTGGGGCGAACGATGATCGAAGCCACGGCGCCCTCGTATCGGGCGGTCGTGCGCGCGAAGCCACGATTGAACCTCGCGAAGACGCCGCGACCCTCCAGCTTCGGCTTGCCCGGGCGCAGGAACGTCGCGCACAGGGCGGGCGTGAGGGTCAGCGCCAGAAGCGCGGAGAAGGCCATCGACAAGGCCAGCGTGACCGAGAACTGCCGGTAGATCCCGCCCGTCGACCCCGGGAAGAACGCCATGGGCACGAACACCGCGATCAACACCAATGTGATCCCGATGATCGGGCTGACGATCTGCCCCATTGCCTTGTAGGTGGCCTCGCGCGTCGGCAGCCCCTCCTCGTCCATGATGCGCTCGACGTTCTCGATCACGACGATCGCGTCGTCCACCAGGATGCCGATCGCCAACACCATCCCGAATAGGGTGAGCACGTTGATCGAGTAGCCCAGAAAGTAGAGGCCGACGCACGCGCCGAGCAGCGCCACCGGGACTACGATCGTCGGGATGATCGTCGACCGGACGTTCTGGAGGAACAGGAACATCACGAGGAAGACGAGAACCATCGCTTCCAGCAGCGTGATCAACACCTCCTCGATGGAGATCGAAACGAAAAGCGTCGTGTCGTAGGGGATGGAATAGGAGACACCTTCCGGGAACGACCTGGCGAGCGCCTCCATCCGGCTCTTGATGCCCTCGCCCGCCTCCAACGCATTGGCGTCCGTGGCGAGCTGCACGGCCATCCCCGCCATCGGCCGTTTGTTCAGCCGGGTCGTCGTGTCATAGCTGTTGGCGCCGAGCTCCACGCGCGCCACATCCCCCAGCCTTACCGATGACCCATCGGTGTTGGCCCGCAGGATGATCTGCGAGAACTGCTCGGGAGTCGTGAAGCGGCTCTGCGTGATGATTGTGGCATTGAGTTGCTGCCCCCGGGTCGCCGGCAATGCGCCAAGCTGGCCGCCCGCCGTCTGACTGTTCTGCTCGCGCACGGCCGCCAGCGCCTGTGCGGCGGACATGTTGAAGCCCGCGAGCCGCTGCGGATCCAGCCATATCCGCATGGCGTACTCGGAACCGAACAGGGTGACGTCGCCCACCCCCGGAACGCGGCGAAGTTCGTCGATCACGCGCGTGCTCGCGTAGTTGCCGAGCTCGAGTGCATCGCGCGAGCCGTCCGGCGAGGTGATCGCCACGATCATCAGGAAGTTGGCGTTGGCCTCGCTGACGGTGATCCCCTGACGCCGGACTTCCTCCGGCAGGCGGGATTCGACGCTGCTGAGCCTGTTCTGCACGTCGACCTGAGCGAGCTTCACGTCCGTGCCGGTCTGAAAGGTGACCGTCACGGTGGCGGTGCCGTTCGCGGCCGAAGTGGAGCTCATGTACAGGAAGTTCTCGACCCCGTTCATCTCCTGCTCGATGATCGAAGTGACGTTCTCCTCCACCGTCGCGGCGTCCGCGCCCGGATAGTTGACGTTGATCGTCACCGATGGCGGGGCGATCGTGGGATACTGCTCGATCGGCAGCGATTGAACAGCCAGAAGTCCCGCGAGCGAGATCGACAGCGCGATGACCCAGGCGAAAATGGGCCGATCGATGAAGAACCTAGCGAACATTGGTGGGCCTGGACGGAGCGGCAGCTGATTGCGCGCGAGCGCCGATGCGAACCGGCTTCACCGGAGCGCCCGGCATCACCTTCTGCAATCCATCGACGATGATCGTCTCGCCTGCCTTGAGGCCGTCCGTCACGACCCATGATCCGGCGATCAGCCGCCCGAGCCTGATTGGTCGAACCGCCGGCACATTGTCAGACGCGAGGACCATGACGCTGCCTCCGCTCGCCGCCATCCGGACGGCGCGCTGGGGCACGACGATGCCGTTCGGATCGGCGCCGGCCTCGATGCGCACGCGAACGAACTGCCCCGGGAGGAGCAGCCGCTGAGAATTGCCGAAGGTGGCGCGCAGGCCCACGCTTCCGGTCGTCGGGTCGACGGCTTGATCAAGGAAGTTGAGCCTTCCGGTCATGCCATACTCGGCCCCGTCCTCAAGCAGCAGCGTGACCGTCGGGGACAGGCCGGCGCCCGGCGATTGCCGCCGGAGGGCGCTCAGTTCCTCACTCGTCTGTGAGAAGTTGACGTAGATCGGGTCCAGTTGCTCGATTCTGGTGAGCAGGGTTCCGTTCCCCTGGCTCGCAAGTGCCCCTTCGGTCACCTCGGCTCGCCCGACCCGGCCGGCAATCGGTGCCGCGACTGTCGTATAGCCGAGCGTCAGCCGCGCTTGCCTGACCTGCGCCTGCGCGGAACCGACCTCCGCCCGAGCCTGCGCGAGCCGCGCCTGTGCAGCATCGAACTCCTGCCTGCTGATCGCCGCTCGTTCAACGAGCGGCCGAAACCGCTTCACCTCGCGCAGCGCGTTATCCGCCTCGGCCTGCGCGCGGCGGACGGCCGCCAGCTGCACGTCCAGGCTCGCACGAAGCGGCCGCGAATCTATCCGAAAGAGCGGCGCGCCGCGGCCGACGTCGGAGCCTTCCACATAGAGCCGTTGCTCGACGATCCCGTCCACGCGGGCGCGCACTTCGGCCGTGCGAACGGCAGCCACTCGCGCAGGAAGCTCGATAGTTCGAGTCACGGGTACTGGTGCGATCGTTATCACACCCACCTCCGTCGGAGGCGGCACGGGCGGAGCGGCCTGGCTGTTTGAGCAGGAGGAGAGCGAGGCCGATGCCACTACGACGACAGCGGGGATGAAGCAGCTTCTGCAGCCCGCCATGGTCCAGCGGATGAGACGATCTGAGTCCAAGATCAGAGTTCCGCGGCCAGCCGGATCGACAACCCGGCACTGCGTCGAGCGACGGATTGGCCGAGCTCGGCTACAAGCGGTTTGATCGCTGCGTGGTCCTCAGCGATCCTGGTGTCGCACGACGAAAGGTCCTTCGTTACGAGCGACTTGTTCTCGGGCAAGCACATGAAGTCCTCCGCTGTTGGAGGACCTTTTTAGAGGCCAGCGTCTATCGATTGCGCTCCGATCCTTGCGCTAAGCGCACCAATCTTGCGGTCACCTCGCGACGAAATCAGCGCTGCAAGCTGAGCTTTTGAGCAGCCGACGCGGGCGGCGGCGCATTGACGTGGCTCCAGATCGCGCTGACCACCACCGATCCCTCGCCGACGCTGCTCGCCACCCGCTTGACCGAGCCCGAGCGGACGTCCCCGACGGCGAACACACCCGGGCAGGACGTGGCGA
>DASQNO010000103.1:0-4593 GCA_035644935.1 Sphingomonadaceae bacterium
AAGTTCATCAGCATGGCGAAGGAGGCGAAGAGCTGCAGCCCTTCGGTGAAGCCGCCGAACATGGCGAGCGTCTTGGCGATGTCCTCGTCGGTGTCGACGCCGAATTCGCCCATATAGTCGTGCTTGTCCTTCATCTCCTTGTACTGGAGGAACATGCCGTATTCGGACTCGGGCATGCCGATCGTGTCGAGCAAATGCGAGTAGGCGGCGATGTGCACCGTTTCCATGTTGGAAAAGGCGGCGAGCATCATCTTGATCTCGGTCGGCTTGAACACGCGGCCGTATTTCTCGTGGTAGCAGTCCTGCACCTCGACGTCCGCCTGGGTGAAGAAGCGGAAGATCTGCGTCAGCAGGTTGCGCTCGTGCTCGGTCAGCTTCTGCGCCCAGTCGCGGCAGTCCTCGCCGAGCGGCACTTCCTCGGGCATCCAGTGGATCTGCTGCTGACGCTTCCAAAAATCGAACGCCCAGGGGTATTCGAACGGCTTGTACTGCTTGCGGGCTTCGGTGAGGGACATGGGATTACTCCGGAAACAAAGCGAGGAGAAGACTAAGTATGAACGTGAACGGTGCTACGAAGACCATGATGTAACCGGTCAATCCGTAGCGCATGCTTGACTTACTAAGTGCTTCGAAGCGCTTAGAATGCCAGACCATGAAGCTACCAACAACGATGAGCCCGATGGACAGCACAAAGAAGATGGTATCCATCTTCACTGGCAGGCTAGGCACTCGTCGTAGTCCGTCGTTTCAAACTCGTACTTGGGCTTGTCGATCGTGTTGTCCGCCTCGACGCCGCCTGCGAAGCCGGCTCGCTGGATGGACTTGGA
This sequence comes from Sphingomonadaceae bacterium, assembly GCA_035644935.1. Lineage (GTDB taxonomy): Bacteria > Pseudomonadota > Alphaproteobacteria > Sphingomonadales > Sphingomonadaceae > CADCVW01. The sequence continues at coordinate 828 of DASQNO010000103.1, forward strand.
GCGGAGGTAGTAGAGCGACTTCACGCCCAGCTCCCACGCGCGGAAGTGGAGCATCAGAAGGTCCCACTTCTCGACGTCGGCGGGGATGAAGAGGTTCAGCGACTGCGACTGGTCGATGAACGGCGTGCGGTCGGCGGCGAGTTCGAGGAGCCAGCGCTGGTCGATCTCGAAGCTGGTCTTGAACGTGTCCTTTTCGTCCTGGTCGAGGAAGTCGAGGTGCTGGACCGAGCCGCCCTGTTCCAGGATCGAGTTCCACACCGCGTCCGAGTTCTTGGACTTGTGGATCAGCAGTTTTTCGAGGTGCGGGTTCTTGATGGATGTCGAGCCCGACAGCGTCTTGTGCGTGTAGATGCAGGCGGGGATCGGTTCGATGCACGCCGACGTGCCGCCGCAGATGATCGAGATCGACGCGGTGGGCGCGATCGCCATCTTGCACGAGAAACGCTCCATCACGCCGCGGTCGGCGGCGTCCGGGCACGGCCCGCGCTCGATCGCCAGGTGCATCGAGGCTTCGTTGGCTTGGCTGGAGATCTGCTTGAACATGCGCAGGTTCCACGACTTGGCCATGGCGCCTTCGAACGGGATGCCACGCGCCTGCAGGAACGAGTGGAAGCCCATGACGCCGAGGCCGACGCTGCGCTCGCGCTCCGCCGAGTATTTGGCGCGCGCCATCTCAGGGGGCGCGCGGTCGATATAGTCCTGCAGGACGTTGTCGAGGAAGCGCATGATGTCCTCGATGAAGGACTTCTCGCCGTGCCACTGGTCCCAGGTTTCGAGGTTGACCGACGACAGGCAGCAGACGGCGGTGCGGTCCTGCCCCAAGTGATCCTTGCCGGTGGGCAAGGTGATCTCGCTGCACAGGTTGGAGGTGGAGACCTTGAGGCCCAATTCGCGGTGGTGGCGCGGCATGGCGCGGTTCACCGTGTCGCCGAAGACGATGTACGGCTCGCCCGTCGCCAGGCGCGTCTCGACGAGCTTCTGGAACAGGCCGCGGGCATCGACGCGGGCGCGTTCGGACCCGTCCTTGGGGCTGCGCAGCACCCATTCGTCGCCGGCGCGGACCGCCTCCATGAAGGCGTCGGTGAGCAGCACGCCGTGGTGGAGGTTCAACGCCTTGCGGTTGAAGTCGCCCGACGGCTTGCGGATCTCGAGGAACTCCTCGATTTCCGGGTGCGAGACGTCGAGATAGCAGGCGGCGGACCCGCGGCGGAGCGAGCCCTGGCTGATCGCGAGCGTCAGCGAATCCATGACGCGGACGAAGGGGATGATGCCGCTGGTCTTGCCGTTGAGGCCGACCGGCTCGCCGATGCCGCGCACGCCGCCCCAGTATGTGCCGATGCCGCCGCCGCGCGAGGCCAGCCAGACATTCTCGTTCCACGTCTCGACAATGCCTTCCAGGCTGTCGGGGACCGAGTTCAGATAGCAGGAGATGGGCAGGCCGCGCCCGGTGCCGCCGTTGGACAGCACGGGGGTGGCGGGCATGAACCAGAGCCTGGAGATATAGTCGTAGATGCGTTGCGCGTGGGCCGCGTCGTCGGCGTAGGCGGAGGCGACGCGGACGAACAGGTCCTGGTAGCTCTCGCCGGGGAGCAGATAACGGTCGCGCAGCGTGTCCTTGCCGAATTCGGTGAGCAGCGCGTCGCGGCCGTGGTCCACCGTCACGGGGTAGAGCTGGGCGTTGATGCGGTGCGAGTCGGCAGTAGGCGCCGCGGCCTTGGCCAGCGTTTCGCCCATCGCGGCCATATCGACCGATCCCGAATCGCTCATCGACAAGTCCATCTACGCTACTCCCGTTCCTGTTCCGTTCGACTCGACGCGCAGTGCCCTTTACGCCTTTTCAGGCGGTTGCAGGGTCCAATTCGAAAGCATCCCCGTTATCCACAGCCGATCATCGCCCGTGCGTTTACGACTAAGTAACCTGCCGCAACATATGGGGTTCGGTTCGCCCGTGAACACCATCCATTGTGGTCGAACGGCGGAAATGCGCAAGCGTTCCCCGCGTCGGTTCGTCGCATTCGCAGGCTGCGGCGAGGCGTTGGAGTGACGATTATTGCGCGCTCGCAACATGCCGCACCTGCCGCTAGGAGGCAGCGATGAAGCGCGCATGGAGGTGGCTGGGAACGGGGCTGCTGTTTCTCGTGGTGGCGCTGTCGCTGACCGCCGCGCTGCTGCCGCGCTTGCTCGACGCGCGCTACTACCGGGGGCCGGTAAGCGACCATTTCGACGGCGAACGCTTCTTTAATCCCGGACCCAGCGGCGAGGCGGAGCGGAGCGTCGCGCAGATGGCACGCTTCTTTTCAGGCGTCGGCAAGGCCGAATGGCCCGGGCGCGTGTCCGTGACGCCGGGCAAGCCCGCGGCTCAGGTCGGCCCCACCGACATGGTGGCGACGTGGATCGGGCATGCGACGGTGCTTGTGCAGGCCGGCGGGGTCAATGTGCTGACGGACCCCATATGGTCGGAACGCGCGTCATTAGTGTCCTGGGCAGGACCCAAGCGCGTGCGGGCACCGGGGGTGCGAATGGCGGACCTGCCCAGGATCGACCTCGTCGTGATCAGCCACAATCATTACGACCACCTGGACCTGCCGACGCTCCAGGCCCTGTGGGCGCGGGACCGGCCGCTGATCGTCACCAGCCTCGGCAACGACACGATCCTGCGCAGCGTGGGCGTCCCGGCCGTGGCGCTCGACTGGGGCGGATCGGTGCGGGAGGGGCAGCGGCCAAACCAGACGGTGCAATGCGCGTCGCGCGATCCCGGCTGCAACCCGCGGTACGCGGTCACCGTTGAACGCAACCATCACTGGTCGAGTCGTTGGGGCGCGGACCGCAACCGCGCCTTGTGGTCGTCGTTCACGATCCAAACGCCGGCGGGGACGATCTACCATGCGGGCGATACCGGCTTTGGCGACGGACGCTGGTTCGAGGACGCGGCGAGGCGCGGGCCGATCCGGCTCGCGATCCTGCCGATCGGCGCCTACGAGCCGCGCGACGCGATGAAGGGCAATCACGTGAACCCGGCGGAGGCGGTCCGGATCTTCGATGCGCTGAAGCCCGCGATGGCGTTGGGAGTGCACTGGGGAACGTTTCAATTGACGTTCGAGACGATCGACGCGCCGCCCGCTGAGCTGGCGCGGGTGCGGGGGAGCCGGCGGTTCGTCACCACCGAGGTGGGTGAGAGCGTGGCGGTGCCGGAACGTTGACCCTCTCCCGCTTGCGGGAGAGGGAGAGACGGGCCGTCAGGCGCGGCGACGGGTGTGGGCCTGAGAACAAGTGCCCACACCCTTCCGCCGCTTCGCGGCTCCCTCCCTCTCCCGCACGCGGGAGAGGTTTTTAGCGCGGCGTGTTCTGGCTGGCGCGGCAGGCGCCGAGGCGGCGGCCCTTGAGCTGGACGTTCTGCGTGATGTCGCCCCCTTCCGCCCCGCGCGTCTTCATCGTGGCGTCGGCGACCAGCGTCGTCGGGTCGTATGTGCCCTTCATCGTCATGGTGATCGCGCCCGGCGTCGCGTTGCAGGCGATCGTCGCCGACAGCTTGCCGTTCTTCCAGTCGTGATCGGTGTACTTGCACTCGTTGGTCGATCCGCCCGCAAAGAAGTTGGCGTCAGGCGCGGCGGCCTCGTCGGCCGGGATGCACGCGTCGTAGGCGACCGTCTTGCCGACCATCGCCGTGCGCATCTCCGGCGTAACGTTGCCGCCGGTGATCGAGCGGGTGACCTGCGCCAGTTCCCACTGGCCGGGGCTCAAGATGTCCTGCCGGGTCGCGGACGGG
>DASQNO010000104.1:0-65362 GCA_035644935.1 Sphingomonadaceae bacterium
GCTGACGAATTCATTCTCGCACGGTTAAGCCGCGTTCCGGCAAAAGCATTCTCAAGCGGCGATCCGTCCCCTCAGCCCGCCGCGAGAGGAGTTTTGTTCATGCGTAAATTGATCATTGCCGGCCTCATGGCCGCCACCACCATGCCCGTCGCCGCCATGGCCCAGTCGCGCGCCGAAGTGCGCGAAAGCCGCCGCGACGTCCGCGAAGAGCGCCGCGAACTGCGCGACGCGCAGCGTTACGGTGATCGCCGCGATGTCCGCGAGGAGCGCGAAGAGCTCCGCGACGCCCGTCGCGAGCTTCGCGAAGACCGCCGCGACTACCGCCGCGCCCACAGCCGCGGCTATGTCCGCTACCAGGCGCCGTACAGCAGCTGGACCTATCGCCCCGTCTACCAGGGCTACAACCTCCAGCCGCGCTTCTACACGCAGCGCTACTACGCGCCTGGCTACGCGGTGCATTCGAACCGGCGCTGGATCCGCTACGGCGACGACCTCCTGCTGGTGAACGTCCGCAACGGGCGCGTGCTGCAGGTGCGGCGCAACTACTTCTGGTAAGGCTCCGCGCTTGGCGCGGTGCACCCCGGCGAAGGCCGGGGCCCATATCAGACGTAACGAGCGGCCCGGAGGTAATCCTTCGGGCCGCTTTTCTTTGCCCGCCACGCTTGCGAACGCGGCGGCGCTGCCGTAGCCCGGCAACACACTTCAGGAGTTCTCCATGACCCGCATCGCGCTGCTGCTCGCAACCTGCTCGCTCGCTGCCTGCGCCGCGCCAGGTGACATCGACGCGGTCGCCACCGCCGCCGATGCGCAGCCCGCCGCGGCCGCGACGCCCTCGGCCGCCGTGACGCCGGCCCGCGACCAAGCCGCCGAGCTAAAGGCGCTGTTCGCCAAATCCGACGCAGACAGCCTCGAACGCAACCCGATCCAGCGCCTGTTCCGCGGCGACACCAGCCGCGCCGCCGACTTCGGCGACTATATCACCGACGCCTATTTCGACGCCGAACGCGCCGCGGCGCAGTCCGAGCTCGCCGCGCTCGCCCGGATAGACCGCGAGGCGCTCTCCCCCACCGATCGCATCGCCTACGACGTCTTCCGTTACCAGCAGGAGACGGGCCTGCGCGGCTACGGCCCCGACATCCTGCCGCTGACCGTCGTCCGCCCGATCGATCATTTCTCAGGGTTCCACACCTTCTTCCCCGACCTGTCATCGGGGCAGAGCGCGGCGCCGTACAAGACCGTCGCCGACTACGAGGCGAGCCTGTCCCGCTTCACCGGCTTCTCCACCGCGATGGACCGCGCCATCGGCCGCTTCCGCGAAGGCATGGCGTCCGGCGTCGTCCACCCCAAGCTGGTCGTCAACAACGTCATCGGGCAGCTCGACACGCTGATTAAACAGGGGGTCGAAGGCTCGACCTACTACATGCCGATCAAGACCATGCCGGCGAGCTTCTCCGCGGCGGACAAGGCCCGGTTGACCGCGGCTTACCGCCAGTCGCTGACGCGCGAGCTGATCCCCGCGATGACCCGCATGCGCGACTTCCTCCGCACCGAATATCTGCCCGTCGCCCGAACCAGCGTCGGCCTCGGCCAGATGAAGGGCGGCCCTTCGCTGTACAACTACATGATCCAGCAATCCACGACGCTGCCGCTGACCGCCGATTACGTCCACAACCTCGGCCTGTCGGAAGTCGCGCGCATCCGCAGCGACATGGAAAAGGTCAAGGCGGAGGTCGGCTTCAAGGGCACGCTTAAAGCATTCTTCGACCACATCCGCAGCGATCCCAAGTTCAAGCCGAAATCCAAGGAAGCGCTGACGCGGGGCTATTACGACATCGGCAAGCGCGTCGACGCGAAGATCGCGACCCTGTTCAACACGATCCCCAAGACGCCACTGGAAATCCGCCCGGTTCCCGAATTCCTGGAGAAGAACCAGGCCGGCGCCTATTACCAGCAGGGCACGCCCGACGCGTCGCGTCCCGGCGTCTTCTACTTCAACACTTACGACCTGCCGTCGCGCACGACGCCCGGCATGGAAACGCTCTACCTCCACGAGGCGGCGCCCGGTCACCACTTCCAGATCAGCCTCGCGCAGGAAAACGCCGCGCTGCCCAACTTCATGCGATTCGGCGGCAACACCGCCTTCGTCGAGGGCTGGGCGCTGTATGCGGAGAAGCTGGGACCGGAGCTCGGCCTGTTCACCGACCCCTACCAGCGCTTCGGCCATTATGACGACGAGATGCTGCGCGCGATGCGGCTGGTCGTCGACACCGGCCTCCACGCCAAGGGTTGGACCCGCGACCGCGCGATCGACTACATGCTCGCCAACTCGGCGATGGGCCGCACCGACGCGACCAGCGAAGTGGAACGCTACATCGCCATCCCGAGCCAGGCGCTCGCCTACAAGATCGGCCAGCTCAAGATCCTGGAACTGCGCGCCAAGGCCCGTGCGGCACTAGGGCAGCGCTTCGACATCCGCGGCTTCCACGCCCAGGTACTGGACACCGGCGCCCTGCCGCTCCCCGTGCTCGAAAAGAAGATCGACGACTGGATCGCGTCGCAGCGGGGGTAAGCCGACCACATCCTCCCCAGCTCCGCTGGGGAGGGGGACCAGCGAAGCTGGTGGAGGGGTTTTGCAGCGAGTAGTATCGGGCGCTGCAAAACCCCTCCACCATTCCGCTTCGCGAAATGGTCCCCCTCCCCGGCGAGGGCCGGGGAGGACAGCCCAGCCACGATTGACTTTTCCGCCCCACCACCCCTAAAGCCCCCGCCGACGCGCGGCCCCGCCGCTCTCCCCAATCTGAAAGCACTCAAGGCCATGGCCAAGCCGGCAACCATCAAGATCAAGCTCGTCAGCACCGCGGACACGGGCTATTACTACACCACGACCAAGAACCCCCGGAACACCACCGAGAAGTTCTCCTTCCGCAAATACGACCCCGTCGCGCGCAAGCACGTCGAGTTCAAGGAAGCCAAGATCAAGTGACCGATAGCGCCTGAAAGGCGCTACGAGTCATCCCGGCGAAGGCCGGGATCCATATAGCGCCGGCGGATCTGGACCCCGGCCTTCGCGGGGAACGAGGGGCAGTAGCGCCCTTCCGCCAGCGATTGCCGCCTAAGCCGGCAACATCCCCCGCACGCTCTCCACGAACTTCATCACCGAAATCGGCTTGGACACGTACGCCTCCGCGCCCGCCGCGCGGATGCGGGCCTCGTCGCCGGCACCGGCATAGGCGGTCACCGCCATGATCGGCACGCCGCTGAGCGCTTCGTCCGCCTTCATCTGCGCGATCAGCTCCAGCCCGCTGACGTAGGGCAGCTGGATATCCATGACGATGAGGTCCGGCATCACCTCGCGCGCCCGCTCCACCGCCTCGCGCCCGTCCGAAACGCCCGTGGCCTCGTAGTCGTGCGCGCGCAGCAGGTCGCAGAACAGCTTCAGGTTGAGCGCGTTGTCCTCGACAACCAGGATCTTTTGCCTCAATCGACCGCCCTCACCACCACAGCGGTTTAGGCGATGCGCTCCCCCACCACAAACGATACGGTCGACGCGGCCACCGCTTTGGCGCTCCGCGCGCTCGTCTGGTGCCTCGCCGACGAGGACCGCGCGCAGCGGCTGCTCGACCTTACCGGCCTCGACCCGTCCGACCTGCGTGAGCGCGCGGGCGAGCCCGCCGTGCTCGGCGCCGTGCTCGGCTTCCTGGAAGCGTACGAGCCCGACCTGCTCGAATGCGCCGACGCGCTGGAAGTCCGCCCCGAATCGCTGGTCGCGGCGCGCGAAAGGCTGGAGCGGTGAACCGTCCGCTGCTCATCACCGACTGCGACGAGGTCCTTCTCCACATGGTCGCGCATTTCCGCGACTGGGTGGGCGAGCGCCACGCCATCGACTTCGCGCTCGACACCGGCGAGTTCGCGGGCGCGCTGACCCACCGGGCGGACGGCGCCGCCGTCGCCGAGACCGAGGTGTGGCCGCTGCTCGAAGGCTTCTTCGCCACCGAAATGGCGCGTCAGACGCTGGTTCCCGGCGCCGCCGAGGCGCTGCGGCGCATCGGCGAGGTCGCGGACATCGTCATCCTGACCAACATCGGCCAGCACGGCCACGCCGGCCGCGTCGCGCAGCTGGCCGACCACGGCATCCACCACCGCGTCCGCTGCAACTCGGGCGGCAAGGGTCCGCCGGCGCTGGAGCTGATCGACGAACTGCGCCCTTCCGTCACGGCCTTCGTCGACGACCTCCCCGTCCACCACGCCTCGATGGCCAAACACGCGCCGCACGTCTGGCGGCTGCACATGGTCGCCGAGCCCGAGATGGCCCCCTGCATCCCCCCCGCCCGCCACGCCCACGCGCGCATCGACGACTGGGCGGCGGCGACCCAGTGGATCCTGGCGCGGTTTGAGGAAGGTCGACCAGCTCGCGGTGCTCCGGCGTAGGCCGGAGCCTAGTGACACCGACGGTACGACTGGACCCCGGCCGTAGTTCATCCTGAGCTGCGTCGAAGGGCCGGGGTACCGCCGGGGTACGGCTTGACCCTCTCGCCCCCCGATGCCAACGCCTCCCGCATGACCGACATCGCCGCTCGCCTCAAAGAACTCGCCATCACCCTCCCCACCGCCGCCGCGCCCGTCGCGGCCTACGTGCCAGCGGTGGAGGTGAACGGCCTCCTCCACATCTCGGGCCAGCTTCCGTTCGAAAAGGGCGAGCTGATGACCGGGCGCCTCGGCGAAGACCGCGACATCGCCTACGGCGCCCGCGCCGCGCGCGCCTGCGGCGTCATGCTGCTGGCGCAGATCGCCAAAGCCGCCGGCTCGCTCGACCGCGTCGAGCGCATCGTCAAATTGGGCGTCTTCGTCTCCTCCGACAGCCGCTTCACCGACCAGCCCAAGGTCGCCAACGGCGCGTCCGAACTGATGGAGCAGGTTTTCGGCGACGCCGGCCGCCACGCGCGCAGCGCTGTCGGCGTTCCCGTGCTGCCGCTGGGCGCCGCCGTCGAGGTCGATGCGATCGTCGCGCTCCGTCCCGCCTGAGGCGCCGACACCAATCGTCTGCCCCGATCTTCCGGCGGTCGATCCCCGCCATGCGTGGCTGACCGGGCAGCCCTTCGCGCATCGCGGCCTGCACGGCGCCGCCGTTCCCGAAAACAGCCGCTCCGCCTTTGCCGCCGCGATCCGCGACGGCCACGGCATCGAACTCGACGTCCGGCTGTCCCGCGACGGATACGCGGTCGTCTTTCACGACGCCGAACTGGCGCGATTGACCGGCCATCGCGGACGCGTCGCGGACCTCACCGTCGCGCAACTGTCGGAGCTAACGCTCGCCGGAGGCCGCGACCGCATCGAGGCGCTGCCGCAGGTTCTGGACTTCGTCGCCCGCCGGGCGCCGCTGCTGATCGAGCTCAAGACCGACGACGACCCTCACGTCGCCGCGCGGCTCTGCCTTTCCGTCCGCTACGCACTGGAGGGCTATCGCGGCCGCGCCGCCGTGATGTCCTTCGACCCGGCCGTCGGCGAGTGGTTCGCCTTACACGCGCCGGACGTGCCGCGCGGCCTCGTGATCGGCACCGCCGCGCGCCACCCGCTGCAATCTTTGCGAACGCGCCTTCACCTTCGCCGCGCCCGGCCCCACTTCCTGGCGCATGACGTCCGCAGCCTTCCCAGCCGCCTCGCCGCCCGCGCCCGCCGCCGCGGCCTGCCCGTGCTCGCCTGGACGGTACGTTCGGCCGAAGATTACGCCGTTTCGCGAGGAAATGCGGACCAGATCATCTTCGAATCGCCGCGATAACGACCCGAATGGCTGATCGCGACGCGCTTGTGGCGCGCATCGCGCCCGGCGTCGGCAGCATCGCCGCGGCCGATTGGGATGCGTGCGCCGGCACCGGCAACCCCTTCCTCTCGCACGCCTTCCTGTCGGCGCTGGAGGACTCCGGCAGCGTCGGCGGCCGCTCCGGCTGGCAGCCGCTCCCCCTCTGCATCGACGCAGCCGATGGGCAGCTGGCGGCCGTCCTGCCCGCCTACGCCAAGACGCACAGCCAGGGCGAATATGTCTTCGACCACGCCTGGTCCGACGCCTACGAACGCGCCGGCGGCGACTACTACCCCAAGCTGCAGATCGCCGTCCCCTTCACCCCCGTTCCCGGCCGCCGCCTCCTCACCCGCGACCCGGCGCTCGCCCCCGCGCTTCTCGCCGCGGCCGAAACGCTGGTGACCGACAATGGCCTGTCCTCCGCCCACGCGACGTTCATCGACGGGGCCGAGCTGCCGATCTTCGCCCGCGCCGGCTGGCTCACCCGCACCGATCGCCAGTTCCACTGGCACAATGACGGCTATGCGACCTTCGACGACTTCCTCGCCGCGCTCGCGTCGCGCAAGCGCAAGGCGATCCGCAAGGAGCGCGAAGCCGCGGTGGAAGGCCTCGCCATCCGCCGCATCGAAGGCCGCGACATAACCGAAGGCGATTGGGACGCGTTCTGGGAATTCTACCAGGACACCGGCAGCCGCAAATGGGGCCGCCCCTATCTCACCCGCCGCGCCTTTTCCCTGCTGGGCGAGCGCATGCCGGGCGGCATCCTGCTCTTCCTCGCCGAACGGGCTGGCCGGCCCATCGCCGGCGCGCTCAACTTCATCGGCGCCGACACGCTTTACGGCCGCTACTGGGGCGCGGTGGAGGAAGTGCCGTTCCTCCACTTCGAGCTCTGCTATTACCAGGCGATCGAGGCCGCCATCGAACGCGGTCTCGCCCGCGTCGAGGCGGGCGCGCAGGGCGAACACAAGCTGGCGCGCGGCTACGTCCCCGTCGCCACCCACTCCGCGCACTTCGTCGCTCACCCCGGCCTGCGCGCCGCCGTCGCCGACTATCTGGAGGCGGAACGCCGCGCGGTGACGGACAACATCGCCTTTCTGGGCGAGATGACGCCGTTCAAAAAAGCCTGAGATCGTGCTAGGCGGGCCCTTGCCACGCAGGGAGCCGGGGATAGCGGGATGCGGCTGAAGACCTTGACCTATACCAGCCGCGCCCGGCTCGACATGTCGGACGACGAGCTCGGCGACATCCATCGCTCGGCGCGCAACCTCAACGCGATCGACGGCATCACCGGCCTGCTGCTGTTCGACGGCGTCCGCTTTCTTCAGCTGATCGAAGGGTCGGAAGACGCGATCGACAATCTGGCGGAGCGTCTGCGCCGCGACCGGCGGCACTCCGATTTCGAAGTGCGCGACGAACGCTTCTCCGACACGCGCTCTTTCCCGGACTGGTCGATGAACCTGGTCAGGGTCGGCTCAGGCTTCACCGGCGTGCAGGTCGCGCTGGCCCCCCTGCTCCCCGACGACACGGCCCCCGCCGTCCGCGAACTGCTCACCCGCATGACGGACGCGATGGCGGCCTAGGGGTTCAGCGAAACCGTCTGCCCGAACGGAACGAGCTTGATGTTCGCCGGCAGACCCTCCGCCGACGGACGCCCGGCATCGAGGTCCCGCGCCGCGACGCGCAGCACGGCGGCCAACGCCTCGCTCGGAGGTCCATGGTCTGCGCCCATGATGACGAACGAAGCGCCCGTCCGCTTGGCCGCGCCCGCCGCGCGATGGAGCGCCTGGCCATGCCCGGCCGGGATCACATCGTCCGCCGTGCCATGGACGAGAAAGTAGGGCACCGTCAGCTTGGGCACGACATCCGCATTGTTGTAGGCATCCGGAACGAAGGCGCGCGCGATCCTGGGCGCCGCGTCGCGCAGCCGGGTGAACGTTCCCACCGTCACCACCGCTTTGGCGTCGGTGCGCCCCGCCAGGCTCAGCGCCACGGCGCCGCCCAGGCTGTGACCGAACAACCAGACCGGCGCGCCGCCGGCGAGCGTTCGGGCGTAACGGGCGAACGCGTCGGCGTCGGCGGCGAGTCCGGCCTCGCTCGGCCTGCCGGGATTGCCGCTATAGCCGCGATATTCCGCCGCGATCAGTCCCCAGCCCTTGGGAAGAGCGGGTGCCAGCCAGCTCACCGCGTCGCGCGCGCTGGATCCGTTGCCATGAAACGCCAGCAGCACCGGCTTGCCGGATTCGGGCGCGATGGCGATGCCTTTGAGCTTGAGCCCGTCGCTCGTCTCGACATCGATGAAAGCCGCGCCGGCGGGAAGCCCGCTGAGCGACAGGGCCGCGCGCGGAGCCGGGTAGATGCGGCGTTCGATCGGGCCCGCCGCCACGGCGGTTGCAAGCATCATCGACAGGATCAGGATCGCCAGCTTCATTTGCGGAATTTAGCCGCAAGCGATCGATCCGCAACCAGGGTCGTCACAACAGCTGCCGCCCCGGCGTAGCTCGGGGCCGCCAGCGCGACCGGGCGGAGGCGACTAGGCCGCCATTCGCCGCTGCGTCACCGCCAGCCACGCCCGCGCCTGCTTTTGCGCTTCGGCGATCTCGCGCGCGCTCATTTCATACGCGATGTCGGCGCGGCATTCCTGGCCCCGCTCGCTGCCGTTCAGCGCCGCCAGGTTGAACCATTTATGCGCCTCGACCAGGTCGACATCGACGCCCGCGCTCCCTGTCGAATAGGCGATGCCAAGGTCGAACAGCGCGTCGATGTCGCCGTCTTCCGCGTCCGCCATGCGGCCCTGCATCAGGATCGCCGCCGATTTCATGCTGTTGGCCATTGCATCCACCCTTCACGTTTCTCTTGTGGGGTGATGTTTGGGCCGCTTCCTTCAACAAATGGTTAACGCACTCGTCACACTAATTTAGATCAGGATAACGGGCACGTTGTCGATCAGGCGGGTCTTCCCCGCCCGCACCGCTGCCAGCAGCCGCGCCGGCGCGCCGGACCGGACCGCGCCGAGGCTCGCCGCGTCGCGAAGCTCCAGATACTCGACGGCGAGCCCTGCCGCGGTCAGCGCCTCGGCGGCGTCGCCCAGCACGCGCTCCACGGCCGCGCCGCCCCCGATGGCGATCGCCGCGCGGCCCAACGCCCGCGGCAGCGCCCGCGCCGCGATCCGCTCTTCCGCGCTGAGATAGACGTTGCGCGACGACAACGCGACGCCGTCCGCGTCACGCTGCACCGGCACGCCGGCGATCTCCACGTCGAGATCGAGGTCCTGCGCCATCCGCCGGATCACGGCCAGCTGCTGCCAGTCCTTTTCCCCGAACAGCGCGACGTCCGGCCGCACCTGGCCGAACAGCTTGGCGACCACCGTCGTCACGCCGTCGAAATGCCCCGGCCGCGCCGCGCCGTCCAGTTCGTCGCTCAGGCCGGACACGGACACGACGGTCGCGAACCCGTCCGGGTAGACCTGTTCGACACCCGGCGCCCACAGCACCGCCACGCCTTCCGCCTCCAGCATCGCCGCGTCCGCCGCTTCCTGACGCGGATAGCGGTCCAGGTCCTCGCCCGCGCCGAACTGCTTGGGGTTGACGAAGATCGACACCACCGTAGTCGCCGCGCGCCGCCGCGCTTCGCGCACCAGCGCCATATGCCCCGCGTGCAGCGCGCCCATGGTCGGCACCAGCGCCACCGGTCTCCCCAGCGCCTTCAGCGCCGCGCGCAGGTCGGCGAGAGTACGGATGATTTGCACGTGACGAAGCCCTTCGGATGGCGGTATGGCGGGGCTGCTGTTGAGCGGACGAAACGCCCGCGCACAAGCCAGTCCAACGGCCAAGGGGAGCCGCGCGAGAGTTCATGGCCAAGAGCGGCACGCATTTTATCGTCTTCGCCAACGAAAAAGGCGGCACCGGCAAATCAACCACGGCGGTTCACACCGCCGTTGCGCTCGCCGCCGCCGGGCGCCGCGTCGCGACGCTCGACCTCGACGAACGGCAGCGGACCACCAGCCGCTACCTGGAAAACCGTCTCGCCACGATCAAGCGTTTGAACGTGGAACTGCCGATGCCCATCGCCAGAGCCCTGAGCGAAAAGCGCGAGCAATCCGAATACGACCGTCACATCGAAGAGCTGTCGGACCTCGCCGACATCATCGTCATCGACACGCCCGGCCGCGACGACGCCTTCGCCCGGGCCTCGATCCTCAAGGCGCACACGTTGGTGACGCCGATGAACGACAGCTTCGTCGACCTCGACCTCATCGGTCAGGTCCACCCCGACACGTTCAAGATCACCAAGCCTTCTTTTTACAGCGAGCTGATCTGGAACAGCCGGACGCAGCGCGCCAAGACCACCGGCCAGACGGTCGACTGGGTCGTCCTGCGCAACCGCCTGCAGCACATCGCCGCGCACAACATGCGCCGCGTCGGGCTGGCGCTGGACGAACTGTCGCGGCGCGTCGGTTTCCGCGTCATTCCGGGTCTTGGCGAACGCGTCATTTATCGCGAACTCTTCCCAAAGGGACTGACCCTGCTCGACCTGCCGCATCTGGGCGAGGTCGGCATCGGCCACATCGCCGCCCGGCAGGAACTGCGCGAGATGATCTCCGGCTTCGGCATTCCTGACGCGAAGGACGCCGCCTCGGCGCAGACGCAGGCCGAGGCCGCCTGATGGGCAAGCTCATCCTCGTCGCGGCGCTGTTGTTCGTCGCGTACCTCGTCTTCAAGAAGATGACGGCCAAGTCGCGCGCGATGACTCCCGCCGACGCCCGTGCGCTGCTCGGCGTCTCACCGGCCGCCAGCATCGACGACATCCGCGACGCGCACCGACGCCTGATCGCCAAGGTCCACCCCGACAGCGGCGGCTCCGCCGAACTCGCCGCCCGCGTCAACCTGGCGCGCGACACGCTGGTCGGCGAGGTAACGAAAACCTAACGTCATCCCGGCGAACGCCGGGACCCAAGGTCACCGAACTCGAAAGCCCAACAACGGACTTTCACGCACCTTGGAAACATCGTGTACTTGGATCCCGGCCTTGGCCGGGATGACGCCCACGAAACCGAACTAGCTAACGTACCCGGTCAAATCTTTCTCGGAGCCCCCATGCACAATTTCGACCCCACCTCGCTCCGCGAATACGACATCCGCGGCATCATCGGGCAGACGCTCGGTCCCAAGGACGCGCACGCGATCGGACGCGGCTTCGCCAAGCTGCTGCGCGACGCCGGCGGGACGAAATGCGCGGTCGGGCGCGACGGGCGCGAATCCTCGCCGATGCTGGAGGACGCGCTGGTCGAGGGTCTGACGCAGGGCGGCGTCGATGTCGTCCGCGTCGGCCTTGGCCCTACGCCGATGCTCTACTACGCCGCGGCGACGCATCAGGTGGACGGGGGCATCATGATTACCGGGTCGCACAACCCGGCCAACTACAACGGCTTCAAGATGGTGTTTCAGGGCCGCCCCTTCTTCGGCCCCGACATCCTGCAGATCGGCAAGCTCGCGGAGGCCGGCGATTGGGAGTCGGACAACCCGGCGGACGAAGGCTCGGTCACCGACGTCGACCTGCTCGACCTCTACGTCCACCGCCTCGTGCAGAACTTCGACGGCGGTGCGTTCAGGATCGGCTGGGACGCGGGCAACGGCGCCGCCGGTCCCGCCATCGAGAAGCTCGTCAAGCTCCTCCCCGGTGAGCACCACCTGCTGTTCACCGATGTCGACAGCAATTTCCCCAACCACCACCCCGATCCGACCGAGGAGAAGAACCTCGAGGATCTGCGCCGCCTCGTCGCGGACAAGGGCCTGGATTTCGGCATCGCCTTCGACGGCGACGGCGACCGCATCGGTGCGATCGACGGCGAGGGGCGCGTCATCTGGGGCGACCAGCTCCTGTCGATCCTCGCGGAAAGCGTGCTGCGGGCGGAACCGGGCGCGACGATCATCGCCGACGTCAAGGCCAGCCAGGCGCTGTACGACCGCATCGCCGAACTCGGCGGCCGGCCGCTGATGTGGAAGACCGGCCACAGCCACATCAAGAAGAAGATGAAGGAAGTCGGCGCGCCCTTGGCCGGCGAGATGTCCGGCCACATCTTCTTCGCGCACGATTATTACGGCTACGACGACGCGCTCTACGCCGCCGTGCGCCTGATCCGCGCCGTTACCGAACTCGGCGGCTCGCTGACCGCGCTCAAGTCCGCCATGCCCGCGCTGGTGAACACGCCCGAGATGCGCTTCCAGGTGGACGAGACGCGCAAGTTCGCGGTGGTGGACGAAGTCCTCGCCCGCCTCGCCGCCTCCGGCGCCAACGTCGACCGCACGGACGGCGCCCGCGTCAACACCGCCGACGGCTGGTGGCTGCTGCGCGCGTCCAACACGCAGGACGTCCTCGTCGCGCGCGCCGAGGCGAAGAGCGAGGATGCGCTAGAGAGGCTGCTCGCCGGACTGGACGAACAGCTGGCGCTATCGGGATTGAAGCGCGGACCGCAGGCGGGTCACTGATCCTGCCGGGGCAGTGTGCTGCTTTTGTTCTGTCCTACAAACACGATATGGGCTAGAGTGGAACGCCACAGGCTCTTTGAACCGTCAGCGATCACGGACAGACCCCGCCCCACATCATGCGAACCGACGTTTCGGGCTCAACACTAGGAACTTTGCGACCTTAGGGAATTTCGCGCTCTGCGCGTCGGGGGGGATGAACGGGCGAACGGGCCTTTTAACGGCCCGTTCGCCCGATTTTACATCACATTCCGCGGTAGAACAGCACGATGCGGCGGCGATACGCCGGGTCGAACTCGGGCGTGTCGCGCGCCTCGAACTTGGGCGCCTCGGCCAGCTGCTCCTTGGTGACGTTCAGGCTGTAGCCGTCGAGCGACTCGTCGTAGGTCAGCGAACCCCATGGAAGCGGGAACAGCGTCGCCCCGAACCCGAACGTGCCGCCGAACGACAGCACCGCGTAGGAAACGCGGCCCGTATATTTGTCGACCATGAAGTTCTGGATCGTGCCGATGCTCGTGCCGTCGCGGTCGAACACCTTGGTGCCCTCGACCTTGGACGAGGAGATCAGCCGCATGTTCTCGTCGTCGTCCAGCGGGATCGCATCGCTGTCCCCCTGCCGGCTCTTGATCAGCTTGGACGCACCAAGCGCCGCGGCACCCAGGGCGGCCGCACCCAGCGCAGCCGCGCCGATCGTCGCGGCCTTGGACTTGGGCGCGGGGGTCGTGTCCTTCGTGGTCTCCAGCGTGGACGACGTGTCGGGCGTACCGCTGAACGCGAATGCGCTTTCCTTGGCGGACGCAGTGCCGTCCGTCGCCGCCGCGCCCGTCTCCTCCTCCTGGAAGGTCAGCGCGTTGGCGGCGGTGGCCGACAGGCGAACCTTGTCGCCCTCGATGTCGGCGACCAGGCCGATGGGCAGGAAATGGTGATGGTCGCGCTTGCCGCCGCGACCGTCGTCCTTGGTCAGCTTGATGCGATCGCCTTCGATCTTGTCGACCTTGCCCACGAACGCGCCGTCGGCGCCGATGATTTCCATATGCTCTTTGATATCGATGGTACCGACCACAGAGGTTCTCCGTTGTTGAAGTGAAACGATCCCCCGCAAACGTCCCAGCGCCCGGAAGGGTGCATGGCTCGACACGGCCTGCCCACCCGTCAGAACTCGTCGTCGTCCTCGTACCCCACCAGGTTCAGCGCCCGCGCCTTCATCTGCCGCATCGCGCACCAGTGGATCAGCGCCTCTTCGCGCCCGTGCGTCACCCACACCTCCTTGGGCCGCAGCTCGGCCAGCGTCGCGGTCAGCTCGTCCCAGTCGGCGTGGTCGGAAATGATCAGCGGCAGCTCGACGTTGCGCTGCCGCGCGCGCTGGCGCACCCGCATCCACCCGGACGCCATCGCGGTGATCGGATCGGGCAGCCGCCTGGACCAGCGGTCGTTCAGCGCGCCGGGCGGCGCGATCACGATGCGCCCCTTCAACTCGTCCTTCTTGACCCCCGTCGCGGGCCTGAGTTCGCCAAGCGGCACGCCGAACTCCTCGTACAGCCCGCACAGCCGCTCCACCGCGCCGTGAATGTAGATCGGGTCGTGGTGCCCGCGCGCGCGCAGTTCGGTGATCACCCGCTGCGCCTTGCCGAGGCCATAGGCGCCCACCAGCACGCAGCGTTCCGGATTTCCGTGCAGCCGCGCGAGCAGCCGGTCGATCTCCGATCCCGTGTCCGGATGGCGGAACACGGGCAAGCCGAACGTCGCCTCCGTGACGAAGATGTCGCACGGCACCGGCTCGAACGGCGCGCAACTGGGATCGGGATGCCGCTTGTAGTCACCCGACACCACCACCCGCTCGCCGGCGTAATCCATGACGATCTGCGCCGATCCCAGGCAATGGCCTGCGGGAACGAAGCTCACCTCCACCTCGCCCAGCCGCGCAACCTCGCCATAGGCCATCGGCACGCCGTTCTGCAGCCCGTATCGCACGCCCATGATCGCCAGCGTTTCGGGCGTCGCCCACACCTGGCCGTGCCCGCCGCGCGCATGGTCGGCATGGCCGTGCGTCACCAGCGCCCGGGGCTTCGGCTGCGATGGATCGACCCACGCGTCGGCGGGTTTGACGTAGATGCCTTCGGGAAAAGGCTCGATCCAGGAACCAAGGCGCGCCATCCCGCGTCCTATGGCCAACGCAGACGCGATGGTCCACTTGCGGCCGCGCCAAGGAGAATATGAGAATGACCCCAAGTGGCGGTTTCTGGAGCCTGCTGACGATCATCGGACCGGTGGTGCTTGGCCTCGCCATCCTGTGGGCGCTGCTCAAGAACCGCAAGGAGCCGAAGGCCGACATCGAGCGGACCGAACACGCCGCGCACGACCGGATCCTCGAACAGGACGCGATCGACAAGCAGCGGGACCACCCGCGGACCTGATCCGCCGGTGAGCGCGCCGCCGCTCCCGCCCGTCATCACGGACTGGTTCGCCGCCAAAGGCTGGGCGCCCCGCCGCCACCAGCTCGAAATGCTCGCGGCCGCGCGCGCCGGCCGTAATGCGCTGCTCGTCGCCCCCACGGGCGCGGGCAAGACGCTTGCCGGGTTCATGGCCAGCCTGGCGGACCTGGTGGAGGATCCGCGCTACGGCCTCCACACGCTCTACGTCTCGCCGCTGAAAGCGCTGGCGGTCGATGTCCAGCGCAACCTGCTCACGCCCATCGCCGAGATGGGCCTGCCCATCCGCGTCGAAACCCGCACCGGCGACACGCCGTCCGACCGCAAGGCCCGCCAGCGCACGCGCCCCCCGCACATTCTGCTCACCACCCCCGAATCGCTCAGCCTGCTGCTCAGCTACCCCGACAGCGACACGCTGTTCGCGGGCCTCAGCACCATCGTCATCGACGAGGTGCACGCCTTCGCCTCGTCCAAGCGCGGCGACCTCCTGGCGCTCGCCATGGCGCGGCTGCAGCGATACGCGCCCGCCATGCGCCGCGTCGCGCTGTCCGCCACCGTCGCCGATCCGGAAGCCTATCAGGGCTGGCTCGCTCCCCACGCCGACATCGATACGGTGGACGTGGTGGTCGGCGATCCCGGCGCGGACGCCGACATGGCGATCATGCTTCCGGCCGACGAACGCATCCCGTGGTCGGGCCATTCCGGCCGTTGGGCCGCCGCCCAGGTCATGGAACAGATCAAGTCGCACAAGACGACTCTGGTGTTCTGCAACACGCGCTCGCTGGCCGAGCTGATCTTCCAGGATCTATGGGCGGTCAACGACGACGCGCTGCCGATCGGCGTCCACCATGGTTCGCTGTCGCGGGAGGCGCGGCGCAAGGTCGAACAGGGTATGGCCGGTGGCAAGATCCGCGCGCTCGTCTGCACCGCCTCCCTCGACCTCGGCGTCGACTGGGGCGACGTCGACCTCGTCATCCAGATGGGCGCGCCGAAAGGCTCGTCGCGGCTCGTGCAGCGCATCGGCCGCGCCAACCACCGCATGGATGAGGCGTCGGAAGGCATCGTCGTCCCGGGCAACCGCTTCGAATATCTGGAAGCCCGCGCCGCGCTCGACGCCATCGACGCGCACGAACTCGACCCTGACCACTTCCGCCCCGGCGCGCTGGACGTGCTGGCGCAGCACGTCATGGCCTGCGCCTGCGCCGCGCCCTTCGCGCAAGGCCAGATGCTGGACGAGGTCCGCTCCGCCGCGCCCTTCGCCGGTCTGTCGGAGGAGCTGTTCGACAATGTGCTGAGCTACATCGAGAACGGCGGGTACGCGCTCAAGGCCTATGACCGCTTCAAGCGCCTGACCCGCGGCGACGGCGGCCCTTCGACGGGCTCGGGAGACACGCTATGGCGCATCTCGCATCCCAAGTTCGCGACGCAGCACCGCCTGAACGCCGGCATCATCGTCGACGCGCCTTTGCTCGACGTCCGTTTCAAGAACGGCCGCAAGCTGGGCACGGTGGAGGAGTTCTTCGCCTCCACCCTCTCGCCCCGCGACACCTTCTACTTCGCCGGGCTCGTCCTCGAAGTGGAGTCGATCAAGGACACCGACCTCGTCGTCCGCGCCACGACCCGCCCCGCGCGCATCCCGACCTATGTCGGCGCGCGCATGGCCATGACCACCAACCTTGGCGACCGCGTCCGTCACATGCTGTTCGAACGCGAACAATGGCCGCGCTTCCCCGACGACGTGCGCGAATGGCTCGAGGTGCAGGACCGCCGCTCGGTCCTGCCGCGCCCCGACCAGATCCTCGTCGAAACCTTCCCAATGGACGGCCGCCACTACATGGTCGCCTACAGCTTCGAAGGCTGGAACGCGCACCAGTCGCTCGGCATGCTGATCACCCGCCGCATGGAAACCGCCGGGCTGCAGCCTTTGGGCTTCGTCTCCAACGACTACGCGCTCGCCTGCTACGGGCTGCAGGAGATCACCGATCCGGCCGCCTTGTTCTCGTCGGACATTCTGGAGAACGAGTTTGTCGACTGGGTGCAGGGCTCCAACCTGTTGAAGCGCGCCTTTCGCGAAGTCGCGGTTATCGGCGGCCTCGTCGAACGCCACCATCCCGGCAAGCGCAAGACGGGCAAGCAGGTCACCTTCTCCACCGACCTCATCTACGACGTCCTGCGCCGCTACGAGCCCGAGCACCTCCTCCTCAAGGCCGCATGGGAAGACGCCAAGCAGCGCATGACCGACGTCGGCCGCCTCGCCCGCCTGCTCGACCACGCCGCCGACAGCCTCCTCCACGTCAAACTCGACCGCGTCTCCCCGCTGGCCGTCCCCGTGCTGGTCATCATCGGCCGCGAAAAGGTCGCCACCGGCACCGCGGACGACCACCTGCTGATCGAAGCCGAAGCGCTCGCCGCCGAAGCCATGCGGCTGGACTGACAAACGTCCTCCCCTGCCTTTGCAGGGGAGGGGGACCATGCCGCAACGGCATGGTGGAGGGGTTTTGCAGCGCGAGATATCGGCAGGAAAGATGTCTTCACAATGCTCCCAGCCGGGGGATCGTAGAGCTTCAGCGAGCAAACTTCCGCGCGGCAAAACCCCTCCACCATCCCGCTTCGCGCGATGGTCCCCCTCCCCGACGAAGGTCGGGGAGGACAGGCTCCAAATCCCTACCCCAGGTTATGGCACCCACCGTCCGTACCGGCGATAACGCCCCATGACGACGCCCCTACCCGCTCCCCGCCGCCTGCTCGCCGCCGCAGCCGTGCTCGGCGTCGGCCTCGGCGGCTTCTTCGACGGCATCCTGCTTCACCAGGTGCTGCAATGGCATCACCTGCTCAGCCTCGTTCCCGGCGAGGCGCTGCGCGACATCGGCAACCAGATTCTCGCCGACGGGCTGTTCCACGTGCTCATGTACGCCGTCACCGCCGCGGGCCTGTGGATGCTGTGGCGCCGCCGCGCGGCGCTACGCGAGCCCGGCGCCTCCGCCCGCGTGCTCGGCGGCGCGCTGCTCGGTTTCGGCGGGTGGAACATCGCCGATGTCGGCCTTTTCCACTGGATAATGGGCATCCACCGCATCCGCGTCGATGTCTCGGACCCGCTGGTCTGGGACATCGGCTGGCTCGTGATCTTCGGGCTGGCGGTGACCGCGGCCGGGCTGCTGGTCCTCAAACGCGGTCCCGCGACCGGCGGCGGCGGACCCGCCGCCGGCGCGATCCTGTCCCTGCTCGTGCTCGCCGCCGCGCCGCTCGCCGCCTTGCCCATCCCGGGCAGCACGAGCGCGCTGGTGCTGCTCGCCCCCGGCGCGGCCCAGGGCGCCACGATCAACGCGCTGCTAGCGGCGGACGGCCGCATTCTGTGGATCGACCCGGCCGGCCGGATGATGGCGGTGGCGCTGGATCCGAACGCCGCCACCGGCGGTTTGTACCGCGCCGGCGCCCTGCTGGTCACGCGCTCGCCGATGCTCGCCGGCTGCGCCGCCGCGCTGCAGGCCACCGCCTGAGCCTTTCGAGGAACGATCATGACCGACACCATGCCCACCCCCGCCGACGGCCCGCATCTGCGCACCGTCGCCATGCCGCGCGACACCAACCCGTCGGGCGCGATCTTCGGCGGCTGGACCTTGAGCCAGATGGACCTCGCCGGTGCGATCGTCGCCGCCGAACGCGCGGGCGGCCGCGTCGTCACGGTGTCGGTGGATGCGATGAAGTTCCTCCGCCCCATCGCCGTGGGCGACGAAGTCAGCTGCTTCGCCACGATCGAAGAAGAACACCCGCATTCGGTCGCCGTGCGCATCGAAACCTGGGCCCGCACGCGGGGCACGGGCGGCGAGGCGGAAAAGGTGACGCAAGGCGTCTATACCTACGTGGCGCTGGGCGAAGACGGGAAGCCGAGGCGTATCGGACCGGAACGATGACCAGTGCACGTCGGAAACGTCCTGGCCGCCGCGACCTTGCTGTTGACTGATGCATGCACGGCTGACGCGCGTCAGCCCGACCTATAGAAATCGGGCGCGCTTCCGGGATGGCTTCAACCATCCTCCCCAGCCTTTGCTGGGGAGGGGGACCATGCCGGAACGGCATGGTGGAGGGGTTTTGCAGCGCGAGATCGGAACCGTAAAAAGACCCCTCCATTCCTCCGGCCATCGCAGGAGAAAAGGTGCACCCCCAACAACCGCGCGCTGCCAAACCCCTCCACCATCCCGCTTCGCGCGATGGTCCCCCTCCCCGACAAAGGTAGGGGAGGAAAGAAGCGCCCGCGAAAACCATAGTTCGCCAAGGCGAAGATCGCCTGGAAGAAACCGCTTTCCTACACTGGCTTTCCCTGTCTAGCCTGCATTCATGGCCGCGCCGAACCTCTCCGCCCCCCTTCGAAAGCTCACAAAGATCATGGCGAACCCGCGCAGCACTGTGATGCGTGTGAGCTTTGGCGCTGTTTTCCGCCGGATCGGCGCGCGACTCGGGCGCCGCGCGCTCGTCCCCGCGGCGTCTCTGTTGTGCGCGGCCTGCGCCAACCCAGCCGCGGCCCCGCCCCCGCCTCCCGTCGGCAGCGTCTCGGCCGCCCAGGTCCACGCTCGCCTGCTCACGCTCGATTCGCATCTGGACACCCCCGTCCATTTCGACCGTCCAGGCTGGAATTTCGCGCAGCGCCACAGTTTCGACGACGACCGCAGCCAGGTCGACCTGCCGCGCATGGACGACGGGCTCGATGGCGGGTTCTTCGTCATCTACACGCGGCAGGGGCCGCTGACGCCGGCGGGCTACGCGGCAGCACTGGATTTCGCTATCAAGCGTGGGCAGGCGATCCGCCGCACCGTCGCCGCCAATCCGCGCCGCATCGCCTTCGCCAACCGCGCCGCCGATGCCGCCGCGATCGACCGTTCGGGCCGGCGCATCGCGTTTCAAAGCATCGAGAACAGCTATCCGCTGGGCCTCGACCTCGCCAATCTCGGGCGCTTCTACGCGATGGGCGTGCGCATGGCGGGTCCCGTCCATTCCCGGAACAACCAGTTCGCCGACAGCACCACCGACACGCCCCGCTGGAACGGCCTCAGCCCGCTGGGCCGGCAGTGGGTCGCCGAGATGAACCGGCTGGGCATGATCGTCGACGGCAGCCACTCCTCCGACGCCGCGCTCGATCAGATGATCGCGCTGTCGAAGACGCCCGTCATCCTCTCCCACTCGGGGCCGCGCGCGATCTTCGATCACAAGCGCAACGTCACGGACGATGCGATGCGCAGGCTCGCCGCGTCCGGCGGCGTCATGATGATCAACAGCGTCTTTCTCGTTCCCTTCTCCAGCACGCCTCAGGTCGATGCGCTGGTCGATGCCAAAGGCGGGCTCGAGTTCCAGACGCCGGCCGAACAGAGGGCGACGCTCGCCAAGGTGCGCACGCTCCACGCCGGTGCGGAGCCCTACACCACCGCGACGTTCGACCAGTTCATGGCCTCGCTGCTACACGCGCTGAAGGTCATGGGTCCCGACCATGTCGGCCTGGGCGCCGACTGGGACGGCGGCGGCGGGACGATCGGCATGATGGATGTCGCCGCGCTGCCGCAGGTCACCGAACGCCTGCTGGCGGCCGGCTACAGCGAGGCGGACCTGCGCAAGATCTGGAGCGGCAACCTGCTGCGGCTGCTTGCAAAGGCGGAGGCCGGACGCACGGCGTCTTGATCCGGGACAGAAGCGCGTCCATGGCGACCGCGATGGTTCCCTTTTCGTTCGCCGGTCACGACCTCATCGCGCTTCCTCAGGGCGCGCTCTACTGGCCCGCGCGTCGCGCCCTGCTCGTCGCCGACCTGCATCTGGAAAAGGCGAGCTGGTTCGCGCGCTTCGGCCAGTTGCTCCCGCCCTATGATTCGCAGGCGACGCTGGCGGACCTGACGCTGGTCGTCGCCGCCACCGGCGCGGCCGAGGTCTGGTGCCTGGGCGACAGCTTCCACGACACGCACGGCTGCGAACGCCTCCCCGCCGCTGCACGCGAGATGTTGTTGGCGCTAACCGGTTCGGTGCGCTGGACGTGGATCACCGGCAATCACGACGCCGGCTTCGTCGATCACTGCGGCGGCGACATCGTCGACGAAGCGGCGGTGAACGGCCTGATTCTGCGGCACATCGCCGACCCCGACGACGCGCGCCCCGAACTCTCCGGCCATTTCCACCCCAAGCTGCGCGTTCAGCTGCGCGGCCGCAAGGTGGCGCGCCGCTGCTTCGTCGCAACGCCCACCAAGCTGATCCTTCCCGCCTTCGGCTCGCTGACCGGCGGTCTGGACGCGCACCATCCGGAGATCATTCGCGCCGTCGGCCCCGGCGCGCAGGCGCTGATCCCGCTCGCCGACCGCCTGCTGAAGTTCCCGATCGCCGCCTAGAGGCCCGCGAGCCGCGCCGGGATCAGCCCGCGCAGGCTGTTGCCGATCCAGAACCCCGCCTCCAGATCCTCGACTTCCAGATCGCCCTCCCGCGCCAGCCCTTCGGCCAGCAGGCGGGCCCGCAGCACGCCCGGCAGCAGGCCGCGCGACAATGGCGGCGTCACCAGCCGGTCGGCCGCGCCGGCGAACACCTGCGTGAAGCTGCCCTCGGTGACGAACCCCGCGGCATCGAGAAACACCGTCTCGAACGCTCTCTCGTCCCGCGCCGCCGCCCAGAACCCGCGATCGCTCGTCTTGTGCGCCAGCCGAAAGTCGGACGGCGGCAGCGGATGCGGCCGGATCGCCACCGTTACCGGTTCCTCCGGCGTGGCCGGCGGCGGACCCACCGCGATCGCCACCTCGCCGCTGCGCGACAGGCGCAACCGCACGGCGCGCGGCGCCCGCCACCGGAAGGTCGCCGCGTGCAGCGAATTGCGCGCGTCGTGCCGGTTCAGCGCGAACCCCAGCGCCTTCGCGCTCGCCTCCAGCCGCGCCATGTGGCGGTCGAGGTCGACAATGCCCTCGCTGGGATCGAAGCGCATCGTCTCGAGGAGATCGAACGGGGGCTGCCCCGCCGTCACGAACGCGCCCTTGGCCAGGCATTCGCGCCACTCGTCCGCCGCGCGGCTGTCCGCGACGATCCCCGCGCCCAGCCCCATCACCGCCTCGTGCGCGCCGCGGCGCAACGTCAGCGTACGGATCGCGACATTGAATGCGGCGTCGCCGTTCGGCGCGATCCACCCCATCGACCCCGTGTACGCACCGCGCCCTCCTGGCTCGAGCGCGGCGATCGCCTCCATCGCCCGGATCTTGGGCGCGCCCGTGATCGACCCGCACGGAAACGCCGCGCGCAACACGTCAACAGCACCCATGCCTGGCGCGAGTTTCGCCTCCACCGTCGACGTCAGGTGGTGAACCGTCGGATAGGTCTCGACGGTGTACAGGTCGGGCACCACAACCGAACCGGGGACAGAGACGCGGCTGAGGTCGTTGCGCGTCAGGTCGACGATCATCAGGTTCTCGGCGCGGTTCTTGGGATCCGCCGTAAGCGCCGCGATAGCCGCCGCGTCCGCGATTGCGTCGCTCGCGCGCGCCGCGGTGCCCTTCATCGGCCGCGCCGTCAGCTTCCCCGCCTCGCTGGTGAAGAACAATTCGGGCGAAGCCGACAGCAACCAGTGTTCGCCGGCAAAGGCGACGCCGCCCCAGCCCGCCCGCGACCGCGCGCTCAGGCCGGCATACAAAGCCAGCGGCGCCCCTGCGACGCGCACGCGGGCCGGAAACGTCAGATTGGCCTGATAGATCTCTCCCGCGGCGATCAGTTCCGCGATCTCCCGAACCTTCGCCTCATAGGCCTCGCGGCTCATCTCGGGCTGGAGCGGGCCGGCGAATGCGCCGGCCGGGGCGGGGAGCCACGCGGCCAGCGCGTGCTCGTCGAGCAGCGCGACGTCCGCGAACAGTCCGAACCATGCGACCGGCAGATCCGTCGTTCGTCCGGCCGCAAGCGGTTGCAGGCGCGGCTCCAGCGCGTACCCCGCCTCGTAGGTCAGGAACCCCGCGGCATGCAGCCCCCGCGCCGCCGCGCCCGCGACGCGCTCCAGCACATCCTCAACCTCTTCAACCGTTTCGGCCCGGATGATCTCGAACGGACGCGCGAACAGGCGCGCGCCGGCACCGGCGCGGCCGTCTTCGCACAGGATGAAGGGACCGTCGTCGGGCGTCATGGCTCCCGTGTTGCCCGCCGCGCGCAACCTCGTAAAGCGGCCTCTCGTCCGGCGCTGCGCCAGGCCCACCGCACTTTAGCAGATTGACCGCGCGTCGCCGTCCAGCGATTGCGCGAACCATGAGTATGCAGCCGCCGCTCAAGGCGATCATCATCCCCGTCACGCCTCTGCAGCAGAACTGCACACTGCTGTGGTGCACCGCGACGCTGCGCGCCGCCTTTGTCGATCCCGGCGGCGACATGGACAAGCTGATCGCCGCGGCCAAGGCGCAGGGCGTCACGCCCGAGAAGATCCTCCTGACGCACGGCCACATCGACCATTGCGGGCAGGCCAAGCCGCTCGCGGATGCTTTGGGCATTCCGATCGAGGGCCCGCAGCGCGCCGACCGCTTCTGGATCGAACGGTTGGCAGAGGACGGGGCACGCTACGGCATCGAGGGCGTACCGTTCGAGCCCGACCGCTGGCTGGAGGAAGGCGATCCCGTCACGGTCGGAGATCTGGACTTGGACGTCTACGTGACCCCCGGCCACACGCCCGGCCACATCGTCTTCCATCACCCCCCCTCCCGGCTCGCGTTGGTCGGCGACGTGCTGTTCGAAGGCTCGGTCGGGCGGACTGACTTTCCGATGAGCGATCCGGACGCGCTGGTCCGCTCGGTCGTTACCAAGCTTTGGCCGCTGGGTGACGACACCGCGTTCATCCCCGGGCACGGCGGCATGTCGACTTTCGGCCGCGAGCGCGCGAGCAATCCATTCGTCGGCGATCGCGCGCTGGCCTGACCCGGTTCGCTTTGGGCGGCGTCCAACGCCTTGCAACCCGGCGCCAAATGGCTATAGCCCGGCAGCTTCGCGACGCTGATCCCTCGCCCCTGCTTCGGTGACCCGCCGGCGCGGCGACGGTTCGTCATCTAGCTAGAGACCCGATTCATGGCCGTTCCCAAAAGAAAAACCTCGCCCTCGAAGCGCAACATGCGCCGCAGCCATGATGCGCTCGCAATGCCGACGTTTCAGGAGTGCCCCAATTGCGGCGAACTGCGCCGCCCGCACAACCTGTGCGCCTCCTGCGGCCATTATCACGGCCGTGAGATCCTGGCCGTCGAGGCCTAGGACGCGCACGAACGCAATCGGGCGAACCGCGTGATCGACGCTTCGCTCGGGCTGAAACAACGGCCGTGCTGAACCCGCGAATCGCGATCGATGCCATGGGCGGCGACGGCGGACCGGCCGTCATGATCGCTGGGGCCGCGCGGGCGCGCCGCAAGCATCCGACGTTGACCTTTCAACTGTTCGGCGACGAATCGCTGATCGCGCCGCAGCTTTCGCGTCATGCCGGTCTCGCCGGCGTGGTGGATGTGGTCCATTCCACCGACGTCATCGCGTCCGAGGACAAGCCCAGTCACGCCATCCGCCGCGCCAAGACGACTTCCCTCGGCCGCGCGATAAATGCGGTAAAGACCGGCGGCGCGCAGGCCGCGTTGTCGGGCGGCAATACCGGCGCCATGATGGCGATGGCCAAGCTGGCGCTGCGCACCATGCCCGGCATCGATCGACCGGCTTTGGCGGCGCTGCTCCCAACGCTGGGCGATACCGACCTCGTGATGCTCGATCTGGGTGCGAACACCGAGTGCGACACGCAGAACCTCGTCCAGTTCGCGGTTATGGGCTCCGCCTACGCGCGCACCGTCGTCGGTCTGGCCAAACCGCGCGTGAAGCTGCTCAACATCGGCACGGAGGAGCTAAAGGGTACCGAGGCGCTCAAGGACGCCGCGGCTTTGCTGCGTGAGGCCGACTACCTACCCATGCGCTTCGACGGCTTCACCGAAGGTGACCAGATCTCGCGCGGCGACATCGACGTCGTGGTCACGGACGGCTTTTCGGGCAACATCGCGTTGAAGACCGCGGAAGGAACCGCGCGCTTCGTCACCGATCTCCTTCGCCGCGCCTTTACCTCGTCTATTCGCAGCAAGGCCGGCTTCATGCTGTCCAAGCCCGCGCTGCACATGCTCAAGGTCCATCTCGATCCCAACAACCATAATGGCGCTGTGTTTCTCGGCCTGAACGGCCTGGTGGTGAAGAGCCACGGCAGCGCTGATGCCAAGGGCGTCGCCAACGCGATCGGCGTTGCCGCCAAGATGATCGCCAACGATATGACGCGGCGCATCGCCGAAGACCTGGAAAACTTCCGCAGCCACACGCTGGAACTGACCGCGGGGTCGGGGAAGTGACGATTCGATCGCTGATGGTCGGGGTGGGCTCGGCCTTGCCCGCCCGCTGCGTGACCAACGCCGAACTGGCGGAAACGGTGGACACCTCCGACGAATGGATCGTCGCCCGCACGGGCATTCGTTCGCGGTACATCGCGGGTGAAGGAGAAACCACGGCGACGTTGGCAACGGAGGCTGCGCGCCGGGCGCTGGAGCATGCCGGGATCGACGCCGCCGACGTGGGGCTGATCGTGCTCGCCACCGCAACGCCTGACCAGACCTTTCCGGCCAGCGCCACGCGCGTCCAAGCCGCGCTGGGCATCGACGACTGCATTGCGTTCGATGTCGCCGCCGTCTGCTCGGGCTTCCTCTACGCGCTATCCGTGGCTGACAGCATGATGCGTGGCGGGGCGGCGAAGGTCGGGCTCGTGATCGGCGCGGAGACCTTCAGCCGAATCCTCGACTGGGAAGACCGCGGCACCTGCGTGCTGTTCGGTGATGGCGCCGGGGCCGTTGTCCTCCGTGCCGAGGATGTGGAAGCGGGTGACGCAGGCGATCGTGGAGTTCTCGCCACCCGTCTCCACGCGGACGGCCGGCACAACGACCTGCTATATGTCGACGGCGGCCCGTCCACCACCGGCACCGTCGGCAAGCTCCGCATGAAGGGCCGCGAAGTGTTCCGCCACGCCGTCACCAACCTCAGCGCCGTGCTGACGGAGACACTCACGGCTGCGAACCTCACGATCGAAGACGTCGACTGGGTCGTGCCGCACCAGGCGAACGCCCGGATCCTGGACGCCACCGCCCGCAAGCTCGGGCTGTCGCCCGACAAGGTCGTCGTCACCGTGGACAGGCACGCCAACACGTCGGCTGCGTCCGTACCGCTGGCGCTCGATGTCGCGGTCCGCGACGGGCGCATTAAGCCGGGCGATCTGGTGCTCCTGGAAGCGATGGGCGGCGGTTTCACCTGGGCGGCGGCGGCGGTGCGGTACTGATCCGCGTCTTAAGCGTTTGCGCTGTCGCATTGATCTAGTTATGCAAAGCGCATGGCACGCGGCGACGACATCACAGATACCGGCACTCTGACGAGGGCCGATCTTGCGGATGTCGTGCACAGGCGCATCGGCCTGTCGCGCGCCGAGTCCTCACATTTCGTCGAACGCACGCTGCACCATATCTGCGGCGCGCTCTCCAACGGAGAGAACGTCAAGCTGTCCGGCTTCGGCAGCTTTCTGCTGCGCGACAAGGGTGAACGCGTCGGACGCAACCCGAAGACCGGCGTTGAAGTTCCCATCGCGCCACGCCGCGTCCTGACGTTTCGGGCCAGCCAGATCATGCGCGACGGGGTCTGCGGCCAGCAGTGACCGGCCCGGTGGAAAACGGTTCGGACGCGCCGGCGCCGGCCGCACCTGCAGCCACGAATGCGCGCCAAGCGGTGGTCAAGGACGGAACCGCGTTTCGGACGATCAGTGAACTGGCGGTCGAACTCGGCGTCCCGCAGCATATATTGCGTTACTGGGAGACACGATTCCCGCAGCTCCGGCCTCTACAGCGTGCCGGCAATCGCCGTTATTATCGCCCGGCCGACGTGGCGCTTGCCAAGCGCATTCACGATCTGCTCGAGAACGAGCATTACACGATCAAAGGCGTCCAGCGCCTGTTGGCGGGCAAGAGCGCCGAGGCCGAAGCGGCTCCGGCGAGCGCGGCAGCCGCTGCTCCGTTGAGCCCGGAACCCGCTCCGGTGATCACCGCGCCGACGCCTCAGAATCAGCATGCCGGTGTTTCTCTCGACGCGCTGCGCCGCGTGCGTAGCCTACTGGCGCAAGCTCTGGCGGCTGACACGGCCTGACCGTTAGCTGTCCGGACCGAGCTCCGGATCGAGGTCGCGGGGGCGTACGAACCTGAGTATCCGTCCCGAACTCACGTCAGCCCAGCTCTCCCCAACAAGCGCGATCTCCGCAAGCGTTGCGGTCGGGTACTTGATCTCCACTTGCCGGCGCATCGGACTGTCTGCGTCGCCGGCGGCGAGTTCCAGCGCGAGTTCCTCCAGCCCGGGGTTGTGACCGACCAGCAGCAGCCGCTCGACGCCGTCTTCCGTACCGCGGACATAGTCGAGAAGCGCCGCCGCGGACGCCAGATAGAGACTCTGCTCGAAAAGCGGGTCCAGCATGCCGCCATAGCCGCGCGCGACCTCATCCAGCGTATCGCGAACGCGCAGCGCCGGGGAGGCGACGACCTTGTCGAAGCGGAGGTCCTCCGCCGCCATGTGCGCGCCCATGGTCCACGCCGCGCGCCGCCCGCGATCGTTCAGCGGTCGGTCGAAGTCGCGCCGAACCGCGTCGCTCCAGTCCGACTTGGCGTGCCGCAGCAGGGTCAGGGTCTTCATGGGATCTCCGCCGTCGCGGTCTGCTCTAGCGTCAAAGCCGCGCCCGGGGAAAGACGTGCGCGCACTTCCGAGACGGCTTGCGCCAGCGACAGACGGCGAACCTCCACGCCGGGTGGAAAGGCGGTCAGCAACCGCGACGGCGTCGCCGCGGACAACAAGACGAACACGCCGCGGTCGTCTGCGCGGCGGATCAGCCGGCCGAACGCCTGCGCCAGCCCCGCCCGCACCGTGCGGTCGTCATAGGCCGACCCGCCATTGGCCAGCCGCCGCGCCGCGTGCAGCACCGTGGGCCGCGGCCACGGCACGCCCTCCATCACCACCAGCCGCAACGAATGGCCGGGCACATCCACCCCGTCGCGTAGCGCGTCGGTGCCGAGCAGCGAGGAGCGCGGGTCGTCGCGAAAGATGTCCACCAGCGTCCCCGTGTCGATCGGATCCACGTGCTGGGCGAACAGCGGCAACCCGCTGCGCGCCAGCCGGTCCGCAATTCGCGCGTGCACGGCCTTCAGCCGCTGAATCGCCGTGAAAAGTCCTAGCGTGCCCCCGTCCGCCGCCTCGATCAGCTGCCCGTACGCGCCCGCCAGTTGGGCCACGTCCCCGCGCTTGACGTCGGTTACGATCAGAACCGTGCTGTTGGCCGCGTAGTCGAAGGGGCTCGCCGCCTCGAAGCGCTGCACCGAACCGCCCAGATGGGCGGCCCCCGTGCGCGCTTCCGCGGCGTCCCATCCCTCGCCCCCACGCAGCGTCGCCGAGGTAACCAGCACGCCGTGCGCCGGCTTGTACACGGCCTCGGCGAGCGGCCGCGTCGGATCCAGCCAATGGCGGTGAATGCCAACATCGTACTCGCGACCCTCGGCCCGGTCGAGCTGCAGCCAGTCGACGAAGTCAGGGTCGCCGACGCCGCCGATCCGCGCGGCAAGGCCGAGCCAGGCGTTCAGCGTATGCGCGCGCCAGGCCAGCCCAGCGATCGCCCCTTCCAGCCGCGCCCGTGCGGCCGTGTCCAGCCAGTCGGGTCCGTCCTCGATCACGGCTTCCAGACGCTTGCCCAAAGCCACAAGCGGACGGTGAAGCGCTTCGATCGCCTCCATCGCAGGGGCCGCCGCTTCGACGAGGTCGCCGTCCGGTTCCGCGATCTCCGTCTCCAGCCCGTATCCCGCGTCCTGGGCGGTCGCGCGGGCGTAGATCGTGCTGCGAACGGCGCTGAGCAGCCGTTCCAGCGGGCCGTACGCCTGGCCTTCCGCGATGCGCCCGAGCCAACCGTCGGACGGCAGCGCGCCTGCCGCCGCGACCGCGGCCTCCAGCGCCGCATGGCCGGCCTCGTCGTAGGATGCGACGTCCATCAGCCGCGCCGCGAGGCCGCGTCGCCGTCCCCGCGCACGGCTTTCCGGTCCGACGATCCAGCGCCGCATTTCGATGGCTTCCGCGCCGGTCAGCGCGGTGGAGAAGGTGGAGTCCGCCGAATCGAACAGGTGGTGCCCCTCGTCGAACACGATCCGCGTCGGTCCCTGCTCGCGTGCCCGCGCGGCGTTGATCATCACCAGCGCGTGGTTGGCGATGACGATGTCGGCTCCCGCGCTGGCGCGGCCGGCGCGCTCGATGAAGCATTTGCGATAGTGCGGGCAGCCCGCATAGACGCACTCCCCCCGGCGGTCGGTCAGCGCCGTCGATCCCGCGCGCCGAAACAAAGTCGGCAGCCAGCCCGGCAGGTCGCCGCCCACCAAGTCGCCGTCCTTGGAATAAGCCGCCCATCGCGCCACCAGCTGCGCCAGGATCGCGGAGCGACCCGCGAACCCGCCCTGCAACGCGTCCTCCAGGTTAAGCAGGCACAAATAATTCTCGCGCCCCTTGCGCACCACAATCTTGGTCCGCCGCTCGCCCACCTCCGGAAACAGCCGCGCGCCCTCGCGATCGAGCTGGCGCTGCAGCGCCTTTGTGAAGGTCGACACCCACACCGCCCCGTCCGCCCGGCTCGCCCACAGCGACGCCGGCGCCAGATAGCCCAGCGTCTTGCCGATTCCCGTGCCGGCTTCCGCCAGCAGCATGTTGGGCGCCCCTTCCGCCTGCCGCGGAGCGAACGGGGCAGCGGATGCGGCGGCGTAGTCCCGCTGGCCTTCCCGCACTTCGGCCTCCCGGCCGACAAGGCTGGCGAGGCGCGCCGCGACATCCTCCGGCTCCAGCCGCACGGTGCGCGGCGCGGGCCGCGGCGCCGCATCTTCCCATTGCGGCAGGCGCGAAAACAGCCAGCGCTTGGCCTTCTCCGGCTTGGCGATCCGCTCGCCCACAAGCTGCGCCCAGGGCCAGCGCATCCGGGCCAGCGACTGCGCGGACGTCCAGGCGCCCTCGCGCTCGGCCCAGTCGGGCCGCTCCAGCACCGCCAGCAGCGCCTCGGCCGCTTGCCTCAGGAACTCCGCGGCGGCCGCATCGTCCGCCGGCGGTTCCAGTCCCAGCGCGCGCGCGAAGCCGTGCGGCGTCGGCACCGCGAACCGCGCCGGGTGCACGAAGGCGAACAGCTCCAGCAGATCGAGCCCGGACAGCTCCGGATAGCCCAGCCGCTGTCCGACAAAGGGCGCGCCCAGCATCACCATCGGCGTTCGCGCCGCGTCCGCAATCGCCTCGCCGCGCCCGACGCCGCGCACGCGCACCGGTCCCCCGTACGGCGCGTCGGCGATCCAGATGCCGGCATGGCTTGCGTGCAGCGCGGGATAGGGCAAGGGACCTGGCATATGCATCAGGTGGATCAGCTGGAACGAAAGGGCAACGGGTGAACGTCCCCGCGGAGGTGCGCGCGGCGGCGGCCGTGTCCAAGGCGTGGCCGTACGAGGAAGCGCGCAAACTCCTCAAGCGCTGGCCCAAAGGCAAGCCCGGCAGCGCGCCGATCGTGTTCGAAACGGGCTACGGCCCGTCCGGCCTGCCGCATCTGGGCACATTTACCGAGGTCGCGCGCACGCTCTGGGTGCAGCACGCGTTCTCCGAGATGTCGGATGCGCCGACCAGGCTGATCGCATTCTCCGACGACATGGACGGCATGCGCAAAGTGCCGCCTGGCCTGCCCAATGCCGACCTGCTCGCGGCCAACCTGGACAAGCCCTTGTCGCAGGTGCCGGATCCCTGGGGCTGCCACGAAAGCTTCGCCGCGCACAACAACGCAGCTCTGCGCAAATTCCTGGACGACTTCGGCTTCACCTACGATTTCGTCGCCGCCTCTGACGCGTACGCCAGCGGCCGCTTCGACGACACGTTGCGCGCGGTCCTCACGCATTATGACGCGATCATGGACGTCATGCTACCCACGCTGGGCGCCGAAAGGCGGCTGAGCTACTCGCCCGTGCTGCCGATCAGCCCCGCCACCGGCAAGGTGCTGCAGGTGCCGCTGACGGCCGTCAACGCGGCGGCCGGAACCGTCCGCTACCGCGACGAGCATGGGGGCGATGTGGAGCAATCGGTCCTCGGTGGTGGGGCCAAGCTGCAGTGGAAGGTCGACTGGGCAATGCGATGGGTCGCGCTGGGCGTCGACTACGAGATGTCGGGCAAGGACCTCATCGAATCGGTGGTGCAGTCGTCCCAGATCGCGCGCATCCTCGGCGGGCGGGCGCCCGAGGGCTTCTCCTACGAAATGTTCCTCGACGACGAGGGGAAGAAGATCTCCAAGACGGCCGGCAACGGGCTGACGATCGACCAGTGGCTGACCTACGGTACGCCCGAATCGCTCAGCTTCTACCTTTACCGCGAGCCCAGGAAGGCCAAGCAGTTGTCGCCGGCCGTGATCCCCAAAGCGATCGACGAGTACACGCAGTTCCTCGCCGCCTATCCGGAGCAGGAGGTCGACAAGCGGCTGGGCAACCCGGTTCACCACATTCACGCGGGTCAGCCTCCCGCCGTGGACATGCCGGTCGGGTTCGGCCTGCTGCTTAACCTCGCGGGCGCGACAGGCGCGGCGGACAAGGCGCTGCTGTGGAGCTTCGTCCGGCGTTACGCGCCCGGCACGGGGCCCGACACGCACCCAGCGCTGGACGCGCTGATCGGTCATGCGCAGGCCTACCATCGCGACATCGTCGGTCAATCGCTCGAACGGCGCGCGCCGGACGCCCGCGAAGCGGTGGCGCTGCGGGACCTCGACGCCGCGCTTGCACCGCTTGCCGCCGACACGACCGGCGACGCCATCCAGAACCTCGTCTTTGAGGTGGGCAAGCGCCACGGCTTCGAGCCCTTACGCGACTGGTTCCGGGCGCTGTACGAAACGCTGCTCGGCTCCTCGCAGGGTCCGCGCATGGGCAGCTTCATCGCCTTGTACGGGATCGAAGGGAGCCGCCGCCTGATCGCCGAGGCGCTCGGACTTGGCGGAAGCGATCATTCAAGCTATTCAGATTAGGTTGTTTTCCCGCGGCGCAGGCGCCTTCCCCCTGATCGGAGCACCCCATGCGCAAAGCCCCTCTGTTGTTCGCCGCCGCGATCGCGTGCGTGGCATCGCCGGCCGCGGCGCAGAGCGCGCGCGAGATGCTGGTCGCTGCGGCCTTCAGCGCGGGTGAGCGCGTCGGGGCACTGGCGAGCGTCGGGCGCGCGCTGCTGACCGCCGAGGCGGCGCTGGCCCGCGAGGCGCGGATGCAGCGGGCGTTAGCGATCGGGTACCGAGGCAAGCTGAAGCGCGGGCGCGGCGACGTGCAGGCCGCGCGCACGCAGTTCGAGGCGCTGGTCGCGGCCAATCCGCGCGACGCCGAAGCGCAAATGGCGCTCGCCGGCTGGCACCTGGGCGCGATCGTGGAGCTCGGGCCGCTGATGGCGCGCACCGCGCTGGGCGCACGCAAGGAGCGGGGTCTCAAGGCGCTCGACGCGGCATTGGCGGCCGGCGGCGGGCGCGCGATGTTTCCGGCCTTTGCCAGCCTCAACCGCATCCAGATCGATCCCGCCGACGTCGCGGGCGCGCGTGCGCTGGCCGAAGCGGCGGTGCGGGGCCGCGTCGCGCGGCCGGAGGACGCGATCATGAAGCGCCATGCGGTGCAGGTGTTGCCCTTGCTACGCGGCGGCGACGGCAAGGGCGCGGCGGCGATGGCCAAGAAGCTGATGCCCTTCGGCCAATTGAGCTGATTCTCACGCCTGCCCCGCGATCCAGTCGTCGATCTTGCGCTCCAGCACGGTCAGCGGCAGCGCTCCCGATCCCAGAACCTGTTCGTGAAACGCGCGCACGTCGAACCGCGCGCCCAGCTTTGCCTCCGCCCGCGCGCGCAGTTCGGCGATCTTGAGCTGGCCGATCTTGTACGCGAGCGCCTGCCCCGGGATTGCGATGTAGCGCTCGGTTTCCGCCGTCGCGTTGGTGCGCCCGCGCGACGAGTTGTCCAGGATGTATTGGATCGTCTTGTCGCGGCTCCAGCCCTTGGAATGGATGCCGGTGTCGACGACCAGTCGGATGGCGCGGAACAGCTGCGAATCGAGATAGCCGAAATATTGGTACGGGTCGGTGTAGACCCCGAGTTCACGGCCGAGCGTCTCCGCGTACAGGCCCCAGCCTTCGACATAGGCGGTGTTGCCGCCGAACCGCTGGAACGCGGGCAGGCCCGTATTCTCCTGAGCCAGCGCGATCTGGAAATGGTGCCCCGGCGCGCCTTCGTGCAGGTACAGGGTCTCCATTCCCGGCGTCGTGCGCGACGGCAGGTCGTAGGCGTTGAAGTAGAACACGCCGGGCCGCGAGCCGTCGACGGTGCCCGACTGATATGAGCCGCGCGCCGCGCCTTTCTCGGTTAGCGTGGGCGTCGGCTTGATCTCCAGCGGCGTTCGAGGAAGCGTCGAGAACAATTTGGGCAGCGTGGCGTCGAGGCGCTTGCCGATTGCGTAATAGGCTTGCGTCATCTCCTCGCGCGACCTGGGCTTGAACTTGGGGTCGGTGCGGATGTGGTCGAAGAACTGCTTCAACGTGCCCGTAAAGCCGACCTGGCGCTTGACCGCCTCCATCTCGCCTTGCAGCCGTGCCACCTCGGCCAGCCCGATGCGGTGGATCGCGTCGGGCGTCAGGTCGGTGGTCGTGCTCTCCGCCACGCGGTGGGCGTAGAGCGCGGCGCCGCCGGGTACCTCGCTCAGGCCGACGCTGTCGCGCGTGCGCGGCAGGTATTCGGTTCGCACGAAGTCGCGCAGCCGCGTCAGCGCCGGACGGATCCCGGTCGAGATGCTCGCGCGATGGGCGGCGCGAAGCCGTTCCTGATCGGCTGCGAAGACGGAGGCCGGGAACATCGTCAACGGCCGAAAGAACGCCCCGCCCTCGACGCTTTCGCCCAGCATGGCGTCGAGCTGCCCCAGCACATTGGTCATCACCAGCCGGGGCTGCACGACGCCCGCCGCCAGGCCCTCGCGCATGCGCACGATCGACCGGTCGATGGCGCGGACGAAATCGTCGTTGCGCGCAAGACCGTTCTCGTAGTCGGCGAGCGTCTTGTAGGGCGCGACGCCCTCGCCCGAACTCAGCTCCGAAAAGCCGGTGTGCACGCCGTAGAAGTGGTTCAGCGGCAGGACGCGCGCGGTGTCCAGGAGCGCGTCCGACATGCCGCGCAGGTCCGTCTCCCGCTGCCAGCGGAAGACGTCGTACGACACGCGTTCGTCGGGGGTGAGGCGCGCGCGGTCGATCCGCGCCAACGCGGCAAGCTCGCCCCGCGCCGCTTCGCGTTCGGCCCGGTAGTAGCTGTCGGAGAAATACTCCTCCAGCCGGTCGGCGTAGCGCAGATCGCCCCGCGCCAGCGCCTGCGTCGGGTTGCGGCGCAGACTGGCCTCGTCGCTCGCGGCGAGCAGCGCGGCGAGCACGTGCGACGGCGAGGCCCGGGCCGCGGGAACCCCGGCCGGCGTTCGGTTCAGCGGCTCGGCGGTCCGCAGACCGGGGGCGCAGGCGGTCAGCGTCGCGAGGGCCGCCAGCCCGAGAATTCGTCCGATCGCCTGCATCGATGCCTCTCCGACTCGGGGGCCAACATCATGAAGATCACAGTGCTGCACGCAATCCGTGATCTTCGGACGCGGGTTCCCCGACCCGCACGGGATCATAGGCACGCCGCGCGCCTGTAGGACAGCGCTTTTTCGAGGCCATGCGCGTCGGCGTGACGGATCCTTAACATGCTTGCCCCATCGTGCTTACGGGGAGACCGACCATGACCGCGCCGACCGATGGACTGCTGATGATCCAGAGCCAGTTGTCGCAGGCGGTCGCCGCGCTTTACGCGAACGCCCCGCGCATGACCGACGCCGCCGTCGCGCGCCGCATGGAAGCGATCGAGCGCAAGGCGACCGAATACGGGCTGACGCCGCTAGCCGAAGTCGCGCGCGCCGGGCGGCATGCGGCCGGCGCGCCCGGTTACCGCACCGCGCTTGCCCAGCACCTGGAGCGCATGGACGACGCGATCGGCTGCCGCCCCCTCGACGATGCGGCGACGGCGGCGATCATGGCGTCCATCGCGCTACGTCTTGCCTGAACGCGCCTTGCCTGAGCGCGCTCTGGCCGTCTACCGCCTCTGAAATGGAAGCGTTGCTGCCGACGCTGATCGCGGCGTTTCTCGCCGAATGGGGCGACAAGACCCAGCTCCTCGTCATCGCGCTCGCCGCGCGGATGAAGCGCCCCGGCCCCAATCTCGCCGGCATCGCGCTCGCCGCGCTCGCCAACGCTGCGCTCTCCGCGGCGGGCGGCTGGTTCATCGCCGATCAGGTCAATTACCGCGCGCTGAGCCTGCTCACCGCTTTGGCCTTCGTCTTCGCCGGCGGCGGCGCGCTGTTTCCCGCCAGGTCGCCCAAAGTCGCAATTGACTGGAAGACCGGCGCGTTCGCCACCGCCCTGTTCGCCTTCGCGCTGGTGGAGTTCGGCGACAAGACGCAGTTCGTCACCGCCGCCATGTCCGCCCGCACCGGCTCGCCCGTGCTCGCCGCGCTGGGCGCGACGCTGGGCGTTCTCGCCGCCAGCATTCCCGCTGCGATGTTGGGCGCGCGTCTGCCGCGCCTGGTTCCGGTTGCCCGCATCCGGCTCGGCGTCGCACTACTGCTGCTGCTTGTAGGCTTTTGGATGGCCGCCAACGCGCTGCTGCTGGTCTAGGCACCCGCCAGCGTCAGCAGCCACATGTCGGGCGGGGCGCCCAGGCGCAGGGGCAGCCCGCTGGTCCCGACTCCGGCACCGACCACAAGAGTATTCCCTCGTTCCCGCACCATGCCGCATGCATAACGGCGTCCAAATCTGGACATGGTCAGGTTGGGGCCGACCTGCCAGGGCGCGATCTGGCCGCAATGCGTGTGCCCCGCCAGCATTAGGCCGTAGCCGCGCGGAACGGCCGGGAACGGATCAGGACTGTGGCTGAGAACGACGCGCGCGCCGCGACCGAACTGCATCCGCCGTATCGTGCGCGGCAGGTCGTCGCGTCCGGTATGCGCATCATCCAACCCGCCGATGACGAGCGGCCCCGCGACGGCCGCGTCGTTGTCCAGAAGCCTCACGCCCGCCTTGGCCAGCGCGATCCGCGCGCCTTGCGGGTCATACCAATGGTCGTGGTTGCCGAGCACCGCGAACGTGCCCAGCCTCGGGCGGAGGGTAGCGAGCGGGGCGACGGCATCGGCCATCCAATAGAGTCGCGTCGCCACCCGCTTCTCGCTGATCAGGTCGCCCGCGATCAGCACGACGTCCGGCCGCAGCGCGTTGATCTGCGCGACGATTCCGGCGAGCCGCGCCGGCGGCATATCCGGTCCCGCGACATGGATGTCGGAGATCAGCAATGCGGTGACCGGCCGCGCACCGGCGGGCCAGGCGGATAGCGCGACCGTCGCCCGCCGAACAATCGGGGTCGCAGTCGCTTGCCTGTAGGCGTAGCCGGTCGTGGCGACGCCAAGCGCCGCCAGCACGAGCAGCGCGCGCCGGAGCTTGTTCA
Source organism: Sphingomonadaceae bacterium (assembly GCA_035644935.1). Lineage (GTDB taxonomy): Bacteria > Pseudomonadota > Alphaproteobacteria > Sphingomonadales > Sphingomonadaceae > CADCVW01. The sequence continues at coordinate 36,296 of DASQNO010000104.1, forward strand.
GCGCTCGCGCCCCGGCTTAAGCAGGGCGGCAAGGGGTAGGCAGCGTCGGAGGTGATCGTTCATGCGCGGCTTCTCACAGCTTCTGGACGCGCTCGTCTACACCCGCGGGCGCAACGCCAAGCTCAAGCTCGTCGGCGACTACCTCAAGGTCACGCCCGACCCCGACCGCGGCTGGGCGATGGCGGCGTTGACTGGCGATCTCGACATCCCCGCGGTCAAGCCGGCCGCGATCAAGGCGATCACCGAGGAGCGCGTCGACCCGATCCTGTTCGCGATGAGCCGCGATTTCGTCGGCGATCTCGCGGAAACCGTAGCGCTGCTCTGGCCCAAGCGCCCGACGGAAGCCGGCTGGCAGCCGCCGGAGATCGACGACGGCACGCTAGGCCTGGCGGCGGTAATCGAACGGCTGCGCGGCCTCGGCCGCGTCGACGCGCCGCCGGTGCTCGCATCGATGCTCGACCATCTCGACTCCAGCGGGCGCTATGCGCTGCTGAAGCTCGCCACGGGCGAACTGCGCATCGGCGTCTCCGCGCGGCTCGCCAAGCAGGCGCTCGCCGACGCTTTCGAGTTGGACGTCGATGCGGTGGAGGAGGTGTGGCACGGCATCCAGCCGCCCTACGAAAGCCTGTTCGCCTGGGCCGCGAACGGGGCCGAACAGCCGACCGCCGCCAACACGCCCGTGTTCCGCCCCTTCATGCTCGCGCACGGGCTGGAGGACGCGCGCGTTTCGATGGCCGACTACGCAGCCGAATGGAAATGGGACGGCATTCGTGTTCAGATCGTGCGCGTCGCGGGCGAGACGCGGCTGTTCAGCCGCGCCGGCGACGACATCACGCGCAGCTTTCCCGAGGTCGCCGCCGCCTTCGACCGGGACGGCGCGGTCGACGGCGAACTGCTGGTGCGCGGCGAGTTCCAGGGGGCCGAGGAGCATGGCGGCGCGGCGGCAAGCTTCAACGCGCTGCAGCAGCGGCTGGGGCGAAAGCTGGTGTCGGCGAAGATGCAGGCCGACTACCCCGCGTTCGTACGCCTGTACGACGTCCTGTTCGACGGCCCTGAGGACGTCCGCGCGCTGCCCTGGACCGAGCGGCGCGCGGGGCTGGAGGCCCTCGTGCCGCTTCTGGACCCGGAACGTTTCGACCTGTCGCTGGTGATCGACGCCGCCAGCTTCGAGGAACTGGAGGAGACACGCGCCGGCAGCCGCGACGCCGCGATCGAAGGCGTCATGCTGAAACGCCGCGATAGCCCGTACATCGCCGGGCGCCGCGCGGGGCTCTGGTACAAGTGGAAGCGCGACCCGCTGACCGCCGATTGCGTCGTCATGTACGCGCAGCGCGGGCACGGGCGGCGGTCGAGCTTCTACAGCGACTTCACGTTCGGGTGCTGGACCGGCGATCCGGCGGCCGGCGGCGAGCTGCTCCCCGTCGGCAAGGCCTATTCGGGGATCACCGACGAGGAGCTGAAATGGCTCGACCGTTTCGTGCGCAACAACACGGTGCAGCGCTTCGGCCCCGTGCGCGAGGTCGCCAAGACGCTGGTGCTGGAGGTCGCGTTCGATTCGCTGCACGACAGCAAGCGGCACAAATCGGGCGTATCGATGCGCTTCCCGCGCATCGCCCGCATCCGCACCGACAAGCCGGCAGCGGAGGCGGACCATGTCGAGACGTTGCGGCGGATGATCGTCTAGCGCAGCTTGGCGATCTTGAGCCCGTCAGCCTTGGCGCGGTCCTTGACCGACTCCTCGCTCCGCGTGAGCGCCTTGGCGATTGCCTGCAGACCCATGCCTTTGACCGCCAGCCGCTGAAGCTTCTGAAGCTCGTCGGAGGTCCAGGGCTGGCGGTGCCGGGTGAAGCCTTCGCCCATCAGGCGCCCATCACTTCGCCCCGCTTAGCTACCTTAGGCATCAACGACCTTGCCCTTGGTCGACGGGTTGGCGGCGATCGTCTTCTTGACTTCCTTCTTGGGCTTTTTGGCTTCCTTGTTGGATTTCATCTGACCCTTGGCCACGGCGATTTCTCCTTGCTGGTGCGGGGATGAGGTTACCAACGCGCGCGGCACGTGGCCAGAGGCTCCGGGCGCGGCTACAAGCGGTGGCATGAGCAAGCCCATGATGATCGATATCCCCCATAGCCTCGGCCGCGAAGAGGCCAAGCGCCGGCTAAAGAGCCGCATCGGCGAACTGGCCGGTCACATTCCGGGAGGCGCGGCCGACGTGCGGCATGGCTGGCCGACGGAGGACCGGATGGAGCTGTCCGTCGACGCGTTGGGACAGTCGGTGAGCACCGTCCTCGACGTCGAGGACAAGATCATCCGCCTGCAGCTCAAGCTCCCCGCGATGCTGAGCTTCATGTCGGGCGCGATCGAAAAGGCGATCCGCAAGGGCGGCGCGGCGGTGCTGCTGGAGGACAAGAGCAAGGGTTGAACGCGAAAAGGCCCGGCGCGCTCTGGTGAGCGGCCGGGGCTTCCCGATATTCGATCCCGGCCGAAGCCGGGGATCAGGTCTTACGAACCCTGGCTGAGGTTCACCGCCGCCGTCTTGCCCCGGCGGTCCACCTCAAGTTCGAATTCGACGCGGTCGCCTTCGTTCAAGGACGACATGCCCGCGCGCTCGACCGCCGAGATGTGCACGAATGCATCCGGCTGCCCGTCGTCGCGGCTGATGAAGCCGAAGCCCTTCATCGCGTTGAAGAACTTCACCGTGCCGCTCGCCTTTTCGCCGGTCAGCTGCCGCTGCGGGCCGCCGGCTGCGCCAGCGCCGCCAAAGCCGCCGCCTGCCCCGCCGCCGTAACCGCCGCCCGCAGGACCCCGGTCGCCGCGATCCTCACGCGGAGGCGCGCGGTCGGTGACCGGCATCGGCTCGCCTTCGATCTTAAGATCGGTGGCCGAGATGCGGCCGCCGCGATCGACCAGCGTGAAGCCCAGCGGCTGGCCGTCGGCCAGACCTGTCAGGCCCGCCTGTTCGACCGCCGAGATGTGCACGAACACGTCTTCACCGCCGTCATCGCGGACGACAAAGCCGAAGCCCTTTTGCGCGTTGAAGAATTTAACGACGCCTTTGCCTTCGCCAACGACCTGGGGCGGCATGCCTCCGCCACCGCCGCCACCGCCGCCCGAGCGGAAGCCGCCGCCACCGCCGCCGCCGGAACGGAACCCACCGCCACCGCCGCCGCCGAAGCGGTCGCCGCCACCGCCGTAGCTGCTGCCGCCGCCGCTATAGCCGCCACCGCCACCGCCGAAACGATCGCCACCGCCGCCGTAGCTGCTGCCGCCGCCGCCGAAGCGGTCGCCGCCGCCCGATCCGCCTTCGAAGCCACCTTCGCCGAAACCGTCGCGCTTGTCCCTGCCGCGACCGCCGCGTTCGCCGCGGCGCCCCTTATCGAAAACCATGATCGTGTCTTAACTTTCCCGCGCCCGTGGCTCCCAAAGCGTACCGAACTGGGCCAGCGCGGCATGCGGCTGCGCTCTCATCGGGCGCAGCTACGATTCGCATAGCTTAATCCGCAAGGCCGCGCGAGCGATTTGTCCACAGGCCCCCACGGCTGGCGCGTGGTGCCGGACTGGGGCAATGAAGGCCCGAACGGGCTTGCTTCTGTTCATCGGAGGCATGCTTATTGTGGACGGCGTCCACGTTCATGTAGCCACCGGGTTCATCTACGGTGGCGCGGTCCTCTCGGCATTCGTCGAGGCGCCGAAATTATCTCCCGCCGCAGGCAGAGGAAAGCCGCTTGACCGTTCACTTCCACGAAGAAGACCTGCCCGAAGGCGTGCTCGCGCCCGGACCCGTTGCCGTCGATACGGAGGCGATGGGCCTGCACACGCACCGCGACCGGCTGTGCGTCGTGCAGATTTCCGACGGCGGCGGCGACGAGCATCTGGTGCGCTTCTCCGCCGGCAGCGACTACGCCGCGCCCAACCTCAAGGCCGTGCTCGCCGATCCCCAGCGGCTCAAGCTTTACCATTTCGCGCGTTTCGACCTGGCGATCATGCAGGCCTATCTCGGCGTCATGGCCGCGCCTGTTTATTGCACCAAGACCGCCTCGCGGCTGGTTCGCACCTACACCGACCGCCATGGCTTGAAGGAACTCGTCAAGGAATTGCTGGGGCACGACCTGTCCAAGCAGCAGCAGTCCTCCGACTGGGGCGCGCCGGACTTGAACGACGCACAGCGCGAATATGCGGCATCCGACGTCCGCTACCTTCATCGCCTGCGCGAGGAACTCGATCGCCGCATGGTGCGCGAAGGTCGGATGGCCTTGGCCCAGGGTTGTTTCGACTTCCTACCCCATCGCGCGCTGCTGGACATCGCCGGCTGGCCCGAAGTGGACATCTTCGCGCATGTCTGAGCCGCGGCATGTCTGAGGCGGCGGCGGTCAATCGCGCCGAACGCCAGCTGCGCGCCGCGCCCGGCGGACAGCAGGACCGCGTGCTGCGCTTCGTCCGGGTCGGTCTGCCGATGGCGGCGGGCGTGCTCGTCGCCGTGCTGGCCATGGCGCCGCTCAGCAAGGGCAACGACATCAGCTTCCTGCTGGACAAGAACAAGGTAGACGTCGCCGCCGAGCGTATGCGCGCGTCCAGCGCGCAGTATCGCGGGATGGACGACCGCGGGCGGCCGTTCCACGTCGCGGCGGGCTCGGCCGTGCAGCGCACGTCCGCCGACGCGGTGGTGCGGCTGAACGACATCGCCGCGCGCATGCAGCTGCCCGATGGCCAAGCCGCGATCACCGCCGGTCGGGGCCGCTACGACATGATCGCGGAGCAGGTCGGCGTCGACGGCCCGGTGCAGGTTTCGGGCCCCGGCGGCTACGCGCTGGAAACGCGCGACGTCACCGTGGACATGAAGACGCGAACGATGGGCAGCGCCGGTCCGGTGGAAGGCCGGATGCCGCTGGGCACCTTTTCCGCCGGCCGATTGCGCGCCGATTTGGGCGAGCGGCACGTCGTGCTGGACGGCGGGGCGCGCTTGAAAATCGTGCAAGGGGCGCTCAAATGACGCTCGTGCGGTGTTCTGCGTTCCTTGTGGCTTTAGGCGGCGTTCTGCTCAGCGGGCCCGCGTCCGGTCAGGGCACATCCGCGCTTCGCGGCCACGACACAAACGCCCCGGTGGACTTCTCCGCCGACCGGATCGAGGTTCAGGATCGCGCCGACCGCGCCGTGCTTTCGGGCAATGTCCGCGTGCGGCAGGGCAATCTGTCGCTCGACTCCAGCCGCATCAACGTTGCCTACACCAGCTCCAGCGGAGTCGACATCAACCGCATTGACGCCAGCGGCGGCGTGACCGTGCGTAGCCCGTCGGAGACGGCGCGCGGGCAATTCGCGGTGTACGACATCAACCGGCGGCTGATCACCATGGTCGGCAACGTCACGCTGACGCGGGGCACCAACGTCGTGCGCGGCGGACGCCTCGTCATCGATCTGACCAGTGGCCGCGCCACCATGGACGGAGGCGGCGCCGCGCGCGGCGGCACGGCCAGCGCGACCGGCGGCCGCGTCACGGGGCGCTTCACGGTTCCTCAGCGCCGGAACTGATCGCCCCGCTGACAAGCGTGTCGGCGATTGTTAGGGAGCGGGAATGAACGACGTCACCGCCCTCGAACCCGCGGCCGCAGCAGCGTTGTCGGCGGGCGGGCTGGACGTCGTGGAAATCGCCAAGAGCTACGGCGCGCGAACCGTGCTGACGGGGGTTTCGCTGCACGTCTCGCGCGGCGAGGTCGTCGGGCTGCTGGGCCCCAACGGCGCGGGCAAGACGACCTGCTTCTATTCGATCATGGGTCTGGTGAAGCCCGACAGCGGCCGCATCCTGCTCGGCGGCGAGGACATCACCGCGCTGCCCATGTACCGGCGCGCCATCCTGGGGCTGGGCTACCTGCCACAGGAAACCTCGATCTTCCGCGGCATGACGGTGGCGCAGAACATCCTGGCGGTGCTTGAAGTCGCGGAGCCGGACAAGGCCGTCCGGCGCGACCGACTTGAACAGCTGCTCGGCGATTTCGGCCTCACGGCGCTCCGCGACGCCAAGGCGATGGCGCTGTCGGGCGGCGAGCGGCGGCGATGCGAGATCGCGCGCGCCTTGGCCGCTGATCCGACGATCATGCTGCTGGACGAGCCGTTCGCGGGCATCGATCCGATCTCGATTAGCGACATCCGCCACCTCGTTTTGGCGCTCAAGGACCGCGGCATCGGGGTGCTGATCACCGATCACAATGTGCGCGAAACGTTGGATATCGTCGACCGCGCCTGCATCATCTACGACGGGCAGGTGCTGTTCCAGGGAACGCCGCAGGCGCTGGTCGCGGACGAGGACGTGCGGCGGCTGTACCTGGGCGAGGGCTTCTCGCTCTAGCACGGAGTAGGCCCGCTCTGACCCTGCCGTGTCATTGCGAGCGCAAGCGAAGCAATCCAGGATCGTGGCCACCGCGGCCTCCGGCCTGGATCGCCGCGTCGCTTCGCTCCTCGCGATGACGGTTCAAGCTGCTCTCCTGACGCGTCAGAAACCGGCGCCGCATGACGCGGTAACCCTTTTGCGCTAAAAACCGCCCGTGCCCTTGACCCCCCGCCTCGACCTTCGCACCAGCCAGCAGCTGCTGATGACGCCGCAGCTGCAGCAGGCGATCGGCCTGCTGGCGCTCTCTAATCTGGAAATCGAGACCGCGGTCGCCGAAGAGGTCGCGCGCAATCCCCTGCTGGCGTTCGAAGGGGCAGAAGGCTCCGCGCCGGCCAAGGCGGATGTGCCGGAGGACGTCGCCGGCGCCGACGCGCTGATCGCCGTCGGCGCGGGCGAGGCGGACGCGCCGCTGGACGTCGACTACGGCGCCGAGACGTTTCACCACGACAGCGCCTCCGACAGCGGCCGCAGCACCGGCGGCGAGGACGGATTCGACTTCGAACGCGTGCCGTGCGGCCCGGGGTCGCTTTGCGAACATCTGATGTCGCAGGCCGCACTGTCCTTCGCGGGCGCCGACCTCGTCGTCGCGCGCGCGCTGATCGATGCGGTTGAGGAAACGGGGTACCTCGCCACGCCGCTACGCGAGATCGCCGAGGGCATCGGCGCGCCGATCGCGCAGGTGGAGCGTGTCCTGGGCGTGCTGCAGGGCTTCGACCCTCCGGGCGTCGCGGCACGCTCGCTCGCCGAGTGCCTGGCGCTGCAGGCGCGCGCCGCCGATCGCTACGACCCCGCGATGGCGCGTCTCTTGGCTAATCTCGAACTGCTCGCGCGCGGCGACTTCAAGGCGCTGAAACGCATCTGCGGCGTCGACGACGAGGACCTGCGCGACATGATCGCCGAGGTTCGCAGCTACGATCCCAAGCCGGGTTGCCGGTTCGACCCCGGCGGCGACGCGCGCACGCTCGTCCCCGACCTGCTGGTCGCCCGGACTCGCGACGGCTGGGCGGTGGAGCTCAACGCCGCCACGCTGCCCCGGCTGATCGTCGACCGCCGCTACCATGCGCGGCTGGACGCGGGCGGCAAGGCGAGCCGCGCCTTCGCGGCGGAATGCATGGCGGGCGCCAACTGGCTGATGAAGGCGCTGGACAGCCGCGCGCAGACGATCCTCAAGGTGGGAACCGAGCTGGTGCGCCATCAGGAAGGCTTCTTCGCGCACGGCGCGGCAGGGCTGAAGCCGCTGACGCTGTCGCGCGTCGCGGACGCGGTCGGCGTTCACGAAACCACCGTCGGGCGCGTCGCGTCCAACAAGTCGCTCGCCTGCGCGCGCGGGCTGTTTCCCCTGAAGTATTTCTTCACCAGCGGCGTCGGCGCGGCGGACGGCGGCGAAGCGTCGGCGGAAGCGGTTAAGAGCCGCATCCGCGCGCTGATCGCCGCAGAAAAGCCCCAGGCGGTGCTCAGCGACGACACGCTCGTCGACCTGCTCCGCGCGGAGGGCGTCGAGATCGCCCGCCGAACGGTCGCCAAGTACCGCGAGGCGTGCGGGCTCGGCTCCTCCGTGCAGCGCCGCCGCCACGCCGCACTCGGGCACTAGGGCATCGACAGGAGCGCGGCCGGGCGGCAAGGCGCGCGCATGCCCGACCTCGCCATCCTCTACGAACACCCGCGCTGGTTTCTGCCGCTGTTCGCCGCACTGGACAGCCGCGGAGTGTCCTACGCCGCGATCGACGTCGCCGATCACAGATTCGACCCCGCGGCGCGCGACGTGCCCGCCCCCGTGGTGTTCAACCGCGTCGCGATGTCGAGCTTCCTGCGCGGCGAGGATCACCCGATCTTCTACGCCGCGTCGCTGCTCGCCCGCTGGCAGGAACTGGGCGCGCGGGTCGTCAACGGCCCGTCGGCGCTCGCCTACGACACCTCCAAGGCGCGGCAGGTCGCCTTGCTCGCGGACCTCGGGGTCGCGGTGCCGCGCACGCTGGCCGTGCACCGCGCCGCGAACGTTCCCGCCGCGGCGCAGGCGATCGGCTATCCCGTGCTCGTCAAGGCGAACATCGGCGGCTCGGGCGCCAACATCGCGCGCTTCGACGACGCCGCGACGCTGGCGGCGGCGGTAGCGGACGGAACCCTGCCGCAGAGCATCGACCGCGTGCTGCTGGTCCAGGACTATGTGCCCGCGCGCGGCGGCATCACGACGCGCGTGGAAACTCTCGGCGGCAGGTTCCTGTACGCGATCGACGTTTCAAACAGCGGCGGCAGCTTCGACTTGTGCCTGGCCGACATCTGCGCCGCGCCCGGCGCGCCCAGCATGACCGCCGCCGCGCCGCCAGCGGCGATCGTGTCCGCCGTGGAACGCGTCGCCACGGCGATGGCCCTGGACGTCGGCGGGGTGGAGTACATGGTGGACGACCGCGACGGCGTCGCGCGCGTGTACGACATCAACGCCCTGTCCAACTTCGTTGCCGATCCGCTGCCGCTGCTGGGCTACGACCCGCACGAACGGCTGGTCGACTATCTCGTCGCCGTCATCGCGGAGCAGCGCTCATGAGGTTCGGATACTGGATGCCCGTGTTCGGCGGCTGGCTGCGCAACGTCGTCGACGAAGGCATGGAGGCGAGCTGGGACTATGTTCGCCGGCTGACGCTTCGGTCGGAGGAGACGGGCTGGGACCTGACGCTGATCGCCGAGCTCAACCTCAACGACATCAAGGGCATCGAGGCTCCGGCGCTGGACGCCTGGTCGACGGCGGCGGCGCTGGCGGCGGTGACCTCGCGCATCGAACTCATGGTCGCGGTTCGGCCCAATTTCCACCAACCGGCGATGTTCGCCAAGCAGGCGGCGAACATCGACCGGATCAGCGGCGGGCGGCTGTCCCTCAATGTCGTGTCGTCCTGGTGGGCCGAGGAAGCGAGTTCCTATGGGCTGCAGTTCGACGCCCACGGCGACCGCTACGCCCGCACGCGCGAATGGCTGACCGTGGTCGACGGGCTGTGGCGCGAGAAGCGTTTCAGCTTCACGGGCGAGATCTACCGGACGGTGGACGCGATCGTAGAACCCAAGCCGCTGCGCCGCCCGACGATCTATGCCGGCGGGGAAAGCGATGCGGCCAAGACGCTGATCGCCACGCAATGCGACGCCTATGTGATGCACGGCGATCCGGTGGACGCCATCGCGCCCAAGATCGCCGACATGGAAGCGCGGCGCGCGGCCTTGGGATTGGATTCGATGAGCTACGGCATGGCCGCCTACGCCATCGTCCGTGACAGCGAGGCGGAGGCGAAGCGGGAGCTGGAACGGATCACGGCGCTGCCGCCGGTGCCGCCATCGGGCTTCGACAATTTCGATCAGTGGCTTTCGGGCACGAAGCTGGAGCGCGAGCTCAAGTTGCAGGAATATTCGGTATCGAACCGGGGACTGCGACCCAATTTGGTCGGCACGCCCGAGCAGCTGCAGGAGCGCATCGCGGCCTACGAAGCCGCGGGCCTCGACCTCCTGCTGCTGCAGTGCAGCCCGCAGGCCGAGGAGATGGACCGCTTCGCCGCCCAGGTCATCGCGCCGATGAAGGCGTTGGCTTAGGGCCGCAGTCGCGCGATCAGCGCTTGTGCGGCAGCGGGCGCGCGTATCTTGGCGCCGTTGATCGCGAACATGAAAACGTCGCCAGTTGCCGCGGCCGTGCGCGCTTCGCCTGCCCAGCTATCCAGCGAACCGGCATCGTAGCCGGCCGGCTCGTCGTCCCGCATCGCCTGCAGGCGTGCGTAGGTGAAGCCGGCGGTGGCCTCGTAGGGGAACGGCGCCGGGTCCAGCCGCACCACGGCCACGTCGTGCGCACGCGCCAGTGCAAAGAAGGCGGGGTCGTTGAAGCTTTCGTGCTTCACTTCGATCGCGTGGCGCAGGCGGACGCCGTCACGCGAGCTCGGGAGGAGCGCCAGGAACACAGCGAGGTCGTCGGGTTCGAAGCGCTTAATCGCGGCGAGCTGCCACATCACAGGTCCCAGCTTGTCGCCAAGCTCGGTCAGTCCCTGCGCCAGAAAGCGCTCGATCCCCTCGCCTGCTTCGCCCAGGATGCGGCGGTTGGTGCAAAAGCGCGAACCCTTGATCGTGAACGTAAAATCGTCCGGCGTCGCCGCCGCCCAGCGCCTGAAGCAGTCCGCGCTTTGCGTCTTGTAGAAGGTCGCGTTGATCTCGATCGCCTGCACCCGGCCGGCGGCATGTTCGAGCTCGCGGGCATGCGGCAGGCCCGGAGGATAGAAGACGCCGCGCCATTCCGGAAACGTCCAGCCCCCGATGCCGACTCTGATCGCTCCGTGCGCCATTCCGCTTTGTGCGGCCCGCCGCTCGCGGGCGCAACACGCCAGCGGCCGATCGCTCACCGGTTCAGCGGAGCGGGAGAACGAGCCCCAGTATCGCGACCGCCAAAGCCATGGCCGAAAGGATCAGCGCCGCCCGCGCCCCTCCCCGCCGCCCGCTCCAAGGCGCTGTCGGCTGCCGAATGATCTTCCTCGCTCATCCATCACGCCTACCCGGCCGCGAACCGCACGTCGAACCGGGCGCAAGCTACGGGCCGACGCGCAAGTTCATCCATTCTGGTGATTGTCGGCAGCGCCGTGCGGGAAGCCCGCGGCGCGGTTAACCATGTTGCTCCAAACCGGAGAGACCGGCCGCCCTTTGCATTGCGCGTCGCTCGGCGTTGCGCACATGTCGCGGCGGCACCGCGTCCGCCGCCAGGAAGATCGCACCTTGGAACACGCACCGATCAGGTCGCTCGAGGGTCTTCGGGCCAAGCTCTCGGGCTTGCGCAAAAGCAACCAGCAGGAAGCGGCCGTGCTGGCGGAAATCCAGGCGCAGCTGGACGACTTCCCGACGGGCGAAACGGTGGCGCCCCTCGTTTTCGCGCGCCGTATCCATCGGTCGCGCATGCGGGCGAACGAGATTTTTGGTCCGCACATCGTTCGCGACCCGAAGTGGGAGATGCTGCTGGAACTCTTCATCGCCCATCACGAGCGGCGGCGGGTCAGCGTCAGTTCGCTCTGCCATGCCGCCAACGCACCGGCGACGACCAGCCTGCGACATGTGGAGGCGCTGGAGCGGCAGGGCTTTGTCGAGCGTGTCGATGATCCCTTGGACGCGCGGCGATCCTGGATTCAGCCCACGCCCAAGGCGCTGGACGGTGTTGTGGCGCTTCTGCGCGAAATGCAACGTACTGGCTGAGCCGCGAGGAGGTCAGCTATGCAGTTGCGTGCGAGAGGCGGCCCGCGCAGACGATGCCCATGTCCGATGCCGATCTCGCCCGCTTCATCGACGCGCAGAGCCGGGTATACGACGACGCGCTGGCCGAGCTGCGCGCCGGTCGCAAGGCCAGCCACTGGATGTGGTTCGTGTTTCCGCAGATCGCCGGTCTAGGCGCCAGTCCGACCTCGCGACATTACGCGATCCGGTCCGCCGCCGAAGCGCGCGCCTTCCTGGCGCACCCGGTGCTCGGCCGGCGGCTGCGGGCGTGCACGGAGGCATTGCTTCAGCATGAGGATCGCAGCGCCGAGGCGATGCTGGGGAGCATCGATGCGGTAAAGCTGCGATCGTCGATAACGCTCTTCGAAGCCGTCTCGGCAGGCGAGGACGCTCGGCTCTTCGGCCACTGCCTCGACCGGTTCTTCGCCGGCATGCGCGATCCGATGACCCTTCGCCTCCTCGCACCGCCTCCGGACTAGGCGTCGTCGCCGGTCGAACGGTCGATCAGCGCGCGCCGGACGCGGACCGAGCGCATCGACAGGTTGACCTCCCACAGGAACAGCAGCAGCCCGATGATCAGCAGCGCCATGGCGACGATGAACAGCACAGCGATCGGCCGCGCGTAAGCGAAGTGCGCCAGTTCGGCAACGAACAGGATGGCGACGACCAGGCTGACGAACAGCGCCGAGCCGGTGCACGCGCCGATCGCCGATTGCACCACCGTCATGCGGCGATCGAGAACCCGCAGCTCGACCCGCATGCGCGAGCGTTCGGCATCGCTCCCCGTCGCGAACTCGCTCTCCAACTGCCGGGCGCGGTCGATCACGCGCCCCAGCCGCGCGGCCATGACGTTGAGGATCGAGCCGATCCCGGCGAGCAGAAACACGGGGCCGATGGCGAGCGAGATCAGCTGGGCAATGCCGGTGACGGTGGATGCGGGCGTCATGCCCCGTCATCGGCCATGGCGCCGAGGCTCGCAAGATCATGCGGCCGGCGTTGCGGGATGAACTGCGCCTGTCGGAGGGGTTCAGGAACCCAACATGCGGCGGCGCGCTAATCGGACCCAAGCGCGGGGGCGTGAAGGAGTAAACACATGAAGACGATCTTGATGAGCATGGCGGCGGCGACCGCGCTGGCCGCCGGTGCTCCGGCCGCGGCGCAGTATGCGAACGGCGGCTATCAGAACAGCAACGGCCAGAACGCGAATGGGCAGTACGCGAACGGTCAGTACGGGATGGGCGCCAACGGCAACCTGTCCGCGCGGATCGACCAGCTTCGCCTGCGGATCGATACCGGCTTGCAGAGCGGCGCGATCAGCCGGGCCGAGGTCCGTCCGCTGCGCCAGCAGCTGCGCCAGCTGACCCAGCTCGAGCGCCAGTACAGCGCCAACGGCTTGTCCGGTCAGGAGCGTTCCGAACTCCAGCAGCGGCTCCGCAGCCTGCGCCAGCAGGTCCGTACGGCCGAAGGCGGCGCGCAGGGGCGTTACGACCAGGACGACGATTACGCGCAAGGGCCGAACAGGCAGTATGACGACGGCTACGCGCAGCCGGCGCCGCGCGGCGGATTGGGCGGCATCATCGACAGCGTTCTCGGACGCGGGTCGCTGGCGGTCGGGCAACGCGCGTCGGGCAACCTGTCCGCGCTGCCCTACGAGTACCGCAACCAGTATCGCGACAGCAACAACGTCTATTTCCGTACGGACGGGCGGCAGATCTATCAGATCGACGCCCGCACGCAGACGGTGGTCCGCGTTCACGCCATGAATCGCTGATCCGCTTCTAGCGACGCCAAGGCCCCGGCCGGCGCTTTCGAACCGAGCCGAATGCGGCTCGGTTCGGGGGCGTCGGCCGGGGCTTTCTGCGTCCGGGCGTCGCGGGTGGGAACCGGCGGGCCATGCCCCGCGTAAATCTCCCCAACCAGTTGGAGATGCGCGATGGCCCACGATGTCGAACCGATGATCCACGAAGACGCGCTGCCTGGTCACGAGAGCCAGATGGACGACAAGCCGCAGTGGCAGCCGCGCTATCCGGGTTCCGGACGCCTGGACGGCAAGGTGGCGCTGGTGACGGGCGCGGACAGCGGCATCGGGCGGGCGGTCGCCGCGCTGTACGCCCGCGAAGGCGCGGACGTCGCGATCCTGTACCTCAACGAACATGACGACGCGGCGGAAACCAAGCGCATCGTCGAGAGCGAAGGCCGCCGCGCGCTGACGATCGCCGGCGACGTCGGCGACAAGCAATTCTGCCAGGCGGCGGTGGACGAGGTGGTGGAGGCGTTCGGCAAGCTGGACGTGCTGGTCAACAATGCGGGCGAGCAGCACCCGGACCAGGAGATCACCGACATCACCGAGGAGCAGCTGCGACGGACGTTTCAGACCAACATCTTCGGCATGTTCTTCATGACGCAGGCGGCGCGGCCGCACCTCAAGGAGGGCGCGGCGATCGTCAATTGCACATCGGTGACGAGCTACAAGGGATCGGAGGAGCTGCTCGATTATTCCAGCACCAAGGGCGCGATCACCGCGTTCACCCGGGCGCTGTCGGGTAACCTGGCCGAGAAGGGCATTCGCGTGAACGGTGTCGCGCCCGGGCCGATCTGGACGCCGCTGAACCCGATGGGCGGCGCCAGCCCCGAGAAGCTGGAAAGCTTCGGCGAGGACACGCCGATGGGGCGCCCCGGCCAGCCAAACGAAGTCGCGCCGGCGTTCCTGTTCCTCGCGTGCGAGGATTCAAGCTACATGACGGGGCAAGTGCTGCATCCGAACGGCGGAATCATCGTCAACGGGTAGGCGAGCGGCGCGGCCGTCCACAGCGCGAAAGTCGCTAAGTTCGCAAAGTTCCTAGTGTTGAGCCGTTTTGCGGGAGCCACGATCCGGGTCGCGGAAGTCTGGGTGGCGCGGACGGGTCAAAGAGCCTTTGGCGACTCGCAAGCCGCGCCGCACCATGGCACCGCGCGAAGGGTGTAGGACAGCGATTTCGGTAGTGTCTCGGTGTCAAATCGAAGGTTCCTGTGTTATTTCGACCTTGCGTCAGGCGGATCGCGTTTCAGACCGCGCACTAGGCGCCCGGCTGTGAAGAGACCCGCACCGCAACCTGCCGGAGCCCAAAGCGGAGAAGAGTAGACAAGAGCCCAGATCACCGTTGTCTGCGAAGCGCCCAAAGCAGAGGCGCCAAGCGCAACAGGCAATCCGATCAAGGTTGCAGCGGCTACCAAGCCTACGGCCGAGAAGATCAGATTCACGGCACCCAAGAACCAGTAGTACGCGAAATTCGGCATAGCGGCGGGTTTACGCCCTGAAGCGGAGCCTACAAGGCCGCCCTCTTCCTGCAATGTCCGCGAGCCTTAGGGACGGGAGCGTCGGCGTCGATCCGGGCCATCACGCACTCTCCAGACCAGAGCCGATCAGACACACCAGCAGGTGTGTCAGCGCTTGCGCGCGGCCTGGGCCGCGATGTTCTGCGCGACGGCGGCGCGGACCAGCGCCTTGAATGCCTCCGCGTCCACCGTCTCGCCCTCGCGGAGGTCGATCGCGCGCATGGCGTTGCCGCCGAGGCTGGCGTTGAAGACGCCCGCCGGGTCGGGCAGCGGCGCGCCGTTGCCGAAGGTGATTTTGACCTTGCCCGCGAACCCGTCGCCCGTGCAGAGGATGCCGGCACGTTCCCACACGGGCACGCCGGCGGGGTTGGACGGCTTGCGCCACTTGATCGTCTCGACGATCTCCGGGTCCGCCTCGCGGATCAGCGCGCGCATGGCCGCGAGCGTCGCGCCGCGCCAGTCGCCGAGCGCCGCGATCCGGGCGTCGATCTGCTCGGAGGCGGTGGGCTCGTCGCTCGCGTCGTCCATGCGCGCAGCGTAACGCGGGACGCCGGGCGGCTCAACTCCAGCCCGGAGCCGAACAGACGCAGCTGCGGAACGCGGATCGGGCGCGCGGGTTTTTCCGGGGGCAAAGGAGACACGCACGATGAACGACAGGAGCAGCGACCGCGCCGAGACCGCCAAGCGCCACGACGACAGCGACATCATCGATGCCGCCGAAGACGGCGCGCTGGGGACCAGCGCCGCGGGCGGCAACCGCCAGCGCGAGGTGGGGTCCCTCGACGACATGAAGCGGGCCACCGATCCCGACGCGGCGATCACCGGCGTGCAGAAGAGCGGCCGCGTCCAGCCGCCGACCGCGACGCGCAGCGACTTCGAGGGCAACAACTGACCGGTGGTCCGGCCGGCTGCATCATTCGATGATCTAGCCGGCCACCCTCCAGCCCTCGCCTTCGCGGGCCACCGCCCCGGCCCATCAGCCTTTATCTTCGGCCAGCGTGTGCGCAACAAGGGCGTTGGCGTGTCCGTGGCCCATGCCGTGCTCCCCCTTGAGCCACGCGACCAGCTCCATGTGCCTGGCGGGCGGGCGGGCGCGCAGCAGCGCCTTCCATTCGGCGATGGGGCGGCCGTAGGTCTTTTCGATCGACGGGAAGTAGGAGGCGGGGCCTTTGGCCTTGTCTTCGCTCATGACGCGCTGTTCAAACAGCGGCCGCGACGCGGGTCAAGCTTGAGCGGGAGGTGAGCCGGAGTCGCGTAGATATGCGAACATGTGCGGCACATAGTCGGCTTTGCCGATCCCGACGCCTTCCCCCCGGAAAATGGCGTAGGCGGCCATAAGGTGAAAGTAGAACTGTCCGAGCGCCCAGTCGCGTGCGAATTGCTCGCGGGTGAGGTCGAAGGTCAGGCCCATCGGCAGGGTAAGGACGAGCGAGGCCTCGGCAGGCGCCTGGTCGAGTGCGTCCGGCCCCAGGCCGTCGACGAAGGCGAGCGCCTCATCGATCCGGGCGCGGGCGCCGCTCAACGTGCCTGGCTGCTCGCCGGCGTTGCGACCCTCGTCTAGCAGCGCGTCGAGGGGCGCGAGCGATGCCCCAAGCAGGCGCAGCGGCGCTTCCTGCGCCTGAACGCAAGCGAAGCGGATCTGCGTAGCCAGCGGGTACATGTCCGGCGCGAGGCGGGCCCAAAGCAGAGCTTCGGCGCCGGCGCCGCCGAGCTGTGCCTCTGCCTTGTCGAGCAGCCCGCGGAGCGTGCGAAGCATGTTGCGGTAAGTGGGAACGAGGAGATCGGTCAGGTTCATGTCGGTTTCGGCAACGGGGCGTTTGCCGGTTCCTTAGCCGGCTGCACCAAGTCCCACAAATTGCCGTAGAGGTCCGCGAACACCACGACGGTGCCGTAGGCGCGGGTGGCGGGTTCGCGGACGAAGGTGACTCCGTGCGCGCGCATCGCGGCGTAGTCGCGGGCGAAGTCGTCGGTGCGCAGGAACAGAAAGACGCGCCCGCCCGCCTGATTGCCGATGAAGGCCTCCTGCTCCGGCGTCGCGGCGCGGGCGAGGAGGAGGGTGGCGGCGCCTTCGCCCGCGCCGGGCGGGGCGATGAGGACCCATCTTTTGCTGATCGCGATCTCCGAGCCGCCTTCGGCTGAGATCGCTCCGGGCTTGTCCTGCACGGGCTGGCACTGGTCGGCGACGAGGGTGAAGCCGAGCACTCCCGTGAACCAGGCGATCGCCTCGTCATAGTCGCGGACGATGAGAGCGGTGTGGGCGAGGGATTGGGGCATTTACCTAGTACGTTCCGTTGTTGTGCCCACATACGTTTTGCTTTACAGCATCCTCCGTGGCGAGGCGGATTGAGTATAGCCGGGATGCGCTGCGGACGCTGCAGCGGATCGACCGTGCGACGGGCGAGCGGATCGTCCTGAAGATCGAACAGCTGGCCGAACGGCCGGAGTCGCTCGCCAACAACGTCCGGGCGCTGAAAGGTCGGGGCGGACTTAAGCGGCTGCGGGTCGGCGACTGGCGGGTGATCTTCACGGAGACGCTGGTCGTAATCGCGGTGGAACGGATCGCGCCGCGCGGCGCGGCTTACGACTGAGGAGACACGACGATGACCTATCAACCCCAGCGCTTC
The DNA here is from genome assembly GCA_035644935.1 of Sphingomonadaceae bacterium. GTDB lineage: Bacteria > Pseudomonadota > Alphaproteobacteria > Sphingomonadales > Sphingomonadaceae > CADCVW01. The sequence continues at coordinate 53,834 of DASQNO010000104.1, forward strand.
ACCGCTCCCGACGGGACGGAGATGGTGGTGCTGCGCGCCGAGGATTGGGAGCGGTTGCGCGCCTTTGCCGAGGACGAGGAGGACGTGCGCGAGGCGACCGCGATCATGGCGCGGATCGAGGCGGGCGAAGGCACGGTGCCGGGCGAAGTCGTCAAGCTGATGATCGCCGACGGCCTCTCCCCGCTCGGCGCGTGGCGGCGGCACCGCGGGCTCAGCCAGGCGGCGCTGGCGAAGGCGGCGGGGCTCAGCCAGGTGTGGGTCGGCCGCATCGAGGCAGGCGGCGGATACGGATCGCGCGAGACGCGGAGGAGGTTGGCGGCGGCGCTGGGCGCGCCGGTTTGGGCTTTGGAGGAGGAGGGGGAATAGGTACCCTACTTTCTCATTTACGATTTGCCTTTCCTACAGCCCGACGTTGTGGCACTATCATCTTAGTGAGCCGTTCCAGAAGCTGGTGCGGCTCTCGCGATTCCAAGGCTTGGGATGACAGCTGAAGTCGCCATCTTAAACAAACTGGGCGTTGCGTTAGCAGCCGATAGCGCTGTGACTATCTCTCAGGGATCTAGTTCTCGCAAGGTGTTTAACACGGCAGACAAGCTTTTCGAGCTGTCGTCGGTGCAACCTATCGCCTGTATGATTTTCAGCGGAATGCAGTTTATGCAGGCACCGCTGCCCGTATTGATAAAGGACTTCCGTTCGTCAGCGCCTCAATTTGACACCATCGAGCAAGCCTCAACGTCCCTGCTAAATTATCTGAGTGAATACGCTCAAAGCTCAAATGATATAATGCAGCAAGCGGCTGTTCATAGATCAGCAACGTCAGTGCTAACGATGCTTACAACACGCGTCAGCCAACTGCTAATGCGTCGGCTTTCGGACATGCAGAAGCCCTCTGCTGATCTAGACGACGCTGAGGCCAAACGTAATCCGCTAGAGACGCTTTGGGAGCAGGCACTCGGCGCCATAGAACGCATTGCCAGCTCGTGGCCTGATAGCAATTTCATTGGCGCCTATCCAGCAACGCGCAAACTGAATTCCATCATCCGACGAGCCGTTTCGGAGCAGTCGTTGCAGCCACCAGAGACCATCGTTGAGCGGATAGTCGCACTAGTTCGACTGTCTCTCAAGAAGAACAATCCAGCAGCTCCATCAACAGGAATAGTGGTTGCAGGCTTTGGACGCACTGAAATTTTTCCGACGCTGGTCCACCTGAAAGTTTACGAACCGGTTCTAGGTGCCCTGAAATTTGATCGAGTTGAAGGAGTTGACATTGCGCGCAGTGGGCCGCGCGCTCGTGTTATGGCGTTTGCGCAGCGTGAGATGGCTGAGCGATTTCTATTTGGATTAGATCTTCAAGTCAAAGACAAAATGCTTCGGTTCTGTCGGCAAACCGTTACGAAGATTGGGGAGTCAACAACATCTCTTCTAGAGTTTGAGTCTGTTGAGGAGAAAGATGAGTTTAAGAAATCCATTCTTAGTGCGGAACTTGCCTTCGTACGAGATTTTGAAGAACTAGGAATGGAGACGATACGTCGTGAGTCCCAAAAAGCTGTCGAAGACATGGTCGAATTTATGCCTAAGCAGGATCTTGCAGAGTTTGCGGAAGCGCTTGTTAACCTGTCTTCTCTGCAGAGACGCGTAGCTTCTGGCTTCGAAACCGTTGGTGGCCCAATTGATGTCGCGGTGATCAGTAAAGCCGAAGGTCTAGTCTGGGTTAAACGCAAGCATTATTTTCCAACGGATTTAAACTCCCGTTACTTCAATCGCTTAAAGGAGACGAGAGATGAATGAATATTTTCCTTTAGCTGATATCCTATGCGACGCTGAGGAAAGAGGAAAATCTCCGGAACTCGAGGAAGCTATTGAACGCGCTAGAAACAACATAGAGCGCGCAGTTCAAGCCAAGACCGGAAGATTAAGGGTGTTAAAGCGTAGCATAAAGGTGCGAAGAGAACCGCTAATTGCAGCTTAACTCTAACCGGTAAGCGTGTCTGATCTTATTGCCGGACCCGCTTACCGGTGCAAAAATAAATTCGTTACGCCTCGGGAGCCGAATGGCTCGGCCGACAGAGCTACTTGGAAACGGAAAGGTAGACCTCGCCACCCTTTTCTTTGAACCGCTCACTCATTACCGCCATCCCCTGCTCCACCGCCTCCGCCGCAATAAACGTCTCCACCCCCGCATTCTGCTTCGCCGCGATGTCCCCGCTCGGCGTAGCCGAGCGAGGTCCTGCGAGGCGATCTGCTCCGAGCAGATCGCTATTCGCTGCCCTGCCGGCAGCGAACTCTCGCACCTCCTGCGTGATCTTCATGGAGCAGAATTTCGGCCCGCACATCGAGCAGAAATGGGCGGTCTTGGCGCCTTCCGCCGGGAGCGTCTGGTCATGATATTGTTCCGCGGTGTCGGGGTCGAGCGACAGGTTGAACTGGTCGCGCCAGCGGAATTCGTAGCGGGCGCGGCTGACGGCGTCGTCGCGCATCTTGGCGGCGGGGTGGCCCTTGGCGAGGTCGGCGGCGTGGGCGGCTAGTTTATATGTGACGACGCCGACCTTGACGTCGTCGCGGTCGGGGAGGCCGAGATGCTCCTTGGGCGTGACGTAGCAAAGCATCGCCGTGCCGTACCAGCCGATCATCGCCGCGCCGATGCCGCTGGTGATGTGGTCGTAACCGGGCGCGATGTCTGTGGTGAGCGGGCCCAATGTGTAAAAGGGCGCCTCGCCGCAGACTTCGAGCTGCTTTTCCATGTTCTCCTTGATCTTGTGCATCGGCACGTGGCCGGGACCTTCGATCATGACCTGGACGTCGTGCTTCCACGCGCGATGGGTGAGCTCGCCCAACGTGTAGAGCTCGCTGAACTGCGCCTCGTCATTGGCGTCGGCGATGGAGCCGGGACGCAGGCCGTCGCCGAGGCTGAAGGCGATGTCGTAGGCCTTCATGATCTCGCAGATCTCGTCGAAGCGTTCGTACAGGAAACTTTCGCGGTGGTGCGAGAGCATCCACTTGGCCATGATCGAGCCGCCGCGCGACACAATGCCGGTGACGCGCTTGGCGGTCATCGGCACGTAGGGCAGGCGGACGCCGGCGTGGATGGTGAAATAGTCGACGCCCTGTTCGGCCTGTTCGATCAGCGTGTCGCGGTAAATTTCCCAGGTCATGTCCTCGGCGACGCCGCCGACTTTCTCCAGCGCCTGGTAGATGGGGACGGTGCCGATGGGGACGGGCGCGTTGCGGATGATCCATTCGCGCGTGTCGTGAATATTGCGGCCGGTGGAGAGGTCCATCACCGTGTCGGCGCCCCAGCGGATTGACCAGACCATCTTGTCGACCTCGGCCGCGACGTCGCTCGCCACGGCGCTGTTCCCGATATTGGCGTTGATCTTGACCAGGAAGTTGCGGCCGATCGCCATCGGTTCGGATTCGGGGTGGTTGATGTTGTTGGGGATGATGGCGCGGCCGCGGGCGATCTCGTCGCGGACGAACTCGGGCGTGACGTAGTCGGGGATGGACGCGCCGAAGTCCTCGCCGTCGCGGACGTGGGAGCGGATCTGTTCGCGGCCGAGATTTTCGCGGACGGCGACATATTCCATCTCGGGCGTGATGATGCCGCGGCGGGCATAGTGCATCTGCGACACGTTGTGGCCGGCGCGGGCGCGGAGCACGTTGCGGCGGACGTTGGGGAACGGGGCGACGCCGCCCGAACGGTCCGGGCCGAGCTGGCCGTTGTCCTCCGGGCGGACCTCGCGCTGGCGGACTTCCTCGACATCGCCGCGGGCGCGGATCCAGGGGGCGCGAAGTTCGGGGAGGCCGCGGTCGATGTCGATGCGCGCGGACGCGTCGGTGTAGGGGCCGGACGGGTCGTAGACGCGCAAGGGCGGCTCGTCGCAGGAGGGGTCGAGCATGATCTCGCGCATAGCGACGCCCAGGGGGCCAACGTGAATTTTCCGACTGCCGCGGATCGGGCCGGTGGTGACGCGGGGGGTGCCGGCGTCGGGCAGTTCGGTGCGGGCGGGGATGTCGGCCATGGGTAATTCTCCAAGCTCCGTAGGCCGGGCTCGGTCCTCGCCAGTCCCCCGGACTGGCTGCGGTCTCGCCCTCCCTACGCCGCTATCAAGCGGATCAGGTTCGACGGGTCCTGGCGATAAGCCAATCTCAACCGCCTGCGCGGTCCCCCGGGGAATGAGGACGGTGTAGGCGCGCGATGCGGCGGCGTCGATAGGCGAGTGAGTTTAGCTGTTCCGCGGCGTAGGCCGGGGTCCAGTGACACCGCCGGTACGACTGGGCCCCGGCCTACGCCGGGGAACAAGCGTTCGCCTAGAGCAGGCCGAGTTGCGGGGCGGCGGCGGGCTCGTCGTGGCTCAGGCCCGACAGCGTCAGGCCGAGCAGGCGGATGCCCTTGGGCGCGGGGAGGACGCCGCGCAGCAGGTCCGCGCCGACCGCCAGGAATTCGTCGCGGCCCGCGACGGCGTGCGGGAGCGAGCGGGCGCGGGTGATGATCTGGAAATCCTGAAACTTGACCTTGAGCGTCACCGTGCGGCCGGAAATGCCCCCCTTCTCGCCGATGCGGCGCCAGACGGTGTCGGCGATACTCGCCAGTTCGGCCAGCAGGTCGGCCTCGGCGTGCAGGTCCTGGTGGAACGTGTCCTCGGCGCCGAGCGACTTGCGGATGCGGTTAGGCCGGACCTGGCGGTGACAGATGGCGCGGGCGAGGTTGTGGTAATATTCCGCCGAGCTGCCGAAATGGCGCGCGAGCCAGGCGAGATCGCGCGCGCGCAGGTCGGCGCCGGTGTGGATGCCCAGCCGCGCCATCTTGGCGGCGGTGACCGGGCCGACGCCGTGGAAACGCCCCACCGGCAGCGCGGCGACGAAGGCGGGGCCGCGCGCCGGGGTGACGACGCAGCAGCCGTCGGGCTTGTTCTGGTCGGACGCGAGCTTGGCCAGGAACTTGTTGTAGGAAACGCCGGCGGATGCGGTGAGGCCTGTTTCCGCCCGGATGCGGGCGCGGATCTCCTCCGCGATCGCGGTGGCGACGCCGATGCCCTTGAGGTCGTGCGTGACGTCGAGATAGGCCTCGTCCAGGCTCAGCGATTCGACGTGCGGCGTGTAGTCGCGGAAGATCGCGCGGATCTGGTTGGACACTTCGCGGTAGGCGTCGAAGCGCGGCCGGACGAAGACAAGGTCGGGGCAGCGGCGGCGCGCGGTGACCGATGGCATGGCGGAGCGGACGCCGAAGACGCGGGCCTCGTAGCTCGCCGCCGCAACGACGCCGCGCCCGCCCGAACCGCCGACCGCCACGGGGAGCCCGCGAAGCGCCGGGTCGTCGCGCTGTTCCACGGACGCGAAGAAGGCGTCCATGTCGACGTGGATGATCTTGCGAACGGCAGGTTCGGCAGGGTCGTTCACGCCTTGTTCTTAACCCAGGCCGTGGTGGGAGGCTAGCCCGACAGGCCCTTCGCCTTGGCGGGCACGCCGAGCGCGCGGATGGCGCGCGTGTCCGGGACGACCGGCGCGGCGGGGCGGAAGATCTCGGTCGTGCCGGCGCGGCCGCCGTGCGCGAGAACGGCGGTGCGGCGCCACCCCTGCTCCAGCAGCGCGCGGCGAAGCAGTGCGCTGTGCGGAAAGGCGGGTTGGTTCTGGGCCCGCACGACGGCGATGCCGGAGACGCCGAGTTCGCGCAACCGGGCGCGAATGGCGGCGGGATCGGTGTAGGCCAAAGCGTAGCGGCTGCCCATGAAGTCCGAGCGCGCGAGCAGGCTGGAGGCGCGGATCATGTAGCTTTTAGCTTCGCGGTCGCGGATCGCCATTTCGGCGGCGAGCGCGCCTTCGGCGCCGCTGGTGCCGTCGATCAGCCAGGCGTCGCCGGCACGCGTCTGCGCGGCGACGTCGGCCAGGCGCAGGTCGACCTTGGGCTCGCGGGTGGCGAGATGGACGACGCCGGGGACGGCGAGCACGAGCGCCACGGGCACGGCGAGGTTCGGGCGTCCGAACCGCGCCATGACGTCGCGGGCACCGTACACCGCCAGCACGATCAACGGCGGCAATGCGGGGGCCATGTAGCGCGCGTCGAGATCGACCGGGACCAGCGACTGCAGCAGCAGCGTCGCCAGGACGAGCGCCGCGCACCCGGAAAGGATCGACCAGGCGTTGCCGTCGGCGCGCGCTTGCCAGCCGCGCCACAAGCCCCAGGCGGCGAGCGCGAGCCCGAGCGGCGTCACATTGTCGGACAACGCGCCGAAATTATAGCCGAGCGCCTGCGCCGCGTAGACGGGACCCGGCTGGTAGTTGAAGCCGTCGGCCGCGATTCCCGCGGTCAGCCAGTACCAGGGGCCGACCACCAGCGCCGCGAGCAGCGCCGCCAGCCAGGGCCAAGGCGAGGCCAGCACGCGCCAGCGGCCGGTCAGCGCCAGGTGGATGGGCGGCACGAACAGCAGCAGCCAGCCATTGCCCTTGATCAGCACCGCCCACGCGGCGACCAGCCCGAACAGCAACACGACCCACGCGCGGGGCCGCCCGACGAAGGCGATCCACAGGCCCGTCGCGGCCAAAGCGGCGGCGGCGAGCGGCTGATCGAGCATGAAGAAGGCGAAGCCTTCCAGCGCCACCGGCGTCAGCGCGCACAAGGCGGCGACGAGCAGGCCCAGGCGAGTTCCAAGAACCCGCGCGGCGAGCAGGCCAGCGATCACGGCCGGAAGCGCCGCGAGCACCAGGTTCACAGCCATGGCGGTCGCCGGGGTCGGCGGCAGGACCATGAACAAAGGCGCGAGCGCGGCGTAGTATCCCGGCGGCCAGTGCCCGATCGAGATCTTCGGATAGTGCAGGTAGAACTCGGTGGCGTAGGCCATCGGGTCCGAGCCCAGCGCGTCGGCGGCGTAGCGCGCGATCACCAGCGTGTTGAGGAAATGCGCGGGCTCGTCCGCGCCCGACAGGCCGGCGCGCCACGCCCCCGACACCCACAGGGACGCCGCGCCGGCAAGCAGCGCGACGAGCAACGCGCCCAGCGCGAGGCGAACGGATCGAGTCATGGCGCCCCCGTAGCGCCGATCCTTCTAGAAAGTGTAGCTTAGGCCCAGCGCGCCGAAGAACTGGTTCTTGTCGCCGGTGTCGCGCACGATCGGCGACCGTTTGAAGTCGCCCAGCAGCTTGGAATAGCTGCCCACGGCGAAGATCGCCGCGCCGCGCCGCAGGTCGCCCGACAGGCTGTACGTCGCGAGCAGCGTGCCGCGGACGTTCTTCCAGCCGCCGTCGGCGTCGTAGGTCGCGAGGCCGCTGGCCAGCGTGCCGGCCGGGCCAATGGAGAAATACGTGTCGGCGAACTTGCCCGAGACGTGCTCGGCGGACAGCGAGACGCCGACGAGGAAGCTGGTGGACAGCGGCGTCGCATATTCGAAATTGGGCGTGATGACGACGCCGTCATGCGCGTCGGCGACGTCCTTGGTGACGTCCAGCCGCAGCGTCGCGAAGTCGTAGCCGTGGAGCACGCCGTTCTTGGTGACGCCGATGAAGCCGCCGGTCTCGACCGCGGTGTCGATCTCGCCCAGCGCCTTGACCCGGTCGTCGCGGATGCGGCTGGAGCGGTCGAGGCGAAGATTGACCATGGGTCCCGCCTCGATGTTCAGCGCGGCGCCGGGCGCCTCGCGAACGAGGTCGACGTAGAGCGCGGTGGCGCGGCTGTAGAAGTTGAAGCCCGACACACGGCCGCGTACGACGCCGGCGGGGCTGATCACGTAATTGTTCGAACCTTCGTAGGAGGGCGCGTAGCCGATGCCCAGGCCGAGCGTGAAGTTGTCGGAACCGTCATCGGCGGTCGCGGCGGCTGGATCGGGAACCTCCACCGGCGGCACGTCCTGCGCCCGCGCGGGCGCAGCGGCGGCAAGGGCGATGAACGCCAGCGATGTGGCGGCGGCACGATGGTTCACGGGCGATCTCCGATCGGGAAAAGCAGGCGTTGCAACGCGTAACGGATCGGCGGAGCCATCGTCCACAAGGCGATGCGCACCAGATCGGAACAGGGACAACGTGCGCACGACGCCGCGTTTGCACAAGCCCTGCCTTGCGGTAGAGCGTTGGATTGATGGCGCTGACCAAACATGACGGGTTGATCATCGCCGGCGGCGGGCTCGCGGGCAGCCTGCTGGCGCTGGCCATGGCGGAAAAGCGGCCGGACGTTCCGGTCATGCTGATCGAGGCGGGCGACACGTTTGGCGGCAACCACCTGTGGTCGTTCTTCGACAGCGATGTCGCCGACGCCGACCGCTGGCTGGTGGAGCCTTTGGTGTCGCACCATTGGGACGGGCACATCGTCGCCTTCCCCGACCATAGCCGCAAGCTGCGCGGCGGGTACAACACGATCCGTTCGGACCGGTTGGACATGACGGTGCGCGAGAGGCTGACGCCGGCGATGCGGATCACCGGCATGAAAGTGGTGGAGGTCCGCGACGACCTCGTGACGCTGCTCAGCGGCGACAAGATCAAGGCGCGCGGCGTCATCGACGCGCGCGGCGCAGCGAACCTCGGCTATCTCGATCTTGGCTGGCAGAAGTTCGTCGGGCGCGAATATCGCTTCGATCGGCCTCATGGCGTCACGCACCCGGTGATCATGGACGCGACGGTCGACCAGGCAGACGGCTACCGCTTCGTCTACCTGCTGCCCTTCGACGAACGCACGATGCTGGTCGAGGACACCTACTACGGCGACGCGCCCGAGCTCGACATCCCCGGCGTCGGCGCGCGCATCGACGACTATGTCGCGCGGCGCAACTTCGGGCCCGGCGCGGTGCTGCGCGAGGAGAGCGGCTGCCTGCCGGTCGCGATGGACGGCGATTTCGGCGCGTTCTGGCGCGTCGGCGGCGCACGCGTCGGCAAGGTCGGCCTGCGCGGCGGGCTGTTCCACCCCACCACCGGCTACACGCTGCCCGACGCGGTGCGCACCGCCACCGCCATCGCTGCCGCGCCGGACCTGTCGGGCGCGGCGCTGCACGACCTGACCGAACGCATGGCGGCCAAGTCGTGGAAGGACCGCGGCTTCTACCGGACGCTCGACACCATGCTGTTCCGCGCCGCCGAGCCGGCGCAACGCTACAAGATCCTGGAGCGCTTCTACCGGCTGGACGCGAACCTCATCGCGCGCTTCTACGCCGGGCAATCGACGATGCTGGACAAGATGCGCGTCTTGTCCGGCAAGCCCCCCGTCCCCATTGGTAAGGCTGTGAACGCACTCAATTCGCGACGGGCCTGAGATATGAACAAAGTCGCGGTGAACGCTTTCAACCCGACGCGCGACGGCCCGGCGGGTCCGACAGCGGCGGTGATCGGCGCCGGCTTCGGCGGACTGGCGCTCGCCATCCGGCTGCAGTCGGGCGGCATCCAGACGACGTTGGTCGAGGCGCGGGACAAGCCGGGCGGGCGCGCATATTATTGGGAAAAGGACGGGTTCACCTTCGACGGTGGGCCGACGGTCATCACCGATCCGGACTGCCTACAGCAATTATGGTCGCTGTCCGGGCGCGACATGGCGGACGACGTCAAGCTGCTGCCCGTCTCGCCCTTCTACCGGCTGAACTGGCCCGACGGGTCCTATTTCGACTATTCCAACGACGACGAGCTGCTGAAGCGGCAGATCCATGCGCTGAACCCGGCGGACATCGAAGGCTATGCAAAGTTCCTGAAATACTCCGAAGGGGTGTACAAGGAAGGCTATGTGAAGCTTGGCACCGTCGCGTTTCTCGACTTCAAGTCGATGATCCGCGCCGCGCCCGCGCTTGCCAAGTACGAGGCGTGGCGGTCGGTCTATTCGATCGTGTCGCGCTACATCGAGAACGAGAAATTGCGGCAGGTCCTGTCGTTCCACACGTTGCTGGTCGGCGGCAACCCGATGACCACGAGCGGCATCTACGCGCTGATCCACAAGCTGGAGCGCGACGGCGGCGTGTGGTTCGCGGAAGGCGGGACCAACAGGCTGATCGCGGCGATGGTGACGCAGTTCGAGCGGCTCGGCGGCGTCCTGCGGCTGGGCGAGGAGGTCGCGGAGATCGAGACGTTGGGCGACCGCGTAACGGGGATCGCCTGCAAGAGCGGCTGGCGGCAGGATTTCGACACGGTGGCGTGCAACGGCGACGTCGTGCACACGTATCGCGACCTGCTGGGCGGCAACCGGCACGGCGCGCGCACCGGCGCGCGGCTGGCGCAAAAGCCGCATTCGCCGTCGCTGTTCGTGATCCATTTCGGGGTCAAGGGCGAGTGGCCAGCCGTGCCGCACCACATGATCCTGTTCGGGCCGCGGTACGAAGGACTGCTGACCGACATCTACCAGAACGGCGTGCTGCCCGCCGACTTCTCGCTGTACCTGCACCATCCGACGGTGACGGACCCGAGCCTGGCGCCCGAGGGAGATTCCAGCTTCTACGTGCTGGCCCCGGTGCCGCACATGGGGCAGCTGCCGATCGACTGGGAAGTGGAAGGCCCGCTCTACGCCGATCGCATCCTGGCCGAGATCGAGCGCCGGGTGATGCCGGGCCTGCGCGAGAGGATCGTGACGCAGTTCCACTACACCCCGCTCGACTTCGCGCGGGACCTCGGCGCGCATCACGGCAGCGCCTTCAGCCTGGAGCCCAAGCTGACGCAAAGCGCGTGGTTTCGGGTGCACAACCGGGACGATGCGATTCCCAACCTGTATTTCGTCGGCGCGGGGACGCATCCGGGGGCGGGCATTCCGGGTGTCGTCGGGAGTGCCAAGGCGACGGCCGCGCTGATGATGGACGATCTGCGTAGGTGACGGCATAAGCCGACCGTTCGTCCCGAGCGTAGTCGAGGGGCGTTCTTGATTGAGGCGGGCACTGGCGCCCCTCGACTTCGCTCGGGACGAACGGATTCATGATACGCAGATTGGCCGTGTATTGCGGCTCCCGCTTCGGTTCGAATCCGGCCTACACCGAAGCCGCACGCCAACTCGGCCATACCTTGGCGATCCGCGGCATCGGCCTCGTCTACGGCGGCGGCAAGCTCGGGCTGATGGGCACGGTCGCGGACGCGGCGCTGGCGGCGGGGGGTGAGGTGATCGGGGTCATACCCGAGGCGCTGCGCGAGGCCGAGGCGGCGCATCTGGGGTGTACGGAGCTGCACGTCGTTTCCGGCATGCACGAGCGCAAAGCCATGATGACCGATCTGGCCGACGGGTTCGTCACCATCCCCGGCGGCATCGGCACGATGGACGAACTGTTCGAGGCGCTGAGCTGGCAGTTGCTTGGCTATCATCGCAAGCCCGTCGGGCTGCTCAACGTCGCCGGCTATTACGACGACCTCATCCGTTTTGTCGACCGCATGACGTCGGACGCCTTTCTTCGCGAACAGCATCGCGGCAATCTCATTTCCAGCGAGGATATCGACGACCTGCTGGAGAAGCTGGCCCGGCATCGCGTCGCGCCGACGGTGATCGAGATCGTGCGCGGGGATTTGTGACGGGTTGACCGAGCGCGCCGCCCTTGTCGCCGCCGCCCGCGAGACGATCGCGCGGGGGTCCTTGTCCTTCTCGCTGGCCTC
>DASQNO010000105.1:0-27070 GCA_035644935.1 Sphingomonadaceae bacterium
CGTTACGCGGCGGGGCTGGGCGAGGGGTAGGCGCGCTCCTCGTCATCCCGGCGGAAGCCGGGACCCAAGGGTCGCGGACGTCGACTTCTTGATGAAGAGCCGGTCGCCTAACGCCAAGCTCCCGTGTACTTGGGTCCCGGCTTCCGCCGGGATGACGATGAACGGATGACGAGACTCAGCCTTGCCGCCAAATTGCGCGGGCGCGCCTTGCTCGCGCTGCCGTTGGTGCTGCTCACCGCCGCGTCCGCGACCAGCCAGACCTATTCGATCGCGCCGGGCGGGCAGCGGCCGCTCGCGGCGGGGGACGTCAGCCATGTCGCGCTCCCGCGCGCGCCCAAGGCGCTGCTCGCCGATCATCGCGCGCTGGAGGCCGCGCTCGCCGCGTTGCGTCCCGGGCGGGCGGGCGTCCCGGACGCGTTCGTGGTCGTCGCCGCGCTCGATTCTGACCGGGTGTTCGGGCGTGAGGCGCAGGAAGCGGCGCGCGTGCTGGCGCGGCGTTACGGCGCGGCTGGCCGCACGGTCGTGCTGACCAGCGAAGGCGCGCCGGCGAGCCCCGCGACGCTGGCCATCGCGCTGGCGCGGATCGGCGAACTTGCGGATGCCGATGAGGACTCGCTGGTGCTCTACACCACCAGCCACGGCACAGCGCCCGAGGGCCTCGCATACCGCGATGCGGGACGCGGCGCGGGGACGATCTCGCCTGCGCGGCTCGCCGCCATACTGGACGGCGCGGGCCTTCCCAACCGGCTGCTGATCCTGTCCGCATGCTATTCGGGCATCTTCGTGCCGCGGCTGGCGGCGGACCGCACGGTGGTCATTACCGCCGCGGCCGCCGACCGTTCCTCGTTCGGCTGCGATCCCGGCAATGACTGGACCTTCTTCGGCGACGCGCTGATCAACCGCGCGCTGCGTAAGAACCAGCCGATCGCCGACGCCTTCGCTCAGGCACGCGAGTCCGTCGGCGCGTGGGAAGCGGCGGGCAAGCTGGAGCCGTCGAACCCGCGGATCAGCATCGGCCGCGATGCGGCGCGCTGGCTCGCGCCGCTCGAAGCGCGTATCCCCGCCGCCGCGACCGCGCCGGTCGGGCGTTCCCCCGCCGCCGGAGTTTTCCGATGACCACCTATCTGCGCCCGACCGCTTTCGTGGACGCGCCGTTCGGCCTCGACGGACAGGTTGCGCGGCTGGCCGGTGGGCTGCTGTGGTTCTCGGCTGTTGAGTGGATCGAAACGCAGGCCGGCCGCCGAATCTCGGCGGAACTGGTCCCCGTTGCGGCCGTCGAGGATCGCCTGGCGCGCTCTCCTGCGGCCCAGGCGATCTGGGCGCGGTTGACCGGCACGCGCGCGCCGCTGACGCTGGGCGAGCGCGTCGTGCGGCTCGATCAGCCGCAGGTGGTCGGCATCCTCAACGTCACGCCGGACAGCTTCTCGGACGGGGGGCGAACGCTGGATCCGGCCGCCGCGGCCGAGGCGGGGGCCGACATGGCGGCGGCGGGCGCGGCGATCGTCGATGTCGGCGGCGAATCGACGCGCCCCGGCGCCAAGCCCGTGTGGGAAGGCGACGAGATACAGCGGGTGCAGCCGGCGGTGGAACGCCTCGCGCGCGGCGGCATCGCGGTGTCGATCGACACGCGCAAGGCGGCGGTGATGCGCGCGGCGCTGGGCGCGGGCGCGGGGATGGTCAACGACGTGTCGGCGCTCACCTTCGACCCGTTCGCCGGCGGGGTCGTCGCGGAGGCGAAGTGTCCGGTCGTGCTGATGCACCATCAGGGAACGCCGGAAACGATGCAGAAGGAGCCGGCGTACGGCGACGTGCTGCTGGAGGTCTACGACTGGCTGGAGGCGCGGATCACGGCCGCCGAGGCGGCGGGGATCGCGCGCGGCAACATCGTGGTTGATCCGGGGATCGGGTTCGGGAAGACGCTGACCCACAATTTGTGGCTGCTGAACGGGTTGGCGCTGTTCCACGGCCTCGGCTGCGCGGTGATGCTGGGCGCGAGCCGCAAGCGGCTGATCGGCGCGCTGTCCAACGAAGCGCCCGTTGGAGAACGGCTCGGCGGCTCGGTGGCGTTGGCCCTGAAGGGGGCGGATCAGGGGGTGCAGCTGCACCGCGTGCACGATGTGGCGGAGACGGTGCAGGCGCTGAAGGTTTGGCGCGGGTTGCGGGACATGGCGTTGACGCCTTGAGTCCTCCCCGCGCTTTCGCGGGGAGGGGGACCAGCGAAGCTGGTGGAGGGGTATCGCAGCGCGCGATGCCGGATATCGTACCGCCTGTTTGCAGGTACATGCGACGTTGCAAAACCCCTCCACCATTGCGTCTTCGCGCAATGGTCCCCCTCCCCAGCTTCGCTGGGGAGGACTAAGCCAGCCCCTTGACGATCTCCTCGACCATCTTTTTGGCGTCGGCGAGCAGCATCATCGTGTTGTCGCGGAAGAAGAGTTCGTTCTCCACCCCGGCATAGCCCGCGCCGCCCATCGAGCGCTTGATGAAAAGCACCGTCTTGGCCTTCTCCACGTCGAGCACGGGCATGCCGTAGATGGGCGAGGTCTTGTCGGTCTTGGCGGCAGGGTTGGTGACGTCATTGGCGCCGATCACGAATGCGACATCGGTCTGCGCGAATTCGGAATTGATGTCCTCGAGTTCAAACACGTCGTCGTAGGGCACGTTGGCCTCGGCGAGCAGCACGTTCATGTGCCCCGGCATGCGGCCCGCCACCGGGTGGATCGCGTATTTGACGCGCACGCCCTCCTTCTTGAGCAGGTCGGTCATCTCGCGCAGCACGTGCTGCGCCTGCGCGACCGCCATGCCGTAGCCGGGGACGATGATGACCTGGTCGGCCTGCTTCATCAGGAACGCCGCGTCCTCCGCCGAACCGCGCTTGTACGGGCGGTCGATCGCCGGGCCGCCCGCGGCGCTTTCCACCGCGCCGAAGCCGCCGGCGATGACCGAAATGAAGCTGCGGTTCATGGCCCGGCACATGATGTAGGACAGGATCGCGCCCGACGACCCGACGAGCGCGCCGGTGATGATCATCGCGCTGTTGCCCAGCGTGAACCCCATCGCCGCCGCCGCCCAGCCCGAATAGCTGTTCAGCATGGACACCACGACCGGCATGTCCGCCCCGCCGATCGGGATGATCAGCAGGAATCCGATCGCGAAGGCGAGCGCGGTCAGCGTCCAGAACACCCACGGGCTCTGGTCCGCGGTGAAATAGGCGACGAGGCCGAGGATCGCGGCGAGCACGCCCAGGTTGATGGCGTGGCGGCCGGGCAGCAGGATCGGCTTGCCGCCCATGTTGCCGTTGAGTTTCAGGAACGCGATTACCGAGCCCGAAAAGGTGATCGCCCCGATCGCCGCGCCTAGGGCGAGCTCAACGCGGGACGCGGGGAAGATGCTGAGGAACGATGGGCTGACGATCGGCGTGACGCGGACCGCGATCCCGAACGCCTCCGGATTGAGGAAGGCGGACGCGGCGACGAGCACGGCGGCGAGGCCGACGAGGCTGTGAAACGCGGCCACGAGCTGCGGCATGGCGGTCATGGCGATGCGCCGCGCGGTGACGAGGCCGATGACGGCGCCGATGGCGATGGCGACAAGGATCAAACCCAATGCGGACAAATCCGGAGCAAAGAGCTCCGTGCAGAAGCCGTATCGTGGTGGCTGGACAAGTGGCATCCGCGAGCAATTGATTTCTACCGAAGGCACATGCGTGACCAAGGTTGTAACAACCGCGATTGCCATTCCGATGATGCCGTAACGGTTGCCGCGCTGGCTGGTCGTCGGGTGCGATAGGCCGCGCAGCGCCAGGATAAAGCAGACGCCGGCGATCAGGTAGGCGAGGCTGACCCAAGCGGGGGTGTCGGCGACTTCATGCATGGACCGTCTCCGTCATGCCAGCGAAGGCTGGCATCTCAGGTCGCTGGCGCGCGGTTATAGAATCTGTACGAAACGGCGATGAGACCCCAGCCTTCGCTGGGGTGACGATGACGGGAGCCCTCACTTGCGCTCCTTCTTCTTGTACATCGCCAGCATGCGCGCGGTGACCGCGAAGCCGCCGAAGATGTTGATGCTGGCCAGCACCACCGCGAGCAGCCCCAGCCATTTCGCCGCCGGGACGCCGGCCGCCGCCGCCGCGATCAGCGCGCCGACGATGATCACGGAGGAGATCGCGTTGGTCACCGCCATCAGCGGTGTGTGCAGCGCGGGGGTGACCTGCCACACGACGTAATAGCCGACGAAGCAGGCGAGGGTGAAAATCGACAAGATGGAGATGAAGGTCATCGCTTAAGGGTCAGCCTTCCCAAAGGTCACACAAAAGTCACGCCAAGAACGTCTTCCCGTCGCGTCGAACCTCCGGTGAGCAGGATCTGATCCCGGAGTCGCACCGCCTCCACAACCGACGATGACAAAGTTCGCGGCTGTAGGACAGGGGAAAATGGCGCCGCTATCGCGGGATCCGCCTCACCGTGTGATCCTTTGGCCGAACACGCCCGCTGCCAGGATGCGCTGGATAAGCGCCGTGTTGCTGTTGCGGCCGATCTTGATCCCGATCGGCTCGGCCGCGCTCGAAACCCAGATTCGAAGGTCCGCGTCGAGGTCGAACGTCCCCGCCGTCTCGACGCTGAAGCGCACGATTGAGCGGTAAGGCACGCTTTCCACGTCCACCTTGCGGCCGGTGAGCCCCTGGATGTCGACCAGGCACAGCCGGTAATTGGTTAGGAACACTAGATCGCGGGTGGTCTTGAAGGCAGCGAGCACCTCCTCGTCAGGAACCAGGATGGGCCCATAGTCGCGCTGCACCGTGTCGACGCTGAACTCGGTGGCGCTGAAGAAGCCCATCCCACTAGGCTCCCAACAACCGGTCGCTCACGATCCGCCCGCCGCGCGTCAGGCGGATGCCGCGGACGATCTCGTCGTCGTCGGGCAGAACGGGGCCGCCCGCCTCCTTGTCCCAGAAGGCGGTGAGGAAGTTCAGCAGGTTGCGCGCGTAGAGCGCGGACGTGTCGGCGGCGAGGCGGGAGGGGACGTTGCGGTGGCCGACGATCTTGACGCCGTGGCGCTCGACCACCTCGCCCGCGAGCGCGCCTTCGACGTTGCCGCCCTGTTCGACGGCGAGGTCGACCAGCACGCTGCCCGGCTTCATCGTCCGCAGCTGCGCGTCGGTCACCAGCCGCGGGGCGGGGCGGCCCGGGATCAGCGCGGTGGTGATGACGATGTCCTGCTTGGCGATATGGCCCGACACGAGTTCGGCCTGCTTGGCCTTGTACGCGTCGGACATCTCGGTCGCGTAGCCGCCGGTGCCCTCGCCCGCGATGCCGGCCTCGCCTTCGACAAAGATCGCCTTGGCCCCCAGGCTCTCGATTTGTTCGCGCGTCGCGGACCGCACGTCGGTGGCGCTGACCTGCGCGCCCAGCCTGCGGGCGGTGGCGATCGCCTGCAGCCCGGCGACGCCGACGCCCATGACGAAAACGCGCGCGGCGCTGATCGTGCCGGCGGCGGTCATCATCATCGGAAACGCGCGGCCATATTCGGACGCGGCGTCGAGCACCGCCTTGTAGCCGGCGAGGTTGGATTGCGACGACAGGATGTCCATCGACTGCGCGCGGGTGATGCGGGGCATCCACTCCATTGCGAGCGCCTCAAGCCCGGCGGCGGCATAGGCGTCGACGCGCGCGCGGTCGCCGAGCGGGTTCATGGCGGCGATCACCAGCGCACCGTTCATGGCGCCCGCGAGGGACCGGGGGTCCGGCGCCTGCACGCCGAGCACGATGCCCGCACCTGCAACCGTCGCCGCGCGATCGCCGACCGTCGCGCCCGCGGCCTGGAAGGTGTCGTCGCCGACCGAAGCAGCTAACCCGGCGCCGGCCTCCACCGCCACCTGCGCGCCCAGCGCGACAAGCTTCTTCACCGTCTCCGGAATCGCGGAAACCCGGCGTTCGCCGGCGGCGGTCTCCGCGACGACGGCGATCTTCACTTCAGTCGGCGAGAAGGTAGACGACGAACGCGGTGACGACGGCGCTTATAATCGTACCCCATTTGAACATCCACACGAAGCGTGAGTAATCCTTGACGTGCGCCTTGAGGTCGGTCTGCGGAGGGGAGCTGTCGGCCATGATGCAATCCCGGTTCGGATGAAGATTGCGAAGGTCATAACAAGCGCGGGGGCGCGAGGCCAAGCCTTTCCTACTTGGCGCACGGCGGGGCATCGGGAGGCGAGGGCGACAGGCTTAAGCGGGTTTTTACCTGTCGTGCTATAAACTGTCCCAACACAGGACGGACCCACTCATGCGCCCAGATACTCCCCGCGCCTTGCTGCTCATCGACGACGAACCGGCGCAGCGCCGCCTGATCAGCGCGATCGGCGCGCGCGCCGGGTGGCGCGTCGTCGCCGCTTCCGACCCCGACGCCGCGCTTGGCCTGCTGCACGGCGAGGAGGGCGCGGAGATCGAAGTCGTGCTGCTCGACCACTGGGACGCCGGTCCGACGGGCGCCGCGCTGATCGAGGACCTGCGCGCGATCCGCGAAGGCCTGCCGATCTTGGTGCTCACCGCGCAGACGTCGGTAGCGGTGGCTGTGGACGCAATGCGCGCGGGGGCGACCGACTTCCTCGTCAAGCCGATCGCGCCCGACCGCCTGCTCGCCGCGCTGGAGGCCTCGACCGACCGACGCCGCAGTCAGGGCGAACTCAGGCCGATGTCCGAAAAGATCACTTCGCCGCTCGGCCTGGACGAGATCGTCGGCTCGGCGCCGCAGTTCCGCGTCGCGCTCGCAGTCGCGGCGAAGACCGCGCGCGCGAAAACGTCGATCCTGATCGAGGGCGAGCGCGGCGTCGGCAAGGACACGCTGGCCCGCGCGATCCACAGCGCCTCGCCCAGGGTCCGCGAGCCGTTCCAGCGCGTCAATTGCGGCGCGATCCCGCACAATCTAATCGACAGCGAACTGTTCGGGCACCGCAAGAACGCGTTTCCCGGCGCGTTCGACAATCGCGACGGCCGCATCCTCAACGCGGCCGGGGGCACGATATTTCTCGATGAGATCAGCGAATTGCCGGCCGAGACGCAGGAACGCTTGGCGCGCATGCTGGACACGGGCCGCGTCGAACCGGTGGGCGGCGGCGGCACCTACGAGGCGGATGTCCGCGTCATCGCCGCGTCCAACAAGCCGCTGGTGACCGAACTCGAGGCCGGCCGCTTCCGCGAGGACCTGTTCGCAAAGGTCGCGGGCGTCACGATCAGCATTCCGCCGCTACGCGACCGCGCCAGCGACATTCCGGCGCTCGCCCGCCATCTGCTCGGCCGCATCGCCGAACAGCCTGGCATGCGCGACCTGTCGATCGCCGACGACGCGCTGGGCGTCCTGATGCGCTACGGCTGGCCGGGCAATGTCAGGCAACTGGCCAACGCGCTGTTCCGCGCCGCCGCGCTCGCCAACGGAGGCGCGCTGAGCTCCGCCGACTTCCCCAGCATCGCCGAGCAGTCCAACTACAGCAAGCGCGCCGACGACTACACCGCCGTGCCGATGAGCACGTCGTCGGCGGCGGCGGCGCTCAACTCCGCGCCCGGCGTGACGCTGTACCAAACCGACGGCCACCTGCGACCGCTGGACGCGATCGAGGCCGACGTCATCCGGCTCGCGATCGGCCATTATCGCGGCCGCATGAGCGAGGTCGCGCGGCGGCTCGGGATCGGGCGCTCGACGCTCTACCGCAAGCTCGCCGAGCTCGGGATCGACAGCGCCGCCTGAGGCGCGGGGGCGCGCAGTGCGGCGAGATAGGCCCGCATCGCCGCGGCCGCCGCGTCGCTGAGGTCGATGAACACGCGCCGCCCGTCGTGCGGGTCGGCGTTCCTGACGAACAGGCCGGCGTCGGTGAGCATGCGGATCCAGCGCAGCGCGGTTGTCGCGGGCACGGCGGCGGCGATGCACAGGCTGGACACCGCCACCGGCTTGCCCCCGATGCGCGCGCCCGCAAGGTCGAGCAGCATGTCCCACGCCGGATCGGCGAACAAGGCCGGGTCGAAGTGCCGGCCCCGCAGGCCGCGCGCGCGCACGATGCGCGCGATCTCCGCCGAATCCGCGCTGTCGGCGGCCTCGCTCGCCGGCAAGTCGCCGGCAATGTCTGGAGTCAGTGCGGCGCCCGACAGGCGGGCCAGCGCCGCCGCGATGCGGCCGACCTCGTCGGTTAGATAACGCAACCGGGCCGCCTCGCCGCCCGCCGAATCACGCACCGTCGTGCTCGTGGGCCGCATAGCCGCCACGAGGGCCGAGCCGCGCTCGGCGTCGCCCGCGTCCGCCAATTGCAGCAGGCGAGGGTGGAGGAGCCGGGCGGCCACGGCGTCGACCAGCGCGAGCGGCGTCGATACGACCGCGGCGACCTGCCCGCGATCGGCCTGGCTGTTCAGAATGCTCAGCACGCGGTCGAGCCGGTCGGCGTCCCCTGCGTCAAGTGGGCCGCCGATCTCGACGAAGAGGCGCGCCAGCGGCTGGAGGCCGCTCAGCAGGCGCTCGGCATCCGCAAGGCTCGCGCGCCCCGCGAGCGGCAGGTCCGCCGCCGCCACCGCGGCCGCGCCCCGCGCCATCGCGTCGGAGCTGTCCCCGACCACCAGCACCGCGCCGTGCGCTGGGTAGGACGGCGCATCGAATTCGCTGTTCATGGCCGGCGGCGTGCCCGCGCCCGGCGGCGGGTGCAAGCGCGTCGGCCAGTGGTTACGCCGCGGCCCGTTCGAACTCCTCGTCCATCGTCATCCAGTCGACCGCCGCTTCCGCATGGAGGCATGTCGTGTCGTACACGGGGATGATGTTGGCGCGCACGTCGACGGCGAGCACCAGTTCGGTGCAGCCCAGCACCACCGCCTGCGCCTTGGCTTGCGCGAAGGCGTTGATCTGCGTGCGGAGCGTCCGCTGCGACACGCGGCTGACATTGCCGCGAACCAGTTCGCCGAAGATGATGCGGTCGACTTCGTTCATGACGTCCTCGCCCGGCACGGCGACGGCAATGCCGTGGCGCTCCAGCCGGTCGCGGAAGAACGCCTCGCGCATCGTGAAGCCCGTGCCCAGCAGGCCGACCCGGCTGATGCCGTCGGCGCGCAGCCGCATGGCGACGACGTCCGCGATGTGGATCACCGGCACGTCCAGCGCGAGCGACACGCGGTCGTAGACCTTGTGCATCGTGTTGGACGCGACAACGATCGCCTCCGCGCCCGCCGCCGACAGGCGGTGGCCGCTGGCGATCAGCATGCGAGCGACGCCGTCCCAGTCGCCGGCGTTCTGCGCATCGGCTACCGCGGCGAAGTCTAGGCTTTCGATCACGACCCGGGCGGAGTGCAGCCCGCCCATGCGTCGGCCTACCTGCTTGTTGATATGCTCGTAATACAAGGCGGTGGAGGCCCAGCTCATGCCGCCGATCAAGCCCACTTTACGCATCATTCGAGAATCCCCACGCCGCCTGTTCTACCCCGCCAGCATCCAAGCACTTTGGTAGGGAGGCGCAAGTGAGGGAAAGACACACCACGCGGGGGAACGTCGTCAGTTGCGACGGGCGGAGTCGGCGATGCGACGGCGCGAGTCCCTTGCGGGGGGACCGCCGCGCTGCCAAAGGCGAACGCGCGGGCGCTTAGCTCAGTTGGTAGAGCGCCTCCTTTACACGGAGGATGTCGGCGGTTCGAGCCCGTCAGCGCCCACCAGAGCCCGCATCCGGAAGGTCTCGAGCTCGAGAAAATCGCAGCTCAGCTTGATGCTTGATCCCGTCAGGCTGAGCAGCGTGCGAGGAACGGTGAGCGTTCACCACTCATCGAGGCGGCAACACGGATATTCGAGATTCGGCTGCGCGCCTCCGGGTTCCAAGCGCATCGCAGTTTCGTCTCTACGGTCCGCGATCCGACCGTTCGCCGACCGGAGCCGTGTCTTGGTAGAAGCTCGGTTGTTGGCGATCGAGGCTCCTCCGAAGAGGCCGCTCGCAAACCGCTGCGGGAGGGAAATTGAACCGCGATCCGCCTTTTCCGATTGCGCTTAACCGTGGGTTCCCTCCGTTTCGCATTGCGGCAGCATGTTCGGGAGCCTTTCTCCTCCCGATTTCAGCGGAAGATCACAAGTCCCTCATGCCGCTCACCCGTGCCTTCGACACAGGGGACGCACCTCCCTCCGCCACAGGTTCTTCGAACCGCGTTTTCTTGAAGGCAGAACGTCGCATGCAAAGCAGTCTCCTCTCTACTCAGGGTGTCATGCTCTCGGTTGTCGCTGGAATGGTCGTGACCGGGTCCGCACAGGCGCAAACAACTGCTGCCCCCACTCAGCCGACAGCCGCTCAACCGACAGTCGCCCAGCCGCCGGGCATCCAGCCGGTCAAAACATCGCCGCCGGCGGGCGCGCCAGCCGCCCCGGAGGAGATCGTCGTCACGGGAACGCGCTCCGACATCGTCGCGTCTCCCGATCGGCTGAGTTTCAACGTCGGCAACGACCTGCAGGTCCAGACCGGCACCGTGGCCGACGCGCTTCGCGCGGTGCCGGGGGTGGAGGTCGATCTTCAGGGCCGCGTCAGCTTGCGCGGCGATCCGGGCGTGGAAATCTGGATCGACGGGCGGCCTTCGGCGCTTCTGCGCGGGGACAACCGCGGCGACGTGCTGCTTTCCATGCCCGCGGGGCAGATCCAGCGGGTCGAGGTCATCACCAATCCGTCCGCGGCGTTCAGCCCCGAAGGATCTGGCGGCATCATCAACCTGGTCACCAGGCAGGTGCGCAAGGACGCGCGCTACGGCACGGTCAGGGCCACGATCGGCACGCCGGAGGCCGCCGCGCTCAGCGTCAACGGCGTGCAATCCTCCGGTCCCCTGACCGTGACGGGCGACGCAGGCTACCGCAGGACCACGAACGATGCCGAAGCCACGCAGCTTCGCGCTCGCCTGGATCCCGGCACCGGCAGCTTTCTGACCAGTCGCCAGGAATCCGATCTCGACATCAGGAACGCGTTCGGCAACGCGAAGCTGGGCGTCGAGTACGACCTCAACAAGACCAACCGGCTCAGTACCGAACTGACCTACAGCCAAGGCGCCAGCAACGTCGATCGCGTCGACGACTTCGTCACTCAGAACGCCGCCGCCTCCTACGATCGCGTATCCGACATCACCTTCTCCCAGCGCGGCCTCAACGGGCGCGCGTCCTGGCGGCGCACCCTGCCGGGCAAGGACCATGAGTTCGCCACCGACCTTACGCTATTTGAAGGCAAATTGAGGCGGGATGTCGATGCGGCGACCACCTTCGGGGCGGCGCCGCAACCCTCGTATGAGAGCATCCGCAACGCGATCGATCGCACCGACAAAGGGGTCAAGCTCGATTACAAGAAACCGGTGGGCGAGGATGCGTCGCTGAACGTCGGCTATCAGGGAAGCTTCGCCGACAACGACTTCGACTCCTCGGGCTTCCGCGGTTCCGATCTCGATGCGCTCCTGACTGTCCCCAACCTCACCAACAGGTTCGAATTCGACCAGTCGATACACGCGGTCTTCGGCACCTTCCGCTTCAAGCTCGGCAAGCTGGACACGCAAGCCGGCCTGCGCCTCGAGCAGGTGGACACGACGATCGACCAGATCACCGACGCGGTGAGCTTCGAAACCGATTACTTCCGCGCCTACCCGACGCTCAACCTCGGCTACGAGCTGACCGGAAACGAACAGCTGCGCGGCGGTTACAGCCGCCGAGTGCAGCGCCCGTCGCCCCAGGATCTCAATCCGTTTACGATCTACATCGACCCGCAGAACCTGCGCCGCGGCAATCCCTTCCTGCGCCCGGAGGTCACCGACAGCTTCGAGATCGGCTGGAACCGCCGCAAAGCCGGCACCTTCTATTCGCTGACCGGCTTCTACCGCCGCGCGCGGGACGGCGTCACCGACATATTGAGCGACGTCGGCAACGGCGTGTTCCTCACCACGCGTGCCAACCTCGCCACGGCACAGCGCGTCGGGGCCGAGGCGGTGGCGAGCGGGCGGCTATCCAAGACGCTCACCTACAACCTATCGGGCACGTTCCTGTGGAACGAAATCGATCCGCGCACGAACGGCATCTCGTCCTCGCGCTCGGGCACCACCGGCAATGTCCGGGTCAACATGGACTGGCAGCCCACAGCCAAGGACTTCTTCCAGTTGAACGCGCTGTACTCCGGCAAGCAGCTGCTTCCCCAGGGCTTCCGGCTATCCAGCGGTATCCTGAACCTGGGATACCGGCGGAAGATCAACGACCGGCTGAACGTCTTGCTCACCGCTCAGAACGTCCTCGACACCATCCGACAGGTCACTCTGTTCGAAACCGCGACCCTCCGCGACCGCTTCGAGCAGAAGGGGTTCGGGCGGACGATCCTGTTCGGCATCAGCTACAATCTTGGAAACCAAGGTCCGCGCAAGCGTCCGGAGCCCAACTTCGATTTCCAGCAAGGCGGGGGTGAAACGCCGCAGTGACGTTCGTCGGAACGTCCGGAACGCCTGGCGCAATCCGCGCCCGGCCGTTCCGCCGGAGGCAAGCGCCCGATCCCGTCTTGACGCCGGCGGATCGCGTCTGCGGCTAAAGCACGCCCATCAGGAACAACAGCAGCAACGTGGCCACCGCGGAGATCAGCAGCGACAAACCGCAGCCGAGCTTGTTGGAGAACATGAAGAACATGGGGCGTCCAGCGCTTCGGGACGCCGCCTGTTCCGTCAGAGCGAGCGCACCAGCCTGACCGCCACTGCGACCCAGGGCGGGTTGGTGACGACCGCCTGCCGCTGGCCCGCGCCCAGGGGGAGGACGTGCAGCTTGTCGCCGTCGGTACCGATCAGCCGCCCGAACAGGAAGCGGCCAGCGGGGCGGGGGAGGAGGACGTCACGGTTGAGCGCGGCGGCGATCGCCTTGGGCGGCGCGTCCGCGGGGATGCGTTCGCACCAGATTTCGTCGCCCGTGCGGTAGTCGCCGGCGGCGCCCGCGACCTGAATCGCGATAAGGCCGGGGGAGGCGACGGGGGGCACCACGACGCCGGGGCGGCGGGGGGTGTGGACGCCATCCGCCGACAAGATCGCGGCGACGGCGATGTCCTCCCGGTCGGGCAATTGCACGAGGTCGCCCGCGGCAACGCCCAGCGCGCCGGCGATGCGGTTGAGCCAGCCCACCGACACGGTGCGCGTTCCCGTTTCCAGACGGCCGATCGTCTGCGGTGTGGTGGGGGGCGTGCAGGCCTTGGCGACATCGTCCAGCGTCATGCCGCGGGCGCGGCGAACTTCGCGGATACGGGTAATCATGATGCGCTCCACTGAACCGAAGAGGTTATTTTCCTGTCCTACAGCTTGGCTCCAATGGCAAGAGGTTCCGCGAGTGATTCGCGGGAGGCATGGCTTGAACAATCGTTTGCTGGCGGAACGAAGCATCGGCGGGGAGCAATCGGAAGCGCGCGACGGCAAAGGCAGGCCACGGCGCACGGGGCGCAGCGTTACGGTCAACCTCGCCGAATCGCCATTGGGGTGGTTGCGGTCGCGGGGGCATGTCGACGCGCGGCAGTGCGCGGCGGGCGCGCGGCTGCGCGCGGACTGGGAGAAGGCGCAGCTGGGCCCCCGCGTGACGATGCGCTGGGACGCGCCGCCGCTGGACCGTGGCTCTCGCGGCGCGCCGCCCGCCTACGATCCCGGTACCGCGGGCCTGTTCGCCAAGGAGCGGTTCGACGCGGCGGTAGCCGCGGTCGGCCCGGGCCTGGGCGACGTACTGTGGCGCGTTGTGTGCGCGGGCGAGGGAATGCGGGAGGCGGAGACGGCGCTCGGCTGGCCCGCCCGCGCGGGCAAGCTGGTGCTGGGGCTGGCGCTCGATCGGCTCGCCGACTTCTATCGACTGCCGTTATGAGCTGCTGAGGATCACAGTTAGGCGCGCAGCACTGGTATCTATGTGATCTTTGTCCCGTAACGAACCACTTCAGTCCACTTTTTCGATCGTCTCCTCGATCCGCGCGACGGTGACGCCGAGCAGCGTCACGCGCGCCCGGTTGAGCAGCGTGCGCCCGCCCGGCTGCAGGGTCAGCGTCTGGTTCATGCGCATGCCCCCCCGCTTCATTGGGTAGGCGAGGCTGAGCGTCGGGCCGCGCACGCTGGCGCTCACCGGACCGGACGCGTCGGACAGGGTGCCGATCCAGTCGCCGTCGGCCGAGCGGCGGATGCGGAACGTCCGCTGCTGAGGCTTGCCGCCCAGGCGGATGTCCTGATCGAGCACCAGCGTGCCGTCCGGCTCGATGCGGCCGACGCTGCTGACCTGGAGGCTTCGGGGCTGCGCCGCGGTCAGCGTCTTCACCGTTCCCGTGCCGCGCGTGGGGCCCGCGAAGAAGAGATCGGGCCGGAATTCGGCCGTGGCGGCGGTCGCCTGCGCGGCGGCCACCAGAAGCAAGGGCGTCAGCATAAGCCGGTTAACGATCCGGCGCGACGACGGGTCCGACCGGTTGTCCGGGCCTGATGACGCACGCCGCCGCGCTCGCTACGGTGGCGGCCGACAAGCGAGGAGCGGGGGCATGGCGGTGATCATCATTCCACAGGCGGACACCACGTCGATCCCGGCGCGTTTTCGCGAAGCCGGAGCGACGGAACCCGGACGCGCGATCGCCTGGGCGCCGCTCGGCAAGACGGAGGAGGCAAGCTTGGCCAAGCTGGTGGAGAGCGGCGCGATCGTTGAGATGCGGCCAGGCACCTGGTACCTGAACGAAGAGAAGCTCAAGGCGCAAAGCGCCGCACAAGGGCTGATCGTTGTCGCGGTGGCGCTTGTTCTTCTGTCTGGAGTGGGCCTTGCGGTGCTGATGCGGTGACGCCTTCGCGCCGGGCCGGCCCATACCGATATGCTTGTTACTTAAGCTCCTCGAAGGACTTCCATCATGAACGACACGGCCGCCGCCCAGCATGACGCCTCCGGGTACGACCTGACGCCCATCGACGGGGCCGAGCGCGCGCGGCTGGCGGCGCGGCTGACGCCGGAGGAGCGGCAGGTGCTGCTGGAGCACGGCACCGAGCGCGCGTTCTGCGGCACGCTGCTGAACAACAAGGCCGACGGGGTCTATGCCTGCCGGCTGTGCGGCCTGCCGCTGTTCAAGTCGGGGACCAAGTTCGAAAGCGGCACGGGCTGGCCGAGCTTCACCGAACCCTTCGACGCGCGTCACATCGCCGAGATCGTCGACCGCGCCTACGGCATGGTGCGCACCGAGGTCCGCTGCGCGCGCTGCGACGGGCATCTGGGTCACGTCTTCCCCGACGGCCCGCCGCCGACGGGGCAACGCTACTGCCTGAACTCCGCGGCGCTCGAGTTCTTCGGCGACGTGGCCGAGATCCCGGCGCGGTGATCGCTGCCATCGTCGTCGTCTGCGCGCTGCTGTTCGTGCTGTTTTTGGTGGCCGCGGTCGCCGGCAATCGGGCGCAGACCCGCATGGTGGCGGAGCAGGCGGAGGCGGACCGGCGGCGCGCGGGGCGGGGAACAGATCAACAGGGAGAACAGCAACCATGATCGTCTTCGGCTCATCCATGTCTCCCTTTGTGCGCAAGGTGCTGGCCTTCGCGGCCGAAAAGGGGATCGACGTCGAATCGCGGCCCACTGGCCTTGCGTCGACCGACCCCGAGTTCCTGGCGGCAAGCCCGTTCGGCAAGATCCCGGCGCTGACCGATGGCGATTTCAGCATCTCGGACTCGACGGCGATCGTCGCCTATCTCGAAGCTTTGAAGCCGGAGCCGCCGCTGATCCCCGCCGAGCCCCGCGCGCGGGCGCGGACCATGTGGTTTGACGAGTTCGCCGACACGATGCTGTTCGCCACCGGTGGGACCATGTTCTTCAACCGAATCGTGGCGCCCCGATTCCTCGGACGTGACGGCGACCTGGCCGCCGCCGACAGAGCGGAGCGCGAGGACCTGCCCCGGCTGCTCGATTATCTGGACGGACAGATACCAGGCAGCGGGTTCCTTGTGGAGGACCGCCTGACGCTGGCCGATATCGCGGTGGCCAGCCCGTTCGCGAACCTAGGCCATTGCGGCGTCGACATCGCCGGCCGCACCAGGCTGTCGGACTATGTCTCGGCGATCCTGGCCCGGCCGAGTTTCGCCTCGTGGATTGAACGCGAGAAGCGCTTTCTGACCCGTGCCGCCTGAAGCGGAAAAGACGCCCGGGCGCGATGTAGGTTAACGCCTCCGGTAAGAGCTTCGCAACCGTTGTACCCTATGGATGTTGCCATGGGCGGCGATCTCATCGAAGCGAAGCGGCTGGACGCGTTGCGGGCGCTCGACATCCTCGACAGCGCACGCGACCCGGATCTGGATCAGGTGGTCGGCCTCGCCGCCGGCCTGTTCGGCGTACCCGTCGCGCTGCTCACCATCACCGCGGAGTCGCGCAACTGGTTCAAGGCGCGGTTCGGGACCGAACTGCCCGAAAGCCCGCGCGACATATCCTTCTGTACCTGGGCGATCGGCGGCGAGTCCTTGTTCGAAGTGCCCGATTGCACGCGCGACGCGCGCTTTGCCGCCAATCCGCTGGTCACCGGGCCGGCGAACATTCGATACTATGCCGGCATGCCCATCCGGATCGCCGGTCACGCCATCGGAACCCTGTGCCTGCTGGACACCGCGCCGCGGCCGCCGCTCGACGACCTCGCGCGGCAGCGCCTCGCGGACCTTGCGGCGTTGGTCATGACCCTGATCGAGGCCAGGCGGCTGCGGCGGTTCGGTGCCCTCTCTATGGCGGTGGCGCAGGCGACGCCCGACGCAATCATCTGTGCCGGCACAGACGGCCTGATCACGCAGTGGAACCGCGGCGCGGAAGCGATCTTCGGGTACAGCGCACGCGAAGCGATCGGGCAGCCACTCGAACTCATCGTGCCAGCCGCGTTGCGGGACCCGCACGGGACGGGAATGACGCGGTTCAAGCGGACAGGAGAGGGCAAGCAGGTCGGCGCCACCGTTGAAGTGCCCGCTATGCGCAAGGACGGCACGGAGGTGCCGGTCGAACTCTCGCTTGCGAGTTGGCAGGACGCCGACGGGCGGCCGGCGGGCTTCGGCGCCATCCTGCGCGAACTGACCGCGCGAAAGGCGGAAGAGGAGCAGCGTGCCGCCGCGCAGCGCTTCGCCGACGAGGTTTGCCAGAACCTGCCCGCGACCCTGTTCGTCAAGGATGCCGCGACGCTGCGCTATATGCTGTTCAACCGCGCGGGCGAGACGTTGACGGGCGTTCCGTCCGACGAGATCGTCGGCCGTACGGACGCGGAAATCTGGCCCGACATGGCGGCCGGCTATACCGAGCGCGACACCCGCGTGATCGAAACGGGCGTCAGCGAAAGTTTTGAAAGCGAAGTCACGCGACGCGACGGCAGGACGCGCATCATGCGGACGCGGCGCGTCCTGGTTCATGACGAGGCCGGCGCACCCGCCTACATCTTAGGTATCGGCGAAGACGTCACCGAATGGCGGCGTGCGCAGCAGCAGCTGGCTTATGCCGCCGGGCACGACGCGCTGACCGGATTGTACAACCGCGACCATTTCCTTTGGGCGCTGGAAGCGGCCTTGGCGCAGCAGTGCGCGCCCGGCCAGCGACCTTCGGGCGAAGTCGCGTTGCTTGCGCTGGACCTCGATCGCTTCTCCAGTATCGTCGACATGTTCGGCCGCACCGCGTCCGACGCGCTGCTGGTCGATGTCGCGACCAAGGTGCGGCTGGCGCTAAAGCCGGGCGCCTGCGCGGCGCGGTTCGACGCGGACCGGTTCTTCATCATGCTGATCGGACCGGGAGCGCCGAACCGGGCGGAAGCGCTTGCCCGCGAACTGCTCGGCGGCCTGGCGACGCCTGGCAAGGAGGAGCGGAGACCCCAGGCGCGCGCCCGGATCGGCATCGCCGCCGCTCCGCGCGACGGCCTCAGCGGGGAAGCGCTGATCGCCAGCGCCGAACTGGCCGCGTTGCGCGCCAAGAGCGTAGCGGCGCTGCCCGCACCGGGCGCGACGCCCGGCGCCGCAGGCTGGCGCATCGGCTTTTTCGAACGGTCGCAGAACGAGGCCGCCAAGCGGCGGCGACGGGTGGAGGAACGCCTGATCCGCGCGGTGGCGGACGGCGAAATCGACGTTCACTACCAGCCGCTGGTCGAGCTTCGGAGCGGGCGCACGGCGGGCTACGAAGCGCTGGCCCGCTGGCGCGACGCGGAGCTGGGCGTTGTCTCGCCAGTGGAGTTCATTCCGGTCGCTGAAGCCAACGGTCTAATCGCAAAGCTCGGCGCATTGGTTCTCGGCAAGGCGGCGCGCGAAGCGGTCGGTTGGGACGACGAAACGCGGCTTTCCGTGAACTTCAGCGCCGCTCAGTTCGCCGACCTTGGCCTCTTCGACGCGGTCGAGGCGACGCTTGCGGGCGCGGGGTTCGATCCGGAGCGGCTGGAGGTGGAGATCACCGAAAGCCTGCTGATCGCGCCGCACGAGCGTGTACTGGACACCTTGCGCCGCTTCAAGGCAATGGGCGCGACGATCGCCATGGACGATTTCGGTACGGGCTATTCCTCGCTCAGCTATTTCTGC
The DNA here is from genome assembly GCA_035644935.1 of Sphingomonadaceae bacterium. Classification (GTDB taxonomy): domain Bacteria; phylum Pseudomonadota; class Alphaproteobacteria; order Sphingomonadales; family Sphingomonadaceae; genus CADCVW01. The sequence continues at coordinate 18,513 of DASQNO010000105.1, forward strand.
AGCTTCCCATTCGACAAGGTGAAGATCGACCAGTCCTTCGTCCGCGACATGACGACCAAGCGCGAGGCCCGCGCCATCGTGCGCGCGGTGATCGGATTGGCGCACGGCATCGGAATGACCGTCGTCGGCGAAGGCGTGGAAACGCAGGACCAGCTCGACGCGCTCACTGTTGAAGGCTGCGACTTGGCGCAGGGCTTCCTGATTGGCCGCCCGGCGGCAAGCGCGGGCCGCGCGTCGTCACCACCGTTGACGCTTGTGGGAAAGCGAAGCGCCGCCGCCGGCTAAACCGAAATGCGCGGGGGCTTAAAGGCCAGAAACAGCAAGCGCCTCGATGAACGGGACCGTAACGACCGAGCGGCCATCCGCCCCCAGGACTTCGATATGGCAGCTGAGGCATAGCCGTCCTTCCGCGACCTCCGCGCTCATGATGGCGCGGGCTTCGGCCAGCGCCTGCGCGCGCGCGGCGCCCTCGTTCACGAGCAGCACGCCTTCTTCGTCCAACGTGCAATGGCCGCATTCGTGCAGGTTGAAGTAGAAGCGAGTCATTTCAGCCGCGTACGCTGCCGGCGCCGCTGGCGCGACAACGAACATCAAGTTGGTCACAATTTGTCACATGCCAGCGGGCAAGATCGGCAAGGCGCGAGCCCCCTCCGCGGTGTTTACATCGCCGGAGCCCGCGGTAGCAGGGCGCCGGATCACTACGAATAAGGTATGAACATGAACAGCATGCACGCGGCCATCTTGGACGCGCCGGGGCGGCTGCGCGTCACGTCGGTGCCGGTTCCGGAGCCCGGGCCGGGGCAGGTGCGCGTGCGGCTGGAAGGATGCGGAGTTTGCGCATCCAACCTGACGCCGTGGGCAGGTCCCGAATGGATGCAATACCCGACCGAGGCGGGCGCGCTCGGCCACGAAGGCTGGGGCACGATCGACGCGGTGGGGGCGGGGGTCGAGGGACTAAGCGCGGGCGATCGCGTCGCGGCCCTGTCGTACAAGAGCTATGCGGGATTCGACATCGCGGGCGCGGACATGGTGGTGAAGCTGCCCGTCGCGCTGGCAGGCCAGCCGTTTCCGGGCGAACCTCTGGGATGCGCGATGAACATCTTCGCGCGATGCAACATCCGGGAGGGGCAGACGGTGGCGATCGTTGGCATCGGCTTTCTGGGGGCGCTGCTGACGCGGCTGGCGACGGACGCGGGCGCGCGCGTGATCGCGATCTCGCGGCGGGCCTACAGCCTGGAGGTCGCGCGGGCGTTCGGCGCCGCGGAAGCGATCACGATGGACGATCACTACGCGATCATCGAGCGCGTCAAGGATTTGACCGGCGGGACATTCTGCGATCGCGTGATCGAGGCGGTGGGCAAGCAATGGCCGCTGGACCTGGCGGGCGAGCTGGTGCGCGAGCGGGGAAAACTGATCGTCGCGGGCTATCACCAGGATGGGCCGCGGACGATCAACATGCAGCTTTGGAACTGGCGCGGGATCGACGTCGTCAACGCGCACGAGCGCGATCCGGCGGTGTACATGGCGGGGATCCGTGCGGCGGTGGATGCGGTCGCGTCCGGGCGGCTCGACCCGTCGCCGCTCTATACGCACCGCTATCCGCTGGAACGGCTGGACGAGGCGCTGGATGCGACGCGGGACCGGCCGGACGGGTTCCTGAAAGCTTTGGTGACGCTGTCGTGACGCGGCCGCGCGTCGGTTTTCTGGGCGTCGGCTGGATTGGCCGCAACCGCATGGAGGCGATGCTGGCGACGGGCGCGGTGGACGCGGTCGCGATCGCCGATCCCAGCGCGGAAACGGCCGCGGAGGCTGCCGGACTTGCGCCTGGGGCGGTGCGGGTGGCGAGCCTGGACGAGATGCTGGACTTCGGCGTCGATGGGGTGGTGATCGCGACGCCCAGCGCGCTGCACGCCCACCAGGCAATTCAGGCGCTGGAACGTGGCGCGGCGGTGTTCTGCCAGAAGCCGCTCGGCCGCAGCGCCGCCGAGACGGGCGCGGTGGTCGAGGCCGCGCGCGCCGCCGATCGCCTGCTCGCGGTCGACCTGTCGTACCGCTTTACCCAAGGCATGTTCGCGATTCGCGACCTGGTGCGGACGGGCGCGCTGGGCCGGGTGTTCGCGGTCGACCTGGTGTTTCACAATGCCTACGGGCCGGATAAGCCGTGGTTCTACGACCGCGCGCTGTCGGGCGGCGGCTGCGTCATGGATCTGGGCGTGCACCTCGTCGATCTTGCACTGTGGGCGCTGGACTTCCCCGAGGTGACGGGCGTGTCCTCGCGGCTGTTCGCGGGCGGGGCGCCGCTGGACCGCGCGTCGGCCGCCGTCGAGGATTATGCGGTGGCAAGCTTGGACCTGGCGCCGGGCGTCGCGGTGCGGCTCGCCTGTTCCTGGCGGCTGCCGGCGGGGCAGAACGCCGTGATCTCCGTCGAGCTTTACGGAACGGCCGGCGGCGCGTCGATGCGCAACCTCCACGGCGGTTTCGCCGAGTTCGCGGCGGCGCGGCACGAGGGAACGGCGACCGTCCCGCTTGGCGGCCCCGACGCGGCGTGGAGCGGCGGCGCGGCGGCGGACTGGGCGATGCGCCTGGCGGCGGGCGAGCGCTTCGACCGGGCGTCGGAGCAGCTGACGCGGACCGCGGCGGTGCTCGACCGGATCTACGCGGGCTGAGGCGGCGGTGAGCGGAACGCGCCTCGATTCAGAGGGTTTGAGCAGGACAGTATCCGTCCAGGAGTTCCGCCCGATGAACGTCGCCGATGTCATGACCAGTCAAGTCGAAACCATAACGCCCGATCAAACGGTGGGCGAGGCCGCGCAGTTGATGCAACAGCTCGATACGGGCGTGCTTCCGGTGGGCGAGAACGACCGGCTGGTCGGCATGGTAACCGATCGCGACATCGTGGTGCGCGTGCTGGCCAACGGCCGCGGCCCCGACGCGCCCGTGCGCGAGGCGATGACCGAAAGCGTGCTTTACTGCTTCGAGGACGACAGCATCGAGGACGCCGCGCGGCAGATGGGCGACGCACAGGTTCGCCGCCTGCCGGTGATGAACCGGGACAAGCGGCTGGTTGGCATCATCGCGCTGGGCGATCTGGCGTTGGCAGCCGACAGCGGCGTCGTCGACGCGGCGATCACGGGCATTTCGGAGCGGCCGGAGGAACGCGGGGACGACTAGCTCGACGTCGTCGCGGCGGTGGGCGGGGTCTTGGCGAGCTCCGAAACCGTACCATGCACCCGTTAGGTCCCGGGTTCGCCGGGATCACGTCAGGCGTCGATTGGTTCCTTCGCCAGCAACGATGCGTCGAAGCGCGCCAGCAGGTCCGCCGGTCCGTCAAAAATTTCGCGACACCCGGCTTCCATCAGGACGGGGTCCGGGAACCCCCCGGAACGAAAGCCGATCGTCGGGACGCCAAGCGCGGCCGCAGCCAGCATGTCGTAGGGGCTGTCGCCCACCACCACCGCGTCCCCGGCGGCAACGCCGTCAAGCTTGGCAAGCGCCGAGCGGAAGATGTCCGGATCCGGCTTGGAATGCTCCGCGTCGTCGGCGCTGGTCGTCGAGACGACCAGATCCTCCGACCCGATCAGCTTGAGGTGATGGGCGACTTCCTCTTCCTTGCCTGACGAGGCGAGGACGATATCGAAACCCGCCTCGCCGACCCGTTCGAACAAGGCGCGCACCTGCGGGAACGGCTTGATGCGATCCATGTACTCGCGCGCGAACAGGTCGGTGCGAAAGCTTTCCATCGCCTCCTTGTTCGCCTTCACGAAGTCGGCGGGAAGCAGGGCGGGCAGCAGATTGTCGCCGCCCTTACCGATCTGCGAACGGATACGTTCGAAGGGAACTTCATGCCCCCACTCAGCGAACGTTCGCTGCCAGGCCTCGGCGTGAAAGTCGTTGCTGTCGATCAGCGTCCCATCGACGTCGAAGAGAACCGCACGTTTGCTCACCATCATGCTCAGCAACGCTCCCGGACCTTAATCACCGCGCCGTCACCCTTGCCGCTGGGCACGGTGCGCGTCGCGGTTTTGACATCGCCGTCGCAGGCCTTCGCCGGCACCGATTCCTTGCTGGCCACCGGCGCCTTGGCGCCCAGCGCCGGCTCGGAAGCCGCCGCTCCCGTTCCCGACAAAGCCCAGCGCAGTTCCGACGGCACGTCGGGCGCGGCGGTGACGGCGGACGCGGTCTTGGCGACGATCAGCGTGCCGGCCTTAGCCGCCGCCAACGCCGCGGGCGTTACCGCGGCAAGGGCGTTGAGCTGCTCGGTGGTCTTGGCCGCCGGCGCCGCCTCCACCACGATCTCATCGTTCAGCGCCAGCGCGTCCAGCGCATCGCCCGCGGCGACGGCGACATCGACCAGCGGCTTGCCATGCGCGCCAGAGAGCACGGCAAGCTGCGGCACGAGCGGTTCGACGCTGGCGTAGCGGCCGGTAAACGCGCGCGGCCGGCCCCAGCCGCCTTCCCAGCGATAGAAGATGTGCGTGCCAATCTTGGCGTTCTTGGCGAGGCTCGACGCCCAGTACGGCACCACCCAGTCGGTGTGGTAATGCGTCGCCCAGCCGACGGGCGCGAACACCTGGCCCGACAAGGCAGCCCAGGCGATTTCGCGCGCACGCGTCCAGAGCGCCGCGTTGGGCGCGCGGCCCATTGCGCCGTCGCAAGTGAAGGTAAACTGGCAGCCGGTGCTGCGCTCGCTACCCTGGAACACGACGCCGCAGATCGTCTTGGGGTAGGCCGGGTGGCGGAGGCGGTTTAGAACCACCTGCGCAACCGCGCGCTGACCGTCCGCCGCCTCGATCGCGGCCTCGTAGTAGACGGCGGCGGTCAAGCAATCGAGCGCGCGCGCCTCATCCATCTTGTCCTCGAATTTGGCCGCCAGCGGGTGCGCCGCCGGATTGGGGGTATCCGAAAACGGCATCACGGCATTGATCGTGCGCGCGTCGTCGGGCGTCACGGGGCGAAACCGCAGCTCCTGCGGCGCGGGCGGGCGGCCCAGCGCAAGCGCCTGCGGCGTGTTGGCCAAAGCGGGACCGGAGAAGGCGTCCGAGGGCGCGATGAAAAGGCCGAACAGGGCCAGCGCGGCGGCCACCAGCAGCAACAAAAGCCCGAAGGCTTCGCGCGGGTACGCACGCAGAGTGCTGGGGACGTGCAAGGTCATCAGGTGCAAAGGCCGGATTGTTTGGACAGCAGTCCACTTAGCGCGGAAACCCCGTTTTTACAACTCGAGCGGCTTTCCGCGGGCCGTGACGGCCGCTTTCCGGCAGCGCGCGGCTGCGTTCAAGCGCATCTGGATTGCGGCGGATCGTGGCGCGAGTTCATTGGCGGTGCAGCCCGAACATGCACAAGGGGCGGTATGACCCATCTGCTTTGCCGCACCGCCCGTTCGCTTTCCCGTTTCGGCGCGTCCGCCGCCATCTTTGCTCTGCTCGCCGGCTGCGTTGGCGCCCCCCGCGCGGCGGCTCCAAGCGATCGAGAGGTGCAGCAGGCCGCGCGCGACCGCGTAACGCAGCCGCTGCCTCCTCGTCCGGCGCCGATGCCGCAGCCGCCGGCGTCCGTCATGCCCCCGGCGTACGTCCCGCCGCCGCCGCGCATCGCGCAGGCCGATACTGTCCTTGCCGCGCGTATCGCCGCGCTCGGCCGGGCGTTCCCGGGCGATGTCGGCATTGCGGTGCGCGACGTTCATGAAGGCTGGGTCGCCTCGCACAACGGCCGCGCGCTGATGCCGCAGCAGAGCGTGTCCAAGCTTTGGGTCGCGATCGCGCTGCTGGACGCGGTAGACAAGGGACGCGTGCGGCTGACCGATCCGGTGACGGTGACCCCGTCCGACTTCACCGTGTTCCACCAGCCGATCCGGACCGCGCTGCGCGGCGGCGCGTTTCGCACGACGCTGGGCGACCTGCTCTACCGCGCGATGACGCAGAGCGACAACACGGCCAACGACATCCTGCTGTGGAAGGCGGGCGGACCGGCGGCGGTGCGCGCGGTGCTGGCGCGCGCGGACGTGCGCGACGTGCGGTTCGGGCCAGGCGAGCGGCTGCTGCAGTCCGGCATCGCGGGCGTGACATGGCAGCCGGGCTATTCGGTCGGTAACAGTTTCTACGCTGCGCGCGGAACGGTCCCGGCGTCGGTCCGCCAGTCGGCGTTCCAGCGTTACCTCGAAGATCCGGTGGACGGCGCGTCGGCGGAGGGTATCGCGGACGGGCTTGCCAAATTGAAGCGAGGGCAGCTCATCTCGCGGGAGTCGGCGCAGCGGCTGCTTACCGTGATGTACGCCAGCAAGACCGGACCCAACCGGATGAAGTCGGGCGCCGCGCCCGGCTGGCTGATCGCGCACAAGACGGGGACGGGCCAGGTGCTGAACGGCGTACAGGCGGGCTACAACGATGTCGGCCTCGTCACCGCGCCGGACGGGTCGACGTATGCGGTGGCGGTGATGATCGGGCGCACGGGCGTCGGCCTGCCGACGCGGATGCGGCTGATGGGTGACGTCGTGCGCGCCGTGGTAGATTACGAGGCTCGATCGCAGTTCGGGGCCTACGGCTCGCGGTGAAAAGTGGCCGGGCAGCGGGACGCCCCAGGCTCGTGTTGACGCAAGGTCGCGCTAAGCTAAGCATCGCTCTCGCGCCGGCGTCCGACCGGCGGAGAGGATGACCTACATGAAGCTGTTCGCCGCCCTGCTCGGCACGTCTTTGCTTGCAACCGCCGTTGCCGCGCAGAATCCCGCGCCGACCCCGCCGCCCGTCGGGGGCAGCGAGGCCACCAAACAGGCCGATCCGCTCAACCCGCAAAAGGCGGAGCAGGAGCCGCGGCCTGTCTCACAAGAGCTGCAGAAGCAGGCGACGCAGAGCCGCGACGCCGTCGCCGGCCAGACCGCGTCGGAAGCCAAGCCGCCGGTCGACGCCAAGGAAGCCAAATGGGACGTCAACGTCCCCCGCGGACCCGGCAAGGACGCGCGCATCGACACGCGCACGGGCACGTGGATGAGCCTCGACGTTTCGCCCGACGGGCGCGAAGTGGCGTTCGACCTGCTCGGCGACCTGTACGTCATGCCGATTGGCGGCGGCGAGGCGCGGGCGATCACGTCGGGCCACAGCTGGGACATGCAGCCCCGCTACTCGCCAAACGGCCGCTGGATCGCTTTCACGTCCGATCGCGGCGCGGGTGACAATATCTGGATCGTCGACCGCAATGGGACGAACCCGCGCCAGGTCACCAAGGAGACGTTCCGGCTGTTGAACCAGGCGGACTGGACGCCCGACAGCGAATATCTCGTTGCGCGCAAGCACTTTACGTCCGGCCGTTCGCTGGGCGCGGGAGAGATGTGGCTGTACCACCGGTCGGGCGGCGAAGGCGTTCAGATGACCAAGAAGCGTACGGAGCAGAAGGACACCAACGAGCCCGCCTTCTCGCCCGACGGCCGCTACCTCTACTTCTCCGACGATGCGACGCCCGGGCCGACGTTCGAGTACAGCAAGGACGTCAACGGTCAGATCTACGTCATTCAGCGGCTCGATCGGGAGACGGGGGAGATCGAACCCTACGTCACCGGTCCTGGCGGATCGATCCGCCCGACGCCGTCGCCGGACGGCAAGTCGCTCGCGTTCATCCGCCGCGATCGTTACAAGACAGTGCTTTACCACCTGGATCTTGAGAGCGGGCGCGAAACGCCGCTGACCGACATCCTCGACCGCGACATGCAGGAAACCTGGGCGGTGCACGGCGTCTATCCGGGGATGAGCTGGACGCCCGACAACCGGTCGGTCGTGTTCTGGGCCGGGGGCGGGATAAAGCGCGTCGACGTCGCATCCAAGGCCGTCAGAGACATTCCGTTCCGCGTCGCAGGCACCCGCCGCATCGAGGAGGCGGTGCGCTTTCCGGTGGAGGTCGCGCCGCGCACGTTCGACACAAAGATGCTGCGCTTCGCCGAAGTCTCGCCGGACGGCCGCCGCGTCGTCTTCGAAGCGCTGGGCCACCTGTGGATTCGCGACGTCGCGGGCGGAAGCCCACGTCGGCTGACGCGCCAGTCCGATCACTTCGAGCTCTACCCCAGTTGGTCGCGCGACGGCCGGTCGATTGTTTATGCGACCTGGTCGGACAAGGACCTGGGCGCGATCCGCGTCGTGCCTGCGGGCGGCGGGGAAGGGCGCAAGATCACGCCCAAGCCTGGCCATTACGTCGAACCGAGCTTCTCACCCGATGGCAACAGCATCGCCTATCGCAAGGCGAGCGACGGCTTTCTGACCTCCGCTATGTGGGGCAAGGACACGGGCCTGCACGTTGTGCGGACCGCCGGCGGCACGCCGCGGCTGGTGACCAAAAGCGGCACGCTGCCGCACTTCGGCGCCGCGAACGACCGCCTGTTCTACATGGCCAACGAGGCGGAACAGAAGCGTTCGCTCCGCTCGATCGGCATCAACCGTAACGACGAGCGCACGCACCTGATCAGCCAGAACGCGGCGGAGTTCTCCGTCTCCCCCGACGGCAAGTGGGTCGCCTGGTCCGAACGCTTCCAGGCCTATGTCATGCCCTTCGTGGTCACCGGCAAGGCGGTGGATATCGGCCCG